>JAFUVU010000061.1 GCA_017477465.1 Bacteroidales bacterium
AAGTTTTAAGTCATGAAGACTCTCAAATTCAAAGGCACTGAAGTGTCACTCAGCTTTGACAGCTACCAGAACAACGGCTCCCTGGCCGTCTTGATGAACACCGTTCCGGACGAGGAACTCTACGGAGTCATCACCGTCAATCTCGGAAGCCTCCTCCAGACCGATCGTCTGGCGTTCGTCGACGAGAACAACCTGCCGGGCATCGGAGCCTGGCTCCGGAAGAACAAGATTGCGTCCCCGCTGGGCTACAAACAGCGCAGCGGGTTCTGCCATTACGAGCTCTACAACTTCCATCGGATCGCGTAGCGTTACTTCAACTGAAACCAGTAATCTCCAAGTCAGCAACGGCTTGGAGATGTTTCTGTTTTCTTTTTATCAGATTATCTCAACGACTGATTATGGATGGAAGAAATAATCCGGATTCTCTTTGTTATGATTCGAATTTTGTCTAAATTTGCAAGTGCTACTTTGGATTTTAGACATTTTAAGATATGGAATACAAGCGAATTCTTTCGTTCGATGATGCTGGAGACGACAGCCTGTTCCTGTGGGGCGCCCGCCAGGTTGGGAAAAGCACGCTAGTAAAGACGGTTTTTCCGGAAGCGATTGTTTACGACTTACTCAAGAGCGACGAGTTTGAACGCCTGGCCCGTCGTCCATCGCTTCTCCGAGAGGAGTTGGACAAGAAAGGTCCGGAAACGGTCGTCATCGTGGATGAGATCCAGAAAGTACCTCCGCTCCTCGACGAGGTCCATTGGCTGATGGAGAACCGGGGAATCCGCTTCATCCTCTGCGGATCCAGCGCCAGGAAGCTCAAGCGCGTGGGGACGAACCTTTTGGGAGGCCGAGCCCTCAAATATACGCTGCACCCGCTAGTGAGTGCCGAGATTCCGGATTTCGACCTGATCCGTGCGGTCAACAACGGCATGGTTCCGCGTCACTATATGATTCAGAACCCGAAGAAACGCCTCCAGTCCTATATCGGGACATACCTTAAGGAGGAAATCCAGGACGAGGCCGTCGTCAGACAGTTGTCCTCTTTCAACCGCTTCCTCGAGATAGCCGCCCAGACGGACGGCGAAATCGTCAATTATTCGAACATTGCTTCCGACTGCGGGGTCAGCGCCACGACCGTGAAGGAGTATTTCAACATCCTTCAACAGACCCTTATCGGGTACATGGTACCGTCATTCACCAAGTCGAAGAAGCGCCGCGCGGTCGTCGCTCCGAAGTTCTATTATTTCGATGTCGGCGTTGTAAACTACCTGCTCCACCGGTCCTCGCTGGAACCCGGCTCCGCCGATTTCGGACATGCCTTCGAGCACCTTGTCATCCAGGAGATTCAGGCTTATCTGGACTATCATGATTATGAGGATAGCCTCGCATACTGGAGAACCGACAGCGGATACGAGGTTGATGCCGTCCTCGGAGAGGCGAAAGTGGCCATCGAGATAAAGAGCACCGACGAAGTGCAGTCCAAGCATACGAAAGGCCTGAAGGCCTTCATGGAAGACTTCCCGGACACGAGGCCTATCATCGTTTCCCGCGACAGGGCACCGAGGTCCTTGAACGGAATAGAGATCGTGCCAGTTGAGACATTCTTGAAGATGCTCTGGAACGGGGAAGTCTACAATGGCTGACCAGGATTGAAGTCGTGAAACAAAGGAAGAAATCAAAGAAACTGCGGATCACCGAGGCGGACTTCATGCTCGCCAACCGCAGGGCGGCCCGGCTCGAAGAGATCGCCGAGCACGGTCGGCCTGTCTCCTTCCGGAAGGCCGTCCATAAATCCAAGAAGGTCTACGACCGGAATCGCCTGAAGAGGCTTGAACATAAGCTCTCCGACAAGTCGGAGTAGTCGATTCTTGGAGCGGGAAGAACCTCATCCCTTTTTCGCCGTTTGTACCAGGCATCTTGCTAATTTCTAGCAGCCGGCCGTTGGGCGTGAACGATGCTCTCGGATTGCTATTGGCAGCAAGCATCATTCTCTGGAAATGCGACAATTTTTCAAATTGTGCGATATTATTTCAACACAACCCGAAATTTCCGCTGATTTGGTCTTTTTTCGCTGGAAAAAAAAATAATCTTTGCTTTCAAAAACAGACATCTTCAATATGAGAAATGTGCTTTATATCCTTTTAGCCCTGACGTTTGCTGTTGTTTCCTGTTCCTCTCCGAAGGGTCAGGCAACAGACTCCGTCCCCAGTGGAGCATATACGTTATCGCACATCCAGGAAGTGGCAATGACGGACTATGAAGAGGCTATGCGTCTTGCCGACGAAGGTCTCCGGAGCGGGCAACTGAGCGCCTATACGGCCCATACCCTCCGCGCCCGGTTAACCTATCTCCACACGGAAAATTATGCCGCCGCAGCTGGGTTTATGAGGAAGGCACTCGAATTGGAGGAAGCCCGGGATCCTGCTGTGCGGACGCAGCTCCTCTACCACCTTGCCACCGTCCTCCGCAGTGGCCGCGATTTCACGGAGCTCCTCGCCACTTGCACGCAAGGTAAGGAATGTGCCCATAAAGCCGGGAAGGCTTTCGAAGAGAACGCCTTTGACTTTCTTGTCGGTAACGCCCTCGTTGACATAGGAGAGGAAGACGACGGTTTCGAAATGATGTGCGGTGCCTTGAAGAAAGCCTCATCCCTTGCTTCGAGCGAAGATGAATATGGCCACCTCATCTACTTTTATGGACAGTACCTCAACGATTTGCAGGGAAAAAAGGACTGGGATGCCGTCCTTTCGGCCTGTACCGACTACGAAAAGCGTGTCTCTGATATGGAGCGCTCCTTTCCTGGTATGGACAGCTCCTATATCGATCGCTGCCGCTTCTACCTGGACATCCACCGGGCAATCGGATATTCCTACACTGGATCGTCGGATTCCGCCTTGCAGGCATTTGAAAAGGCCTGCACCCGCAGTTACTTCCTCACTACGGACGGCCAGACCCAACTTGTCGATTACTATGCCGCCGCCGGGCAGCCGGACAAGATCCTGGATATCTACCGGGACGAACTCCCTTTCACCGAGCCGGATACGGTAAGCCGCTCCTACAGGATGCGTATCGCCCGACTTCTGGAAGCCTGCACTAACGCCGGAATGAGCGAAAAGGCCCGCGAATACCAGGAAATCTACAACTCTCTTAGCAGGCAGCTTGAGCAGAAAGAGCGATTCGAAGGCACCTTCACCAATTCCGCGAAGTACGATGTGCAGCGCTATCGCTTCAAGTTGGAAGACACTACCCGGGTCCTCAGGCAGAACCAGAGGCTTATACTTGTCCTAATCACCATCTTCATCCTTGCCACAGGCCTTCTGTTGGTGCTGCTCCTGTCAAGAAACCGTGCCCATCGTCAGGAAAGTGAATCGCTGAAAAAGAGTCTCAGTTCCATCCAGCGCCAGGTGTCCATCATTGCCGATATGCAGACACATAAAGACGCCTCCGATGCTCCTGAAGCCGCTCTCACGTTGAAGGATGTCATAGAAGGGCGCGAACTTTATCTGGACAAGGGCCTTAACCGCCAGAAGATTTCCGCCATTCTTGGCAAATCCCCTTACGAGATAGACAAGATGCTTGCAGATGCAGCCCCTGGCATCAGTTTTCCCGACTATATCAAAGGCCTTCGTATCCGCCGTGCGCTGGATCTCCTCAGTGAAAATCCTGATATCTCCATTGCGGAACTGGCCGATAGCAGTGGATTCTACACCGTTCGCTCCCTGCAGCGTTCCTTCCTGGCTATCACCGGGAAGACCCCAAGCGAATTTGCTAAAGATTTGAAAAAATAAAAAAATGAAAACGAAACTGATTTACACCACGCCTGAGAGCACTGTATTTACAGTAAAACTTGAGGGCTTATTGTGCGTGAGCGAAGAAACTCAAAGCACACGCAACGATTATCAAAAAGATGGAGAGTATTTCTGGAATTATTAAAGGGGGGAGTTCGCATTATGAAATACAATACTTTATATAGTTTTATCCTCGCAGTTTTCCTGGCTGTTGCGCTGGCGGTTTCCTGCAGCAAAGCCGACCCGGAGTCTGAGGGGGAACCCGCTCCGCAGGTCTATACTATGACAGTCAATGCCTCCAGGGTATATACCAAAGCCCTGGAGGAAGACACATCTGCGACCTCGCCCAGGATTGTGTCCACCTGGACTGCCGGAGATGTCATAACTGTCTGGACTAGCGACGGCTCCTCCAGGCAATATGGTCAGCTCTCCGCCCAGACAAGCGGAAGCAGCACGACTTTCAGCGGGACGCTGACTTCGCTCCCCTCCGACGGGGAGGAGCTTCTTCTCAAGTACCTCAGCAATAATTACTCCCGTCAGGACGGAACACTGACCGGCGGAGAGGGAAGCATTGACAAAGTGTGCGACTATGCCACGGCCACCGTCACCGCAACGGTTGACGGGACATCGGTAACGACAACCAATGCGTCTTTTGCCAACCAGCAGTCCATAGTCAGGTTCCGGCTAAAGGACAAAAGCAATGATTACAGCGATCTGTATGCCACCGGATTCAGCATGTCAATAAACGGGGAAACGTTCACCGCCATCCCATCATCGGCTATCAACGTTTTCTATCTCGCGATTCCCGGAAGAACTCTGGACATGGTGCCTTTGACGCTTACTGCAACCACCGGCTCCAAGATTTACAGATACTCTCATAACGGCAACTTTGTCCCGACCTCGTTCGTAAACGGAACGTATTATACTGTAAGCGTAGCCCTCGAGGAGTACGGTGCTACCAACACGCTCGAGTGGCTCAAAATAAAGGCCGCGTTCGGGGAGGACTGCTCTGGCTGGCTCGGTTGGTACGTACGCCCGGACGGGAGTATTACTTATTCAAAGCCCTCTGACGCCGTCGGACGCATAACATTCATCTCCTCATCTTCCGACGTCGAGGTCGCGGCACCAGGCTCCCGCATACTCGTGCTCTCACTTGAAAGCGCAGGCGGAGCGGATGCGTCTTTTGTGTGGAAGCCGAGCGCCTCTATGAGTGACCGTATCGATCCTGCGTTTGCCGATGCATCCGCGATGAACGGCCTTGCCATCTGCACTGCGTATCACTCGGATGATTACCCGGCATTGAAAGCCGCCTGGGAATATGCGACAGCCCGTCCGGACGGCGCTTCGGGGTGGTTCCTTCCGTCAAAAGGCCAGTTTAATGCGATGATGCCCAAAGCGCGTGAAATGCTGCAAAAGAACGGGGCTGATTATGCTGTCTATTGGTCGTCGACAACTGTTAACACCGGCGCATATGTTAATTACGCCTGGTTTTATGTGTTTTATAACGGTGAGGAACAGTGGGGCAGCAGTTCCAAAACAACGGGCGGCGATGGTATTACCATCGTCAACGTGCGCCCCTGCTTTGCCTATTGAAACCTTAATCGATTGCTTTGGCTTTGTCCGCCCGGCCTTTGTGTATTAGTCAGTTAGTAATGTGTAAAAAATAAGTTGCATCAGTTGGCCGGTTTGACGAGGTCGTTCCACTTACCGAGTTCCGGGGCGAAGACAACCTGCCTGGCAAGCCTCTTCTGGTACGATTCATCAATCGGTCGCTTGATGTCATAGTTTTTCGAGTTAATGTGAACATGTACCTTCAATCCCTTCTTCGTGGTGGTCATCGCGGCCCGGTCAGCGGCATTCTGCAAGTTCAGAAGTGGCGCGCCGTTCCAACTGCGTGTGATTTGCGAGAAGAGCCGGTGTTCAATGGGATTGAACTTGGAACAGTACGGAGGATAATGAACCATAAGAAGCCTGATACCCAGTTTGTTGGCAAGGTCCATAAGATCCTGCTTGACGATTCTGTGGGAGCTGGAGTTCGAGCCTTCGCCGTCTCACAGGATAACGAGGGTGTGGGCATCCGGGTATTGCTCCTGCAAGTGCTCCCTCCAGACACGTGCGATGTTGTCGCAGAGGGAGCCGACGAGGAGAAAGAAGATCCAGTCTATCACGACATGAGCGTATATCGCACCGCCGACATTGATGGTACCGCCAAGATAAATGCCCTCTGGCAGAACCTGAAGGCGAAGCAGCCCAAGGGCACGGGCATCAACCGCCAGTCGCCCACCTACGACTACGAGATGATGCGCATCGGCAAGATTCTGCCGAAAATCAACAAAGAGTTCAAGGCCGAGGACACAGCTGATTGATGAAACAGAAAAGATTCTGGATGCTCGCCGCCATCCTTGCCATCATCTGCGGCGCAGGCATGGTTGCCTGCTGCAACAGTAAAAGCGGCGGGCTGGAGCAGCCATACGTGCCCAAGGAGCCTGACTACGACAATCCCTCGATGTGGATTACGGCCGATGGAGATGCCGACGGCACGGGAGCCGATGTGTTCTATGTGGTCTCGACATGGGAGGAGGACTGGACCACCGATGACGGGCGGCTGTGCCACTACGCCGATGTGTGGAACGCCACGCACCGCGAGCATATGGCGACGGAAATAAGCAAAGTGGCGACCTATATGTCGCCCGGCAACCGATTCTTTGCCCCATACTACCGCCATACCACCATAGATGCCTGGGTGACGCAGGACGAGGACACCATTTCCCGGCGCGTCGCACTCGCAATGGACGATGTCTGCAAGGCCTTCGACCATTTCCAGGCTCGGCGCGACCATAGCCGCCCGCTCATCATTGCAGGCTTCAGCCAGGGCGGCAGGGCCATGGTGGAACTGCTGAAACACATGAGCGACGAGACCTATTCACAGCTGGCTGCCGCATACGTCCTGGGCTACAAGGTGACCAAGGCCGACATGGCGCAGTGCCCGCACATCCGTCCCGCCGAGGGCGAGACCGACACGGGAGTCACCATCTGCTACAACACGGTGAAGGACGTGAAATACATCAAGAGCGTCATCGCCGCTTCCGACATCTGCATCAACCCCGTGAACTGGCGCACCGACGCCACTCCTGCCACGCTGCACGACACCATCACCGTAGCCGTCTCGCCGGAGTACCATGTGCTCGTTGTCACCGGCTACAGCGGATCGGAGTATGCGCCCTACCGCGACTTCATCAACGTGGGCGACATCCACAGCTGCGAGCCATGGCTCTACAGCGATTGCCTTGCACGCAACATTGCCGTGCGGGCCTGGGCGTGGAGAAATAGCAAACAGAATAAAGCCACTTTCCATGTAAAACAACTCTGAAAATATGCGTAAACACTTTCTACTTTTTTTCATTGCCATAACCGGCATACTGGCCGGCTGCAACAAAAATGATCCGGAGACTCTGGCACCGAAGGACTACTTCACTCTGTGGAACGACTGTGAGGCCCTCACGGCCCTTCAGGAATATGTTCAGGATGTAACCAATCCTAAGTCGACCAACTATATCAAGGAAGAGGACCGCATCGCCACCTTCGATATGGACGGCACCTTCGTGGGCGAACTCTATCCCAGCTACTTCGAATACAACCTCCTGGAGTACCGCGCCCTGGACGATCCCGCCTATAAAGACAAGGCCCCTGAGGATGTCAAGGAGGCGGCACAGGCCATCCGTGACTTTGTCCGTAATGGAAAAGCACTCCCGAGCGGCTTCGACATGATCCACGCCAGGGCCGCAGCCAAGGCCTACGCCGGAATGACGGTGGCTCAGTTTGATGCATATGTCAAGGCCTACGCAGCCAAGCCCGCCAACGGATTCACCGGCATGACATACGGAGAGAGCTTCTACAAGCCCATGCTGGAAGTGTTCGATTACCTGAAAGCCAATGGCTTCACCTACTATGTGGTTTCAGGGTCCGACCGCTTCATCGTCCGTGCACTAGTGGAGGCTATCGGCATTCAGCCCAACCGGGTTATCGGAATGGACGTGAAACTCCAGTCCAGCGGCCAGGGAGATGAAGCCGGCGTCAACCACACCTACGGCAAGGAAGAAAACCTTGTCCGTACCGACGAGCTGATCATCAAAAACCTCAAGACCAACAAGGTCCTCCAGATTCAGCAGGAAATCGGCAAGACGCCCGTCCTGTCCTTCGGCAACAGCGGCGGTGACAGCGCCATGCACAATTTTGCCTTAAGCAATTCCCTGAAATCGGCCGCCTTCATGCTCATTGCCGATGACGATGCCCGCGACCACGCCAACAGAGAAAAAGCCCTTAAACTTGGGCAGCAGTGGAAAGAAGCCGGCTATCACGTCATCTCAATGCGGGACGATTTCAAGACCATCTATGGTCCCGGCGTAAAGAAAGTGGATTTCGTCTTTTGACAAAGGTTAAGTAATGAAACAGAAGATCCTCTGACAAGACAAAAATTATTAGCACATCTTATGAAACGTTTACTTACTATCGCTCTGCTCTTAGCAGTAAGCTTCGCATCATTTGCCCAGCTTTCCAAAATTCCCCAGAGGAACGAAATCGTCTCCATCGAGGCTGACGGAGATACGGGAGATGCCGATTTTCTTAGCTCACTGAGCCAATTACTGAACGGCGGCGCAGAAATACGCGAGGTCTTCGATTCACCCTCAGAAGACGGAGCGCATCATTATTGGCTCTCCGTGGGGCATCTCGGTTTCGGCGATGATATCGTGCAGGTCAATATTGACCCCGCCTTCGAACTATTCATTCCCCTTGGCGACAACTTGGAAGAAGCCCAGAAGACAATGGAAAGCCTGAAAGCCCTGTTCAAACAGCCAAAAAACAGCAGCATGGAGATAAAGGGTTGCCTCTGTTTCGGATTTCCCAATGCCGATAAACTGGAAACGGTAACCGCTACCTACCGCAAGCCCCTTATTAGCAAGATGCTGGAGTTCACCGTCCATCGCGATGGCTATATCCGTTCCTCGCATGTCCAGAAATCCGACTTCGGCTCCCTTGTAAGAGGCGTAAAGTTCTACCGCAAACTTCATCCCAAGCAGTAACAAATGAAACAGAAAAGACTTTGGATGCTTGCCGCCATCCTCACCATTATCTGCGGCGCAGGAGTACTTACATGCTGCGGCCATAAGGAAGACCCTGTGGTTTTGCCTACAGAGGACAGCAGCGCGTTTGTGACCATAACGGACGTGGTGCCGGATGTGATAATGGAAATCCGCTACTACGGAACCTACAACTTCGTAGGAGCACGCATCGACGGCTATGAAGAGCCTACGGCACTGCTGACGAAAAAGGCGGCCGAGGCACTGAAGGCCGTGAGCGACGCCGTGATGGCGCAGGGCTTCCGCCTCAAGATTTACGATGCCTACCGTCCCCAAAAGGGCGTGGATCACTTCGTGCGCTGGGCGGCCGACCTCAGCGACACCAAGATGAAGACCTACTTCTATCCGGACCTTGACAAGAGCGTGCTCTTTGAGCAGGAGTACATCATGGAAAAGAGCGGCCATACCCGCGGCTCCACCGTGGACCTGACGCTCTTTGACATGACTACGGAGAAGGAAGTGGACATGGGCGGCACCTTCGACTGGTTCGGCCCCGAAAGCCATCCGGATTTCTGCGGCAATCCCGAAACTGGCGAATACACCGGGGACAACAGTGCCAGCCCTGTAGGTCGCAGCATCACCCAGCAGCAGTTCAAGAACCGCATGATTCTCCGGAAGGCGATGCTGGACCACGGCTTCAAGCCCCTCGACAGCGAATGGTGGCACTTCACCCTTCGCGACGAACCCTTCCCGGACACCTACTTCACCTTCCCTGTAAAATAATAGCATAAATGAACCGTATTCTTCCCATATTTATGATAGCCGCAGCCTGCACTGCGGGCCTTACCTCCTGCAAGAAGGACGACCCTGTTCCAACCTCGGAAAAGACAGTCGAGCTGAAATGCGTCCAACCCGGCTATCTGAAAGCCGGAGACAAAGTGGCACTGATTTCCCCGTCCTACTTCACGCCGATGGAGAACGTCGAGAAAACCGTCGATGTCCTGCGCGGATGGGGGCTCGAGCCTGTCATCGGTCCCCATGTGGGCAAGGTCGTCGACGGCCGCTATGCAGGCACCGTCGCCGAAAGGGTCAGCGACATCCGGTGGGCGTTGGAGGACCCTTCCATCAAGGCCATCCTCTGCAACAGAGGCGGGTATGGAACCATCCAGCTCATTGACCAGATACAGCTTCCGGAACTGTCCTCCCATCCCAAATGGATGGTCGGGTTCAGTGATATCACCACCCTCCACGGTCTGTGGACCCGTGCCGGTGTCATGAGCATCCACGGAACCATGAGCTCCTTCCTGGCTTCCGGAGGCACAGACAAGACCAGCACCCTGATGCGGGACATCCTCCTCGGGAAGATCCCCAGGTACGAAATCCCGGCCCATCCGCAGAACATCACCGGCAAAGCCAGCGGCATCCTGGTGGGCGGCAATATCTGCACCTTCGCCCCCAACCTGGGCACGCAGGCCGATGCCACCCTCGGCAAGGATATCATCCTTTTCATCGAAGAGGTGGAGGAATCCATGCACAACATCGACCGACAGTTCAATATCCTTCAGATGAACGGTGTCCTGGACCGCTGCAAGGGCGTTATTCTGGGCGAATTCACGGACTGCGGTACGGAGTTCACCTTTGAAAACTGCGAACAGATGCTCCGGGAATATCTGCTCCGGTATAACATCCCCGTCCTCTGCGGCTTCCCGGCCGGACATGGCGACATAAACCTCCCGATGGTCATGGGCGCCCCTGTTACCATGGAAGTGCGCAGCGACGGTGCAACCCTCAGCTTCGACATCGATGGAGAACAGCAGACCGTAAAAACATCCGAGATTACCTCTCCCAAAACCAGCCTCTCAAGGCGCCTGACGCTCGCCGGGAAGAAACCCTTGTAAAAAATGACAGTCAACGATAGTAGAACGCGATGCCGGACCATGGCTTCAAGCCCCTTGACAGCGAATGATGGCACTTCACCCTGCGGGACGAGCCCTTCCCGGACACCTATTTCACCTTCCCTGTAAAGCAGTTAGCGAAATGAACATCACAGAACAAGACAAGCAATTTATGCGCGAGGCCATCCGACTGTCCAATGAAAGCGTGGAGCGCGGGGGCGGGCCCTTCGGAGCCGTCATCGTGAAAGCCATCAGAATAAGTCTTGACGATTACATCCTCTCCGGCGGCGGATTCAACGGAGAGAGCTACGACCACAAAACCGACCCCTCGGTGATGCTCAAGCTCTATTTCCCTGGTAAAATCCAACAGCCCCTGGACGAGATGAAGCTGGCCCGGAAGGTCTATGACCTGGGTATTCCCACACCAGAACCTGGAGAGTACGTAGTAACTGAGGATGGCCGTTACGGCATCCGCTTCAAACGCATCCTCGGCAAGAAATCCTATTCCCGCGCTACGGCCGACGAGCCGGAAAAGGTGGCGCAGTATGCCGCAGAATTTGCGCAGATGTGCCTGCAACTGCATGATACCCATGTAGATACCGCCCAGTTTGAAAACGTAAAGGACCGTTATTACAGGCTTCTGGAAGAAAATCCCTTCTTTTCATCGGCCGAAAAGGACAAGCTGGGGCGCTTCATTGCCGATACTCCTGACGAAGACACCGCCATTCATGGCGATCTCCAGTACAGCAATGCCATCTTCGCCGGGAACAAGCGCTATTTCATCGACCTCGGGGACTTCTGCTACGGGAATCACCTCTTTGACGTTGGCATGGTCTATCTCTGCACCGTCCTGGACAGGGAGGAATTCATCCAGGAGACCTTCCACATGTCCAAGGCCCTGGCCGTCAGGTTCTGGGAAGCCTTCGCGCCGGTCTATTTCGGCTCCGACCGTCCATTGAAAGACATAGAGGAAGAAATCGCCCCTTACGCCGGCCTCAAAACCCTTATCGTAGAACGCGATGCAAAGCAGCCCATGCCCGAATTCCGCGCTGCGCTTGTTTCTGTGTTGAAATAAATTTAGCCTATGAAGCCAGACGGTCTATTTGGACGAACTGGGATTTACTTATTAAAAATATGAAACAGATTTGAAGATATGATTCTTTCCGATTTATCATGGAGTATACGTGGCACATTGGGCCGGAAGCTGATGTCACTTGCACAAAAGTATGAAGATGTAATCAATTTTACGCTTGGCGACCCGGATGTCCCGACTCCTGAAGGAATCTGCCAAGCCGCTTACAAGTGTATCCGTGAGCATCGCACCAGATATACGGCAAGCGCCGGCATACCGCAACTCAGGGAAGCAGTAGCGGCCTACGAGTCACATAAGGCCGGGATTGAAATTCGTCCCGATAACGTGGCGATCACCGTCGGTGCTACGGAGGCTATACATCTGGCCTTCAGGATGCTCCTGAATCCTGGAGATGAGGTCATTATCATCGGCCCCAGTTGGGCGCAGTGCCCGAACAACGTGCTCCTGTGCGGGGCAAAGCCTGTGATAGCCGACCGATACACAGAAGGTTTTCTTCCGGATATGGACTATCTGCGGACTCTCGTAACAGACAGGACCAAGATCATCGTTGTCAATTCTCCGAACAATCCTACAGGCACTGTATATCCACTTGAGCTGCTGAGAGATATTGCCTTGTTCGCTCAGGAAAAGGGACTGTATGTTTTCTCGGATGAAGTGTATTCCGCGCTGGTCTATGACAAGCCTTTTCATTCCATATCAAAGTTCTTCCCCTCGGAAAAACTCGTCATATTCAATTCTTTTTCAAAAGCATTCAGCATGACCGGTTGGCGGGTGGGTTACGTCATAGGCGAAGCTCATTTCATCAAGAGGCTGGTCAAGATGCAGGAGAATGTAGCCGTATGCGTGAGTTCTGTCTCTCAATGGGCCGCCCTTGAGGCCATGACCCACGTCGACAAGTATGCCGCCCCCATACGGCATACATTCCTTGCCAGAAGAAAAGTGCTTGTCGATTCCATTGAAGGGATTCCTGGCATCCGATACGGTACACCCGAGGCTACTTTCTATCTGTTTGCAGACATATCGGCAACAGGGATGGATTCCCGCACCTTCTGTTTTTCGTTGCTGGAGAAGGAACATGTCGCCATTACTCCGGGTCTGTCTTTTGGCGACGCCTTTGACGCTTATGTCAGGCTTGCATTTACGGTTGAAGATGATGTCATTCAGGAAGGAGCGCGAAGAATACGGCACTTCATGGAAAACTTTTGAAAGCAATATGGACGAAGTACAAATGATAAACCCGGAAGACTACTTGCAGACCGGTGAGGGCGGAACGGCCCTTACCTACAACCATAAGGACGGCAAAACGCTGGCCAAGCTCTTCATGCCCGGCTTTGCGGCCGATACTGCCGCACGCGAGTTCCGGATTAACCGGGTGGTCTATGATTCGGGCCTTCCCACGCCTAAGCCCATCCGTCTTATCACGGACGGAACGCGTTTCGGCGCAGAATATGAGCTGATTCCGAACAAGCGTTCTTTCACCCGCATCATTTCCGAGGAACCGGAGCAGCTGGTGCCGCTGTCGGAGCGCTTCGCCCACCTGGCCCGGCAGATTCATAAGACTCCGGCCGATACATCCCGTCTTCCGGACATGAAAGAGTTGGTGCTCTACTGGATAGAGCGCAGCGAACATCTTCCCGAAGCCTACAAGCAGCGCTTCCGCCGTTTCCTTGAGGCGGTCCCTTCCGTCCCTACCTGCCTCCACGGAGACCTCCATATCGGCAATATCATCACCGACGGCAAACGAGACCTCTGGATTGACGTGGGCGATTTTGCCTACGGCGTACCCGAATGGGACCTTTCCATGATGTATTATGCCACCAACTTCATGTCGCCGGAGCGGGCCGACAACATCTTCCACCTGGACATCCCCACCCTCCGGGCCCACTGGACAGCCTTTGCCAAGGCCTATTGGGAAACGGAGTCGGAGGAGGAACTGAAGGCCCATGTACGGAAGCTCTATCCTTTCATCGCCACCAAAATCACATTCCTGGTAACGAAGCTCGGGGACGGAAAAGCCCCCTTGTCGGAAGGCATGTTCAGGCTGATTGACAATTACTTGCCATGATTCTGTCCTGCACCCATACACCCGAGAGTCGTGTCATTCCCTTCGAAGGCATTGAAAATGCCCGCGATATGGGAGGCCTTGTGATGGAGGACGGAAGAAAGGTGCAAGGCGGCAAACTCATCCGGAGCGGCAACCTCTCCAGGGCTACCGATGCCGACGTGGACCTCCTGACAGGCAAATACCAACTCTCCGACGTATTCGACTTCCGCTTTGATGCCGAAGCAGCAGCCGACCCGGACCACATCATCGAGGGCGTGACCTACACCCGTCTTTCCACCTTGCCTCAAGCCTTCATCGACGGCTTCTCGCAGGGCCGTGCCGACTCTTCGCAGGTGTCATCGAAGGATTTTGCCGCAGCGCTTGTAAACTACGCCGCGCTGCCACAGGCCCAGGAGCTTGTCAAGAAGCTTTATCCTGCCATCGTGTCGGATCGCCTTTCCCAGCGCTATTACGGGGATTTCCTTCGCGGCGTACTCGCTTCTGGGGGCGCATCCCTTTGGCACTGCTCGCAGGGGAAGGACCGTGCCGGCTGGGCATCGGCCTTTGTGCTGGGGGCCCTCGGCGCATCCCGGGAAGTGATTGTAGCGGACTTTGACTTGTCCAATGAAAGCTATGCCCCTTACGTAGAGGCGCTTTCGGCCAAGGTCAGGGAAAATGGCGGCGGCGAGGCCGAAGTCTCCTTCATCCGCGCCATGGTGGGCGTGAGCCGTGAGAATTTTGAGGCAGCACTGGACCTGATTGACCGGCGCTACGGCGGCCTCCGGCAGTACATTACCGCGCAGCTGGGTTTCTCTGAAGAAGAGCAAAATGCGTTGAAAGATAAATATTTGAAATGAGATGCGAACCATAGATTTAAGTTCCTGGAAACAGGTTGGAGAGGGCGGCAACGGGAAAACCTACGTGAATCCTGCCGATCCGGATGTTATCCTGAAGGTGAGCAAGCCTGCCTTGAGCACGAAGGAAAGTGTGACAAAGGAATATGAAGTATCCAAAGCCGTAGAGACGTTGGGCCTTTCTGCGCCTGCCATGTACGAAATTGTGCGTGTGGGGAATGCCTATGCCACGCTGTCTCAGGTAATCAAGGGAAAGAAGTCCCTCTCGCGCATTTGTCACGACTCTCCGGAGCGTTTGGAAGAAATGGCCGTTCTCCTCTCAACGGAAGGAAAGAAGATGTTCTCAACTCCGTGCGACACGGCTTTCTTTCCAAGCAGGAAGCAGCAGCTCCTGACCGTACTCTGCGAGAGTAAGTTCGTTAACGGAGAAATACGTGACAAGCTACTTGATTATGCCGTTAGCATTCCGGAGGACGGGCACTGCGTCCACGGGGATTTCCAGCCCGGGAACATCATTACTGCAGGCGGGAACTGCTATTGGATAGACCTGGACCGCTTCGGCTACGGCGACCCCATGTTTGACATCGGCCATCTGTTCCTGGTCTGTAACGTGTACTCTAAGATGAAACGGACGCAGGATATCTTCCACATGGACGAAGACCAGCTCCGCCACTTCTGGGATGCCTTTGCCAAAGCTTACACCGGGGGTGAAGATCATTCTGCCTTCGATGCTACGGCCGGCAAGTTCGCCTGTCTGGACATTGTCCTCAGGAACTGCTTTACTCCGCCAAGTTTTCTGGAAAAGATATTTCTCAAAGTAACTTTGAAAAAGATTGTAAAACAGTATTTTAAATAAATGAAACAGAAAAGACTTTGGATGCTCGTCGCTATCCTTGCCATCATTTGCGGCGCATGTGCCATCACCGGCTGCCGTAACAGGGGAGGCAGAACCTCGGACAAGGCCGATGCAGGCAAAACCTATCTCGACGCCATAGAGAAATATCTCGCAGACGAAATCGGGCAGCATTATGCCGACGGTGACATTTGCATTCCCTTCTACACCATCATTGACGTAGATGACAGCAGCAAGGAGGATATCAAGGTGAAGGGTGATTACTGGGTGTTAAAATACTATCTTGCCGGCGACACGCTCAAATGCGTTTCCGGCGGGCATTATCCGGGGCAGATGCACCTACGGCAATCGGAAGCAGACTTTATCGTTACGGCTTTTGACGAGGTTGAAGACGGTTCCCGTTTCATTCCTTCCGCCAAACGCATCTTCGGCGACAAATATGACGGCTGGCAGAAGGTCTATTCCGATGAGAAAGCCCGCGAAAAGGTTCGCGCAGCCGCTGTCGCCAGCTATGTCAAACACCACAACATTGAGGCCACCATGTATCAGGACTACGGCTGGGATGCCGTGAAGTTTTAATAAAACAACTATATGAAAATCAAACATTTACTCTTTACTCTCGCCGCTGTTCTTATGAGCAGTGCGGCTCTTTATGCCCAGACCCCGGAAGAGGTTGTGGCAAAAATGCAGGAACAACTTCTTTGCGCCGATGCGGAAGGCTATGCCATGGACATGACCATGAAGATGGCCATCGTAGGATCGGCTACGACACATATCTTGGTGCGAGGCGAGAAAACCAAGATCCAGATTGCCGGTAACAGCGGCAGCGAAATTGACTGGACAGATGCCACGACCAAGTGGGCATACGATCCGGCAAAGGCCGAAGTGACGGTGAGTGCAAAGCACGTAGAGGGAAAGAAGGATGGAGACCTTGCTCCTTTCATGAACCTTACGGAAGGCTACAAGGTGATCTCCAAAGGCGAAACCGCCGATGAGTGGATCTTCGTCTGCAAGAAACTCAGCACCAACAAGGACAAGGATGCCGCTAAGAAGATAGACCTGAAGGTCTCCAAAAAGACCTGTCTTCCCACCTTCCTCCAGATGAAAAAGTCCATCGTCACCATGACCATTGAGAATGTTGCCCTCGGTGTCACCGAAGACGAGGTTACCTTCCGTCCTGAGGATTATCCCGGAGTAAAGATTGTGGACAATCGCTAAGAACAACGATATGATTCACATCCATGAAGAGGCGGCACGTTGCCTGCTGTGCGAGGATGCTCCCTGCACGAAATCGTGCAAAACTGGCGATGTGGCCCGGGCCATCCGTGCTATCCGGTTCGGCAACGAAAAGCATGCCCTGCGTTTTGTCGCTGGCTGTACCGAAGTCGACCTCCAACGGGCGGAGGAGGCCTGTATCCATTACGACCGGCCTATCCGTATCCCTGAGATGCTGAGCGCAGCATGCCTGGATGCAGTCCGTGCAAACGGCGCGGTTCCCTCGCTTGCCATCACCTTCTGCGGCATCCAGTGCGAAAATCCCTTCTTCCTTGCCTCGTCGGCCGTGTGCACCAACTACGAGATGGTGGCGCGGGCCTTCGATGCCGGTTGGGCGGGCGTTTTCTACAAGACCATCTGCAAGCAGGACATCCGCGAGGTGTCGCCACGCTTCGATGCCGTGAAGAGCGATACGCGCTTTGCCGGATTCCGCAATATGGAGCAGTTGTCGGAAAATCCATACGAAGGGGACTTCGACATCCTGCGGCGGCTGAAGCAGGACTATCCCACAAAGGTGGTCGTGGCCTCTATCATGGGACAGTCTGAGGAAGAATGGGCCGAGCTTGCACAGATGGCCGAGGCCGCGGGTTGCGATGCCGTCGAGCTGAACTTCTCGTGCCCGCAGATGCGCCTTGCGGGCATGGGCAGTGACGTGGGGCAGAACCCGGAGCTGGTGACTTTCTATACCGCCTACGTAAAGCGCAGCGTGAAAATTCCCGTCATCGCCAAGATGACTCCCAATATCACGCAAATCAACAATCCCGCAATGGGAGCCTACTTCGCCGGAGCCGATGCCATCTCGGCTATCAACACCATCAAGAGCGTGACGATGAGCCACGAGGCGGAGGTCAGCGGCAAACAGACACTCTCGGGCTATTCAGGCCCCGCCGTGAAGCCCGTCGCCCTGCACCACATCCTGGAGATGGCGATGAACCCTATCATGAAAAATGTGCATCTGAGCGGCATCGGTGGCATTGAGACATGGCGCGACGCGCTGGAGTTCATCCAGCTTGGCTGCCGCAATGTTCAGGTGTGTACCGCCGTGATGGAGTACGGCTACCGGATTATTGACGACCTTACACTGGGCCTCCAGAATTATATGGCCGAGCACGCCATCGAACGGCTCGACGACCTCGTTGGCTCAGAGCTGAAGAATTTCGTGCTGCCCTCCGACCTCGACCGCGATACCATTGTCTATCCGAAGATAGACCGTGAGCGTTGCATCGGCTGCGGTCGCTGCTATGTGTCGTGCATGGACGGCGGCCATCAGGCCATAGCCTTCGACCACGACACCCGACAGCCACGCCTCCTTGGGCAGAAATGCGTCGGCTGTCACCTCTGCCGCCTCGTCTGTCCGACAGGCGCCATCAGCCTGACCAAGCGTGTCAACAAGAAAGAAAAGAACTAACAATTACAACAACTTCAACAATGAAACGTATCATTACCATTCTCGTGCTGGCAGCGGCCTGCACCTCGGCTTTCGCACAGAAAGCTCCTCAGAGCACATCTTACAGCTCTCTCAAGAACAACTACAAGGCATCCGATTACGTCAAGAGTGACGTTGACCCCTATTCCGTCTTCTGGATCGGTCTGGAATCTTTTGGCGCTCCCGGTACCGGCCAGCTCATCATGAAGGAAACCGGCCGCGGCTGGGCTTTCCTCGGTACCAGCGTGGTCCTCGGCGCCGTCTCCGGCACCCTGACCCAGAATGTAGTAAACATGATTGAAAAGGATGCCAACGGAAAATGGAACATCCCTGAGGCCAAGCAAGACAAAGCCCGTGGATACCTTACAGCAGTAGGTGGACTGATGCTTGCCCAGGTAGGTGTCAGCATCTGGTCCTGCATCGATGCCGTCAAGATTGCCAAGGTCAAGAACCAGTACTATCAGGACGCTGCCGGAAAACACGCTTTCTCCGCCACTGTCTATCCCAGCATCGACCTTGCCCAGACCGGCACCACCGTCGTACCTACTGCCGGTATGACCCTCGCCGTCAAGTTCTGATAACACCCTCTCTTACAACAATGCCACCGTTCGTCCATCCCTCCGGCCATTA
>JAFUVU010000035.1 GCA_017477465.1 Bacteroidales bacterium
AACTTATAAAACCGTTTTTCCAAAATCGCGGTTCTACGGGTGTAAAGTTAGTGATTTTCAACGAAAAAACAAAATCTTAAAAGACGGATTCACCTATTTAGGGACCAGGAGGTCGCTGGTTCAAGTCCAGTCATCCAGACAACTGAAAAATGAGGCACTTACAGAAATGTAGATGCCTCAAATTTTTGTATTAGGTGTGGAGCTAAAGATTTTTCATAAAACTACGGTAAATTCAAAAATTTACCTTAACTTTGTGAAAATATTAGACGATGAGTATTGAACAGCACATATCGGAGAACGGCGGCAGCATCCGTGCCAAGACACTCAAAGAGCAGACCCCGAATCCCTATTACGAGCTCCGCAAGGCTATATCGGATGGAGAGGTAGTCCGCGTGAAGCGGGGTGTATATATGCTTTCAGATGAACTGGCCGACACAATGATTGACATCGAGTCCATTGTCCCCGGCGGCATCCTGTGCCTTTACTCGGCCTGGGCATACTATGAAATCAGCACCCAGATTCCGACAGCTTTCTTTGTTGCGGTGGATACGCACCGACGCGTCGTGATTCCGGATTATCCGCCCGTTACGCTCTGCTACTGGCAGAAGAAATACAGGGAACTCGGTGTGGTCCGCAGAGAAATATCCGGGCACAGTGTACTGATTACCGACCTGGAAAAGTCCGTCTGCGATGCGGTCAAGTTCAGAAATAAAGTAGGAATCGATGTGTGTGCAGAAATCCTTCACTCATACCTTAGGCGGAAGGACAAGAGCATTTCGAAACTGATGGCTTATGCGACGCAGATGCGGATTGGTGGAACCATGAAAAAGTATCTTGAAATGTGGGAATAATATGGCAAATGTGAAAAACTACGGCGTTTCCGTACGCGACAAACTTAAAAAACTGATTGATGGCGGCACAACTTATCAACAGGTTCTTATCCGTTATATGCACGAAAGACTGCTGTACAGGCTTTCTGAAAGCAGATATCGGGATAATTTCTACCTGAAAGGCGGTGCCCTGCTGTTCGCTTATGAGCGCTTTGCGGCCAGGCCGACCATCGACATTGATTTTCTCGGGGAAAGAGTCAGCCGGGATAAAGACAATATCAAGAGGACATTTACGGAAATTCTATCTATTCCATGCGCCGAGGATGGAGTTACATTCGACACTTCCGAGGGTAGTATTACCGTCGAAGATATTATTCTTGAACGTGAGTATAACGGCGTAAAAGTACGTTTTACCGGTCATCTCGATACTATTGTGCAGAATCTGTCCATGGATATCGGATTCGGAGACATCATAATTCCTCATCCCGTGGAACTCGAATATGCACCTCTGATTGAAGATATGAGCGAGTTCACGATAAATGCCTATTCCCTGGAGACCGTGGTGGCCGAAAAGTTCCAAACAATGATTGCACGTTCAGTCACGAACAGCCGCATGAAGGACTTCTACGATGTGTACACCATTCTGCAGGGAGGGAAATTGGACAAGGAAGTATTGGCGATAGCCATAAAAGATATTTTTGAAAACCGAGGTACCAGATACGAGGATAACCATCCCTTGTTTTCTGAATCATTCAAAAACAGTTCGGACAAAATGACCCAGTGGAGTGCATTCCTGAGGAAAACCAAAATCAAAAACGGGCCCTCTTTTGCTACGGTAATGGATTTAATCGGGAAAGAGTTGAAGCCCTATTGGGACGGCTTGGAAATCAAGTAACTTGAGGATAGCCGGGCAGGCGGCTTTTGCCGACTGCCGGGCGGTGAGAGGTGCGGCGGTGTAGCGGAAATGGGCTTGACAGCTCTGCTGGCAAGCCGATTGGAGCGACAGCCAGTTGCTTTTCCGCCGAAATATCAGTATCTTCGTGCCAATATTGATCGAGCCATGACAGAGTTTGAAGCCATCAAGGCACGGCATTCCGTGCGAAAATACACCGACAAGCCCATAGAGACCGCCAAAGTGGCGACCATCAGGATTGCCATTGAGAACATTAATGCCGAAAGTGGTCTGAACATCCAACTGGTGCTGGATGAGCCGAAGGCCTTTTCTTCCGGCATGTGGAAGTACGGACAGTTTTCCGGCGTGAAGAATTACTTCGTAATGGCAGGACCAAAGGGAAATGAAGCCGAAGAAAAAATCGGCTACTACGGTGAGAAACTGGTATTGCTGGCGCAGGCTTTGGGCCTTAACACCTGCTGGGTAGGCCTAACCTACAAGAAGATTCCCGGAACCTTTACTCTCAGGGACGGCGACTCCGTCCACTGTGTCATTGCGCTGGGTTACGGCACTATTCCCGGCGTGCAGCATCCCCAGAAGCCGGTGGAAAACTTCTACGAGGCCGATGGCGTTCCCCCTCAGTGGTTCATGGACGGCATGGACGCGGCTCTTCTGGCCCCTACCGCCATCAATCAGCAGAAGTTCAAATTCATCCTGCATGAGGGAAACAAGGTTGAAACAAAGACGCTCTTCTCCATGGCCGGTTACACCAATATTGACCTGGGTATCGTGAAATACCACTTTGAGGTAGCTGCCGGAAAAGAAAACTTTACCTGGTTGTAAAGAAACCTGCCAAATAATCACCAAATTTTTGCCAGGTCGAGGCCTTCGTCTATCGTGGAATTGATTTGCAGGTTCAGTTCTTCCTCAGACATGTAATCTGTGTTGTGCACGTCCAGAACGGTCATTTCTCCCAGATTCCATAATACTCCCAGGGCTCTCAGGTACGGCGAGCCTTGGTCCAGAAAGCTTCCTGTGGGAATATCCATTCCACGTGTGGTGATATAGAGGACCTTGGGAGCCTTGCAGAGGCCGACGCAGGTTTTTCCGTTGTCCGTAAAGGTAATATCATAGAGCGAAGTCTGCTCGAAGAAGCACTTCAGAACCGCCGGGAAACTCATGTCCCAGAACGGCGCTGCAATGAGGATGCGGTCGGCTTTGGCAATCGCCATCGCCGCCTCTTTGGCCCAGGCCGGGATTTCACCAAGCCCACGTTCCTCAAAAAGGCCGGGATTGAGTGGAACGATGTCCATCTCCGGCAGGTCGTACCTGGTGAGCTTGTACCTCTTGGACAGCGCCTCAATAATTGGTTCTGCAATCCTGAGGGTCCGGGAATCCGACTGACGCACACAAGCGTCAATGACTACAAGCGATTTCATTTCTTGTAACTGTCTTTGGTGATGATGGGTTTGCCGTCGGCATCGGTCATGAGGCTGAGGCCTTCCTTTTCCTTGATATCAAATCTGTCTTTTGCCATAATGCGAAGTATTTGTGCCCAAAGTTACACATTTTCTGCGAGACGGATAGCCGGGCAGGCGGCTTTTGCCGACTGCCGGGCGGTGAGAGGTGCGGCGGTGTAGCGGAAATGGGCTTGACAGCTCCGCTGGCAAGCCGGTTGGAGCGACCTTAGGGAAACAAACGGGATGGTTTTTGCATCTATAAGGTCGTAACCCCAAAAGTTATGAAACCGAAAAAGAAAATGAAGAAACTGCGGATTACGGAGGCGGACTTTTTGCTCGCCCAACGCAGGGCGGCAAGGCTCGAAGAGATTGCCGAGCATGGACGGCCGGTTTCATTCAGAAAGGCTGTGCACAAATCTAAGAAGGTCTATGACCGCAAACACGTAAAGAAGGCAGGCATCAATTCCGATGACCTGCCTTCTGTTGCAAATGACATATGCGAGCTCTGGCAGTGCCAAAACTCTACGACCGTATTGCAAATTGTTTCGTCATCAAGGCCTTCGTCGTAGAGGGCACCGACAAGGTCAATGATATGCTGCGACAGCTCCATGGCACAAAAGTAATAAGATAGAGTGATCCGTTCAAATCTCTGCAAGTCTTGCAGACTTTATGCAGGCATGGAGACTAGATTTCTGGGCACAGCAATCCTGTATACATTATCTCTACCCCTGATGATAGCATATTGCTCGGCCGCAATCTTCCCTACCTTCTCCACCAGTTTCCGCTTGATTCTGGAAATATTGGTTTGCAATGTCGCTCTGGAGTCATCGCAAAGCGCGTCCACTGCGGCCTCAATCTGGTCTGGGTTAACGTAGATAGTCTGTGCCTTATATATGTCGCAGAGTTCGTCATAGTACATCCAGATATCGTCTGGTGAAATCCCGTCGGTATATTTCAAGAGGAGGGTGTAAAGGGTCCGCTCCATCGGATTCAGGTAGATTTTCACATCTCCGTAATCCGGTAGAGACAGGATTCCTTTGTTGTCCAAGAGAATTTTTCCAGGACCGTCCCTTTTTACAAGGAAATCTATAGCATCGTCGCTGAGTCCTCGCGCCCGAAGGTCTTTTAAAAGGTCTTTGACCGCGAGGACAAGGGCTTTGGTATCGTCATCAAGCACTATCTTGTCCATGATATGGGTGTGCCATGCCGGCACGATTTTGCGCATTGCGCGCTGTTAAGATGATGGATTTGGTCCTGAGAACGGCAGGACTGCCGGTGCGAATTAGCTGCGCTCGTGATGCGTTGTAAATCGCTGCTCGTGACGATTTTCACATGCGGATACGGCACAGCCGGCGAAGCCTGTGAAGGTACGCCAACATGTTGTGTAGATTGTCGTCTGTGCCATATCCATAATGGTTTTGCGTTGCAAATTTAGCATTTTTTTTCGAGCCTCCAACAGGAATCGAACCTGTAACCCTCTGCTTACAAGGCAGATGCTCTACCGATTGAGCTAAAGAGGCGTTTGAGCCCGGAGGGAGATTCGAACTCCCGCGTGTCGGTTTTGCAGACCGATATGTTACCACTTCACCATCCGAGCGTTTGCAGAAGCAGAAAGAGTCGAACTCTCATCTGCGGTTTTGGAGACCGCCATGCTGCCATTGCACCATGCTTCCATATTCGGGCGGGCAAAGGGCTTCGAACCCTTGACCTCCGGAGCTACATTCCGGGCTCCATTTTTGTCGCGCCGACGGGGTTCGAACCCGTAAGTCTTCACCGTGAAAGGGTGACGTCCTGACCTGTTAGACGACAGCGCGAATTGTACTCCTGAGCAGAATCGAACTGCTATCTTCACCTTGAGAGGGTGACCACCTAAACCAATTAGTAAGACAGGAGCATTTCCTCAATTGCATTGCAAAGGTAAGCAGGCTATTTCATACTAAGAAATCTCTGCAAGACTTGCAGAAATCTTGCAGCGTAGTTCGTCAAAACTTAGGAATCGGCGCTGGAAAAATTCCGATAAAGCGCTGATAGACAGACGCGTTCTCAAATCGAAACATCTGTCTACAATAAGAATACATCATTTTTATCTTTGACAATAAACCTTTAGATGCTTGGATTCTACCCGTTTGTTTATTATCTTTATCATGTTTAATATTTTTAAACAAAAGTTTGCGATGAACATAAGAGACGAAGAAATAGTCCGCACGGCGTTATTCCAGTTGCTGCCCACTGGCAGGCCTCACCGGTGGACCTGCCTTTTTTCATCTTACTCTATACAGGGATGGCAGTAGTTCCTTGTTGATTTCCCAATATCCATCTTTGCGACCGCCTATTCGGGTGAGAACGCCCAACTCTTTCAGAACCGCCAAATCTCTTTCAATCGTTCGCGCAGCAACGATGCCTTTCCCCGGCATTTCCGAAATCTTATCCGACATTTTTTGTGCGGAAATGTAAGAATCCTTATCTATCAAATCAATAATAACCTGCTGTCTTTCAGTTAGTTCTTTTCCGACATCTTTTCCGACATCATCGCACAAACTATGGCTCGGTAACGATATCACGGCCGGGGGACCAGGAGGTCGCTGGTTCAAGTCCAGTCATCCAGACAACTCAAAATCAAGCACTTTCGAAAAACCGTAAGTGCTTGATTTTTTTATTATATTTGTATTCAAGATGTTGAACTAAAAACTGAACTTGTTGCAAATGAAACTGAATCTTGTCCCCATGGCCATTTTGCTTGGCCTTTCGCTTGTGGTATGTCCTCTTTTGTATATTTATGTAGGGCCGATGCTGGACGCTTCCCAGTTGGCTGTGCTCAAGACGCTTTGCATTATTTGTGCATGCAGTGCCCTTTACTGTTTTGTAGTAGGCGAGCTTACAGGCAACAATTCCCAGATGGATAAACTGTGGAGCCTGCTTCCCATCGCCTATACCTGGGTAATTGCGGCAGGAGGAGGTTTCTCCATAAGGTTGGTTGTAATGGCGATACTGGCCACGTTATGGGGCGCCAGGCTCACTTATAATTTCGCCAGGAAGGGAGCCTATAAGTTGAAATTCTGGGAAGGGGAGGAAGACTACCGCTGGGCGGTGGTGCGTTCCAGAAAAGAATTCCAGCCTCATTGGAAGTGGATGGCCTTCAATCTGTTTTTTATAAGCATATACCAGAATGCCCTGGTTCTGATGATAACCCTTCCGGCACTGGTCCTCATGAATTCCACCGTTCCCTTCGGCTGGATGGACGGCATCGCCGCCGCTCTGATGCTGGCATTCATAATCTACGAAACTGTTGCCGATGAGCAGCAGTGGTCCTTCCAGCAGACCAAGTGGGGAATGATCCGTTCGGGCAAAAAGCTTGAGGAACTGCCGGAACCTTATCGCAAGGGATTCAATACCGTGGGCCTTTGGAATGTGAGCCGCCATCCCAATTATTTTGCCGAGCAGGGGCTGTGGGTATGCTTCTATCTCTTCACTATCGCCGGAGGCATAGGTATAATCAACTGGAGCATGGCAGGCGCCCTGCTGTTGATTGTCCTATTCCTTGGAAGTTCCGCCCTCGGCGAGGAAATCAGCTCCTCAAAGTACCCTCTGTATCAGGACTACTGCAAGAAGGTATCCCGCTTCTTCCCCGGGAAGCGTTACATCAGCTAAAAAATAACCTTACGGATAAACGGAGTCTGGTATTCGTATGCCAGCTTTGTGAGATCCCATCCGGGCTGGGTGAGGATCAAAGCCGCTTTTTTGCCGACGGTGACCGAGCCGTACTCATGGCTGAGTCCCATCGCGTAGGCGCTGTTCAATGTTACCGCATTGAAGGCTTCTACAGGCGTTAGGCGCATCTTGATGCAGCCCTGGGCCATGACAAAGCGCATGTCTCCGGAAGGGGAGGAGCCGGGGTTGTAGTCGGAAGCAAGTGCAACGCCAAGCCCGGCTTTGATATAGTCTTTTGCGCGTCCGTAAGGAAGCCCCAGGAAGAACGAGGATCCGGGCAGCATCGTAGGCATAGTGGCCGATCCGCGCAGTGCTTCAATCTCGGCATCCGTGGTGCGTTCCAGATGATCTACCGATAATGCTCCATATTTGACTCCAACCTGTACGCCGCCGCTGACGGCCAGTTCGTTAGCATGGATTTTAGGCGTCAGCAGCCCTTTGGCGGCCCGCAGGATGCGTTCGGTATCCTCGACAGTGAAGAAGCCTTCGTCGCAGAATACATCGACAAAATCGGCCAGAGAGGCAGCTTGGGGCAGCATGTCGATAATGGTTTGCACATACTCTTCATGTGTGTAGCCGCGGCCCACTGCATGGGCTCCCAGGAATGTGCTGCGGACTGCTGCCGGGACGGTTTCCTTGATGCGGCGAATGACCCGCAGCATCTTCATTTCGCCTTCCGGACACAGGCCGTAACCGCTTTTGATTTCCATGGCCACCGTGCCCTTGTCCATCATTTCCTGCACTCTGGAAAGGGATTGCCGATAAAGCTCGTCCTCGGAGGTTTTGTTCAGAAGGTCGCTCGAATTGAGAATGCCGCCGCCGCGGGCTGCAATCTCTTCATAGCTGAGGCCGTTGATCTTGTCAAGGAATTCGCCGCTGCGGTTTCCGGCATATACGATGTGCGTATGACTGTCACAGAATCCGGGCATGAGCATGCCGCCGGTAGCGTCCAAAGATTCCCGGTCGTCGCCGGGAATGACGTCCTGGCCGGCAATGCCTTCATCGCTGGGAATGACATTGTGGCTTGGAATCGCGTCATGGCCGGCTTGACCGGCCATCTTAGGGCAGGTTGCCATTGGCCCAAAGGCGGCGATGCGGCCGTCTTTTATTGAGAGCCAGGCATTTTCCAGCACTTCTGTTTTGCCCTGTTCTTCGCCTTCTTTCCGGAGAACGCCCTCCGGCACTATACCTACCAGCTGCCCTATATTCTTGATAATCATACGCTAATCCGTTTTATAGATACTGTTCATTTCTAATGAATTGCACCGATTTTTCAATCAGCGGATGCATGTAAGTGTCTGTATCAACGAAGGGAACTACCTTCCTGTAATCGGCAAAAATCTTCTCGAGAATGGGGGAACTCTTCAGCGGACGGCGGAACTCGAGGGCCTGTGCCGCATTGAAAAGTTCGATGGCGAGCACTGTCTCTACATTGTCAACTATGCGGACCAGTTTGGTTGCGGCGTTGGAGCCCATCGACACATGGTCCTCCTGTCCCTGGGATGAGGGGATAGAGTCGCAGGATGCAGGCCAGCAGAGTCCTTTGTTCTGGGACACGATAGAGGCCGCCGTGTACTGCGGAATCATGAAGCCGCTGTTGAGGCCGGGCTCGGTAACAAGGTATTTAGGCAGGCCGCGAAGCCCGTGAATAAGCTGATAAGTGCGTCTTTCAGAGATACTTGCAAGCTCGCTCATGGCTATTGCCAGCGAGTCCATAGGGATGGCTATCGGCTCCCCGTGGAAGTTACCGGCCGATATTACCATATCCTCATCGGGGAAGATGTTGGGGTTGTCGGTGGCCGAGTTTATCTCGTTCTCGATGACGGACTTGACATAAAGGATGTTGTCTTTCACGGCGCCGTGCACCTGGGGGATGCAGCGGAAGCTGTAAGGGTCCTGTACGTGCTCTTTCGGCCTGCGTATAAGTTCGCTGCCTTCGAGAATATGCATGAATTTTTCTCCGGTGAGTATCTGCCCTTTGTGCGGACGGAGCTTGTGGGTGAGAGGGAGGAACGGCTCGATTCGGCCGTCGTAAGCGTCCAGGGACATTGCGCCGATAAGGTCGGCCCAACGGCTCAGCCTCATGCTCTTTAGGATGCTCCAGATGGCATGGGCGCTCATGAACTGCGTACCGTTAAGAAGTGCGAGCCCTTCCTTTGACTGAAGGCGGATGGGCTTCCAGCCAAGCTCGGCCCAGACATCGGCAGCAGGGCGCACCTCGCCTTTGTACAGCACTTCTCCCATGCCGATAAGAGGCAGGCTCATGTGGGCGAGCGGTGCAAGGTCGCCGGAAGCGCCGAGAGAGCCTTGCTGATACACGATTGGCAGAACATCTTCGTTGAACATGTCGATAAGCCGCTGCACGGTGATGAGCTGAGCGCCGGAATGACCGTATGAAAGCGACTGAGCCTTCAGTAGCAGCATCAGCTTCACGATTTCCGGGCGTACTTTATCGCCGGCGCCGCAGGCGTGAGACATTACGAGGTTATGCTGCAGCTGGCTCAGGTCCTCTTTGGGAATGGTGACATTGTACAGCGAGCCGAAGCCGGTTGTGACACCGTAAACAGGCCTGCCGATGTCTTCCATTTTGCGGTCCAGGTATTCACGGCATTTGATGATGGCGTCTGTAGCTTCCCGGGACAGGCACAGATGCTCGTGATTATAGATAATTTCTTTTACACGCTCCAGCGAAAGGTGTTCAGATGAAATATAATGCATAGTTAGGTTTAAAGTTTATAGTTTGAGAGATTCTTCACTTCGTTCAGAATGACAAGGTCCGGTTCAGAATGACTTTGCTGCGTTCTGGATGACGTTTTCATCTACGAGGTTGGGGAGGGTTACTTTGAGGCCGGGGGTGCGGGCCATTTCACGCTCGATGGCGAAGCGTGCGCCGGCGTTCCGGGCCCAGCTGCGGCGGGCGATTCCGTTGTTCACGTCCCAGAACAGCATTTCACGGATGTGGCGGGCGCTGTCCTCGGAGCCGTCGATCACCATGCCGAAGCCGCCGTTGATTACCTCGCCCCAGCCTACTCCGCCGCCGTTATGGATGCTTACCCAAGTTGCGCCGCGGAAGCCGTCTCCGATTACGTTCTGCACTGCCATATCGGCCGTAAACTGCGAGCCGTCGTAGATGTTGGAAGTCTCGCGGTAGGGCGAGTCGGTGCCTGAAACGTCGTGATGGTCGCGTCCCAGCACTATTGGGGCCGATATTTCCCCGCTACGGATGGCATCGTTGAAAGCCAGGGCTATCTTGGTGCGGCCTTCGCAGTCGGCATATAGGATGCGAGCCTGCGAGCCTACTACAAGATGGTTGCGTCCTGCCTCGCGGATCCAGTGGATGTTGTCTCTCATCTGGCCTGAAATCTCTTCGGGGGAGCGGGAGGCGATTTCGTCAAGCACGCGCATCGCAATCTCGTCGGTTTTTGCCAGGTCTTCGGGCTTTTCGCTCATGCAGACCCATCTGAACGGGCCGAAGCCGTAGTCGAAGTACAGCGGCCCCATGATGTCCTGGACGTAGGAAGGGTAGCGGAAGCTGCCGTCGGCCTTCAGGACGTCCGCTCCTGCGCGGGAGCTTTCAAGAAGGAAGGCGTTGCCGTAGTCGAAGAAATACATTCCTTTGGCAGTGAGGCGGTTAATTGCCGATACCTGGCGTCGCAGGGATTCCTGGACGGCGGCCTTGAAGGCTGCGGGATCCTCCGACATCATGCGCTGCGATTCTTCCAGCGACAGCCCCGCGGGATAATAGCCTCCGGCCCAAGGGTTGTGCAGGGAAGTCTGGTCACTGCCAAGATCCACGCGGATGTCCTCATCGGCAAGGCGTTCCCAAAGGTCCACTACATTGCCGACGTATGCCAAAGACACAACTTCCTTTGCCGATACAGCCTTGCGGATACGGGGGATAAGCTCGTCCAGGGAGTCGTGCAGCTCATCCACCCAGCCCTGCTCGAAGCGCTTTCTGGCGGCCTTGGGGTTGATTTCTGCCGTCACGCTCACGACGCCGGCAATATTCCCGGCCTTAGGCTGAGCCCCCGACATGCCGCCAAGCCCCGCCGTAACAAAGAGGAGACGCCGCTCGTCACCCCCTGCCTGCCTTGCGTCACCCCCGGCTTGCCTTGCGTCACCCCCGGCTTGCTTAGCGTCACCCCCGGCCTGACCGGGGGTCTGCGACGGACGGTCGGTGCCGGCCATGACCTTCCTCGCCGCATTCATAACCGTAATGGTTGTCCCATGCACGATTCCCTGAGGGCCGATGTACATGTAACTTCCGGCGGTCATCTGCCCGTACTGGCTTACTCCCATGGCGTTGAAGCGCTCCCAGTCGTCCGGCTTTGAGTAGTTTGGAATTACCATGCCGTTGGTTACAATGACCCTTGGGGCATCCTTGTGACTTGGGAACAGCCCCAGCGGATGGCCGGAGTACATGACGAGGGTCTGCTCGTCGGTCATTGTTGCAAGGTACTGCATGACCAGCCTGTACTGCGCCCAGTTCTGGAAGATGGCTCCGTTTCCGCCGTAGATTATAAGTTCGTGCGGATGCTGGGCGACCCGCTCGTCAAGATTGTTCTGTATCATAGCCATGATGGCCGCTGCCTGGCGGCTCTTGGCGGGGTACTCGTCTATCGGCCTTGCGTATATCTTATAGGAAGGCCTGTAGCGGTACATATATATGCGTCCGTATGTCTTGAGCTCAGCGGCGAATTCCGGCGCAAGGGTGGCATGGAGCTGTTTAGGGAAGTAGCGGAGTGCGTTTTTCAGGGCCAGGACTTTCTGCTCCGGCGTCAGGATGTCCTTGCGGCGAGGGGCGTGGTTAATCTTGCTGTCATAAGGCTTGGCTTCCGGCAGCTGGGCGGGAATGCCTGCCAATATCTCTTCTTGAAATTGTGTCATTACGAACTGAGTTATAATTCAATGTGTCTGTCAACTGCTTCCAGCACTTCCGCCTGCAGTTTTTCCGCTTCCGCTACGATTGCATCGGCCCTTTCGAGGAGAGGCTGAGCCGGAGCCTTGTCCTTGAGCGATGCGGCATTTATGCGCACGTTGAGGCGCGCTCCCTTGATGCCGGCAAGGGCGGCGAGGGCTGCCACACCGGCGTCCGATGCAGAGGCGGGATTACCGTCGCGGGCCATCTGCAAAGCGAGCGGAAGGGCCTTGAGGGATGCTTCCATCGTCTTCAGCGGCACCTGCGCGGCGTAGAGCGTAGCCTCCTCCAGCGCCTTCTCCCGGGCCGATTTCTCCTCCGGCGTGCCCTTAGGCATTGAGAAGCAGTCCATTATGCGGTTGAAAGCCGCGGTATCTTCATCTATCAGAATAAGGAGTTCGTCGAGAATGGCCTGCCCCTGCTCGGCAACGTCCGAGAATTCTTTCCAGCGCTCATCCCAGCCTCTTTTGTGGGAGGAAAGGTTGGCGACCATGGTGGCAAGTGCGGCTGCAAAAGCGCCCATCGCGGCACTTACCGAACCGCCGCCGGGTGCGGCCGATTCGGACGCTGTCTCGCGCACAAAGCCTTCCAGGGTGAGGTCGGCCAGGCCTTTTTTCTTGTCGGCAATAAGGTATTCTATGACCTTTTCCTGCGGCTCGAAGGGTTTGAGATCGTCGAGGGACATTGACTTGACGGCGATTTTTACTATTTCTTCCTCGCTTATGCCGAGCGAACGCTGCTGCTTTTCAAGATAGAATTTGCCAGCCTTAATGAGTACGCGTTTGGGGACAAGGCCGACAATCTCGGCTCCTGTGACCCTTAAGCCGCGGGCTGTGGCGGCGCGGCTCACTTCCTCGAAGGCTACGTGAAGGGGAGTGCGATCGATGTCGGTTATGTTCATCGATACCTGGGCAATGCCGTATTCGTCTATGTACCAGCCGATTGCCTTGCACCCTTTGAGGGTTCCGGGAATCCAGAGCTGATTGCCGTTTTCGTCTTTGAGGAGTTTTCCGGTGAGGGAACCGCCTTCACGGGCCTTGCGCCCCTTTTCGCGGACGTCGAAGGCTACGGCCATTGCTCTGCGGGTGCTTGTAGTATTAAGGTTGAAGTTGACGGCCACGAGGAAACCCCTGGCGCCCACGTTGGTGGCTCCGCATTTTGCAACTTTTTCGGTAAATGCTCCCGGGCCGAAGTCCGGTTTGCGGGCTTCATCGGCCATTTTTTCCGGGAGGGCTTCGTATTCCCCTTCGCGGCAGACGGCGAGGTTCTTTCTCTGAGGCTTGAAGGCGGCTGCCTCATAGCAGTAGCAGGGGATGCCCAGTTCCTCGTAAAGCCTTTTTGCGAGCTTGCGGGCAAGGGCGGCGCATTCTTCCAAGCTTATTCCCGAGACGGGGACAAGGGGCAGGACATCAGTGGCACCGCTGCGCGGATGGGCTCCGTGATGCCGGCGCATATCTATCAGTTCCTGCGCTTTTGCGGCCCCCAGGAAGGCGGCCTCGCAAACCGGCTCCGGCTCTCCTACAAAGGTGACGACAGTCCGGTTGGTGGCTTCTCCCGGGTCCACATCAAGTACTTTTACGCCTTCTACTGCTTTTATGGCTTGTACTATGGCGTCAATCACGGCCTTGTTGCGGCCTTCGCTGAAATTTGGTACGCACTCTATGAGTTGTTTCATGGTTATAGTTTTATTGCGAGTTCAAAGATAACCAAACTTTCCCGTTAAGACAATACGTAAGCTATATTGCATTATGGAAATATTTCTTATCTTTGTACGTTATTAGCAAAAATAATTTAACAATTATAACTCTAAAACTAACATTATGAAAAAAGTATTAGCAGCAATGCTATTGGCGGCAATGGTATTACCGGTCGCCGCCCAGGAAAAAGAAAAAGAAGTGAAGAAGGGCTGGAGCTTCGGCCTTCTCCCTACGGCAACCTATTCAGTTGACAACGGCTTCCAGGCCGGCGCCTTCGGCGATGTCTATTACTATGGAGACGGCAACACCTATCCGGATCCCCTCCACAAAATAAGCTGGGAAGCATCCTATTTCACTCACAGCCACCGTATGCGCCTCTATCTGGCATACGACTCCAAGTATCTCATCCCCAACATGCGAGTGAATGCATCCGTAACCTACATGACTGATCCTCTCTATAGCTTCTGGGGCTTCAACGGTGCTGCAGCTACCCAGAACTATGATATCTGGGGAAACAGGAAAGCAGAAGATATCCTGGTTAACGGAAACAACATCAATTACTATGGCATGAGCCGCAATATGCTGCGAGTTCTTGCTAATTTCCAGGGGCAGATTATTCCTCACCTCAACTGGGCTGCAGGCGTCAATTACTGGCATTGGACTCTTGGCCAGATGGTGGACAGGGGCGCACGTATTAAAGACCAAAGCGGCAGTTACATCAAAGATGCCGAAGGCAAGGACAAGACGTTCTTCTATGATAAGGATTTGACCCTCATCGAAGCATACAAGAACGCAGGAATCCTTACGGATGATGACCTGAAAGGAGGTGATGCTCTGGAAATCAATGCCGGTCTTGTTTATGATACCCGTGACATTGAGGCTGCTCCGAACCACGGAATATGGGCGGAGGCTTATCTCAACGGAAACGTTCTGAACCACCAGTATCTTAAAGCCTGCGCTTATTTCCGTCACTACATCAGCATTCCTATCCACATCCCTGCAGGAGACCCCGTGTTTGCATATCGTCTTGCATGGCAGCAGACCATCGCCGGTGAAACTCCTCTGTACATGATTCAGAACAACCCGCTGCTTGTCCAGCGTAACATGATTTCCGAGGGCTTCGGCTCCTCCAACACAATCCGTGGCCTCCGTGAAAACCGTATCCTTGCGGAAGGCATGGCATGGGCAAATCTGGAACTGCGTGTGAAACTCGTCAGCTTCAAGCTCCTCAACCAGTATTTCTATATTGCCGTGAACCCGTTCTTCGATGCAGGTATTATCACTAAGCAGTACAAGAAAAAGGCTATTGATGCAGTTGCAGTAGATGGCAAAATATATGATCCCAGACTAACCGTTATTGGCCAGGATCCCCTTATCTACGACGCTTCAAAGGCCGGCAGCCTCATTTACAGCGGCGGTGCAGGCCTGAAGATCGCCATGAACCAGAACTTCATCGTATCGGCCGACTTCGCAAAATGCTTCACTCCCGGACTGGACGCCGGCCTGTGGATCGGTATCGGCATTAACTATCAGTTCTAATAGGCTATGAAAAAGGTTATTCGTCTGGCCGCCATCGCATTGGCGGTCTTCTCCCTTAACAGTTGCCTCGCAGGCAAATTCATGGCTCATTACGCTCTTACGCCCACCCCTCACGGCGTGGATGACATTGAGCGCACACGTCATAAGGCCGATTCACTCATGCCCGGTTCCACTGCCTGGTACGACAATTACAAAGCCCAGGGCATCCTCAAGGATGAGTGGATTACCAGCGACGACGGCTACAAGCTCCACGCTTGCTATATTCCCGCGGCCGATCCTAAAAACGCAAAGGGTACTGCCATCGTTATTCACGGTTACGGCGACAACCACTATGTCTTCCTCTATCTCGTCCGCATGTACAGGGATCAGCTGAACTACAATGTCCTGTTCCCCGACCTGCAGTATCACGGCTATTCGGAAGGCGATGAAATCCAGATGGGCTGGAAAGACCGCCTGGACGTCATGAAGTGGATTGAGGTAGCACATGAGAAGTTCAATGACGACTTCATGGTTCTCCACGGCGTATCCATGGGTGCCGCTACGGTAATGCTGACAAGCGGCGAGAAACTTCCGGATTACGTGAAGTGCTTCGTGGAAGACTGCGGCTACTGCTCCGTGACAGACCAGTTCAAGAAGAATCTTGACGACATGTCAAAGCTCCTTCCCAATGCCATCATCACCAGCGCCAGCATCGTTTCCGGCAAGGAATTCGGCTGGAAATTCGAGGAAGCGGACTGCCGCAAGGCTCTGGCAAAATGCGAAAAGCCCATGCTCTTCATCCATGGCGATGCCGACGATTTCGTTCCCTTCTCCCATCTGGATGAGAACTACAACGCAAAGATTCACGGTTATAAGGTAAAATGGGTTGCCCCCGGCGCCGTACATGCCAATTCCTACGCTAAATATCCCGAGGAATACACCCGCCAGGTAAGCAACTTCCTGAAGACCGTCCACAACATGATTGCCGTAGGAAATCTATGAGTAAGTATATTTTAGCCCTGGACCAAGGTACCTCCTCGTCCAGGGCCATTGTTTTTGACCACGACGGAAACATCTGCTCTACCGCGCAGATGGAGTTTACCCAGTACTTCCCCCAACCCGGCTGGGTGGAGCACGACCCCATGGAAATCTGGTCGTCCGAAGCAGCAGTGATTGCCGAGGCTATCTCCAAAATCGGCATAAACGGACTTGACATTGCCGCCATCGGCATCACCAACCAGCGTGAAACCACCATTGTCTGGGATGCTGAAACCGGCGTGCCCATCTGCCATGCCATCGTGTGGCAGGACCGCCGTACATCGGCCTTCTGTGACGATCTCAAAGCCCGCGGACTTGTGGATACTATCCGCGAAAAGACGGGCCTTATCATCGACGCCTATTTCTCGGGTACCAAGATCAAGTGGATTCTTGACAACGTCCCCGGCGCACGCGAAAAGGCCGAGGCTGGCAAGATCCGCTTCGGAACCGTTGACAGCTGGCTGGTATGGCAGCTCACCCGCGGGGAAGTGCACATCACCGACGTGTCCAACGCCTCCCGCACCATGCTGTTCAATATCCACACGCTTCAGTGGGACAAGGAACTGCTCGATTTGCTGGGCATCCCTGCTTCGATGATGCCTTCCGTACGCTCATCTTCGGAAGTTTACGGTTACACCAAGACCACCATCTTCGCCCACGAAGTGCCCATCGCCGGCATAGCAGGCGACCAGCAGGCCGCCCTCTTCGGCCAGATGTGCACCACTCCCGGCTCGGTTAAGAATACCTATGGGACAGGCTGCTTCCTTCTGATGAATACCGGCACCAAGCCCATCCTGTCCAAGAACAACCTGCTCACAACCGTAGCATGGAAAATCAAGGATACGGTCAACTACGCCCTTGAAGGCTCCATTTTCGTCGGCGGCAGCGTGGTCCAGTGGCTTAGGGACGGCCTTGGCATAATCCGTTCATCGGCCGATGTCGAAGCCCTCGCAGCCTCTGTCCCGGACAATGGCGGAGTGTACTTCGTTCCCGCCCTTACCGGCATGGGCGCCCCTTATTGGGACCAGTATGCCCATGGCGTGATTTGCGGCATCACCCGCGGCAGCACAGCCGCGCATATCGCCCGTGCGGCTTTGGAAGGCATAGCTTTCCAGACCATGGACATAGTGGATGCAATGTCACGCGATGCCGGCGTACAGCTGTCAGAGCTGAAAGTGGATGGCGGCGCTTCCCGCAACAACCTGATGATGCAATTCCAGGCCGATATCCTGGGTGCCAATGTAATCCGCCCTCAGGTGACGGAAACGACGGCCATGGGAGCATGCTACCTTGCCGGTCTGGCGGTGGGCTATTGGAGCTCGCTCGATGAAATAAAGCAGCAGTGGCAGGCCGAACGCACCTTCGCCCCTTCAGGCAAGGACATGAGCTCTGCCAAGCAAGGCTGGGCCGATGCAATATCCAGAACCTTAACCCGTTAACCAGTATGAATCCCGCTTATCTGTTTGAATTCCTGGGCACCCTGGTGCTCGTCCTTTTGGGCGACGGCGTATGCGCCGCCTGTTCCCTGAATAAGTCAAAGGCCAAAGGCGCCGGCTGGGTGGTCATCACTCTGGGCTGGGGCTTTGCCGTTATGGCCGGTGTGTTCGTGGCCGGACCCATCTCCGGTGCTCACCTAAACCCTGCAGTTACACTTGGTTTGGCAATCGCCGGCAAGTTCGGCTGGGACCTTGTAATCGGCTATATCATAGCTCAGATGCTGGGCGGTTTCGTAGGTGCAGTCTTGGTGTGGCTTTTCTATAAAGACCATTATAAGGCAACTGCCGATGAACCCGGCACGATGCTCGGCACATTCTGCACTATGCCTGCCATTAGCAATCCCTGGCGTAATTTCCTCTGCGAAGTCATCGCCACCTGCCTCCTGGTTTTCCTCATCCTTGCCCTTGGCACTAACGGAAACGCATTCGGCTTTGGCGGAGCGTCGGCAAGCACCGGTTCACTTGGCGCTTTCCCCGTCACTTGCGTGATTATGTCCCTGGGTATGTCCCTTGGCGGAACTACTGGTTATGCCCTCAATCCTGCCCGTGACCTCAGCCCTCGTCTCGCTCACGCAGTCCTTCCTATCACCGGAAAAGGCGACAGCGGCTGGTGGTACAGCTGGGTGCCCGTCGCCGGCCCTATGGTTGGCGGTGCATTGGCTGCAGCGCTCTTCCTGCTGGTATTCTGATTATTCTCTATTAAGCAAACATTAAAAAATAACAGTAGAGGCCCATTGACGTGGACCTCTACTGTTATTTTTGGTATTTGTACTGTCGCTGAAGCTACTTGTTCTCTTCTTTAAGCGTAAGTCCCATGAAAAAGATGGCGAGAAGGCAGGCCGCTATAAGAAGCATAAAGGTCCAGCTCCAGCCTGCATGCTGGGCTACGAGGCCTATAACCGTGTTTGCAAGGATGAAAGTACCGAGGAAGTAGCCGAAGAAGCCGGTAAGGCCTGCAGCTGTACCGGAAGCGTTCTTTGGTGCCAGATCCAGAGCCTGCACTCCGATTAGCATGACAGGCCCGTAGATGAAGAATCCGATGCCGATAAGGCAAATGATAACTACGGTGAGATTGTCAATGAAGAGCCAGTATAATATGACAAAGACCATCACGAGGGCCATGAAAATCATGGTAGGGAGTGCACGTTTGCCATGGAAGAATTTGTCGGACAGCCAACCGCAGAGCAGGGTGCCTGGAATGGCCGCAAACTCGTATGCGAAGTATGCCCAGCCGGCGCTCTTGAGGTCGATGCCTTTTTCTGTAAGGATGGTGGGGGCCCAGTCCAGGCAGCCGTAACGTACCATGTAAACGAAAGCATTTGCTAAAGCAATGAACCACAGGAACTTGTTATTTAGCACATACTGGAAGAAAATTTCCTTGGCGGTGAGCGTCTCTTCGTGTTTTGCAGAATAGTTCTTGGGGTAGTCGTTGCGCCAGGCTTCAACGGACGGAAGGCCGCAGGACTGAGGGGTGTCGCGAAGCAGAATGTAGGCTAGCAAAGCTATAAGCACAGCCACTGCCGCAGGGAAAGCAAATGTGCCGATGAGGAAGTAAAGCTCCGTGTGCGAGCCGTAGAACCAGCTGCCGAACCAGACAGCGCCGTAGGTGGCCATAGGACCGACCATAGCGCCGCCGACGTTGTGGGCGCAGTTCCAGATGCTCATCATTGTGCCGCGTTCGCTCTGGGAGAACCAGTGGGTCATGACTCGGCCGCATGGAGGCCAGCCCATGCCGTTGAACCAACCCACGAGGAAGTTCAGAATGCCCATTACCAGTATGGCCAGGGCCTTATGTTCTGCGCCTATGGCCTGGATGGGGACTATCATGAAGCACATGGATATGGCTGTGAGGATTAGTCCCAGAGGGAGGAATACCCTGGCGTTTGAACGGTCCGACACGCTGCCCATCAGGAATTTGGACAGTGCGTATGCGGCTGCGTTAAGACCCAGGACAAAACCCAGTTCCGTCTTTTCGAAACCTAAAGGAGCCATAGCGGGAATGGCCATGGAGAGGTTTTTCCGCACAAGGTAGAAACCTGCATAACCTATAAATGCGCCGATGAACACCTGCAGACGCAGGCGTTTGTAGCGGGCATCGGCTTCCGGGCCGGTCTGTGCCGGTTTGTAAGAGGGCTGTTTGAGCAAATTTTTAAGCATGGGTAGAATTTGGTTTTAGTCTTCCAAGGCTTGGGCCAGAATTGAGATAGGGTTCATGACAGTATAGCCGGTGGACATTTCGATTTGCCATTTACAGGTTTCGCAGTCACAGGCTACTACATCGGGATTTACTGTCTTGATTTGGGAGAACAGGGCTTGGCCTATGGCTTGGGATGCCTCATAATTCTCTTTTTTGAATCCGTATGTGCCAGCAATGCCGCAGCAGTTGGAATCCAGCATGGTGAATTCCACGCCGGGTATCATCTTAAGAAGTTTTTCGGAGAATACGCCCCAGCCCAATTTTTCAAGGTGGCAGGGAGTGTGATAGGCAATCTTTTTATGAAAATCGCTCTTGAAATTCAGTTTTGCGCCTTTTTCAAGTTTCTCATAGATAAAGCGGGTGGCCATTAGGAGCGAGTCTTTGACTGCGCTGTTGTCCACATCCAGAAGGTGCGGATATTCGTCCCTCATCGTGAAAGTACAGGTGGATGAGGTTGTTACAACCTTAAGTCCTTTGTCCACGGCTTTCTGCAGTGCCGCTACGTTATGGACGGCATGCTTGCGGGCGCTTTCGGACATGCCGTTGGTAATCATGGCAATGCCGCAGCATTTTTCATTGTCCAGGAGCTGAACTCCAACGCCAAGGGCATTGAGCACTTTTACGAGGTCTTTGCCCAGCTGGGGATAATTGTAGTTGACGTAGCATCCATGGAAGTAGGCAACCTGTTCGGGGAAGGCAGCCTGCTCCCTCTTGTGGGACCTTAGCCATATTTCAAAACCCGGGCTGCTGTATTTGGGGAAAGTGCGGTGCCTGTCGATTTTGAGGGTGGCGTCCAGTACGGTTTTGGTTATTCCAAGTCCCGTTACTGCATTGACGATAGGAGCCACAGGGCGTGTGAGCGTTCCCATCAAATCGGTTGAGGCGAGTATGCGGTCGCGCAGTTTCGGCTTTGACTTGTCGTATTTTATTCTGGCGGCCTGGATAAGATCCGCTACGTTTACGCCTGAGGGGCATGCAACCTCGCATCTTTTGCAGTTCATGCAGTACTTGAGAGTATTGCTGAAGAAATACGGGTCTTTCAGGCGAAGGCGCTCACCGTCAGGGCCGGCCTGTTTGGGACCGGGATAAAGGGGATTCACCTGCAAGACCGGGCAATAGGCCGTGCAGACGGTGCATTTCATGCATTCTTCGAAGTTGCCTTTGCTTCGGGTATATTCTTGCAATTTCATAGTTCAGATGCTTTTAGGATGTTATCGGCAGCTGCGAGGGCGCTGCGGACTGCCATTCCTGCTGCGGTGCCGAATTCAGGCCTGGTCTTGCCAAGGACGGCGCCTGCGACATACAGGTTTTCAAGTGCCTTTCCGTCTTTTATGGCGTGCAGATTCTCATCGGTCTTTACGCCGTAGGCCATGTAGGGCTGATCGTCTGCGAAGGATGGACTGTACCAGTTGCCGCGCTCCGCTGCAAAGTCAATGTCCAGGCCGAAGACCGGCTCTGATATGCCGAAAGGATTGGAACTTAGGCCTTTGGAGAAGTATGATCCGCTTGCCAGGAGGAAGTTTTGAGCCTCGATGTAGTGGTTGTCAAGATTTTGTGTGACTACGCTGTGTACACGTCCCTCATGAAGGTGCGCTTTATCCACCTTGTCGCCCATCAGGAATGTGCCGCCAAGGAGCTGATAGCGTTTTTTCAGCAGCATCTGCGTGCGTATTCCAGGAACCGACGGAGGAAGCGTTCCGGCAAAAACGACGCGGGCGGGAATGCCCTGTCGTATGCGTGAAGGAACGGAGGCATCCTGCAAACCGAATACTTGCGGGAGAACCACGGTGTCTTCATCCTTTAGCAGAAGCCGGATCTCCTGTATAACTTTTTCCCAGATGCGGTCCATGATTCTGGCAATCTGAACCGCGCGCATTTCGCTCGGGCTCAGTTGCAGTTTCTCCATTTCCGGCAGGTTTATGAAGCGGATGCGGCATTCCATTCCCTCTTTTTCCAAGCCTTGGGCAAGGAAGGAGGAGAAGAAGTCGTGATATCCTAACAAATTCACAATTAGGACCTTCTTTCCAAATGATGCTTTGGGGAACAGGTCGATGTCTTCCAGTGAGAGGGCAGCCTCGCGGAATGTGCCCAGCGGCATCAGACGGACGCCCGGGCTGTAGTGCAGGCGTATGCCTGCCTGGCTGAAGAGCTGCTTCATCTCCTCGGGAGCTTCCTGCAGGGATTCAAAGCTTCCGGAGAAGAAGTGCAGTGCACTTTGTCCGGTGGATATGATGGCGGTCTGTTTTCCTGCGCTTTGCAATTTCAGGCCGGCCGTAAGTCCGGCGAGTCCTCCGCCTATGATTACGCTGTCAAATTTCATAGTCCAAGTACGTGTTTATAGACCCACTGTGTATATTCGGCCTCGCGGAGGGTGTCGCCCCAGCCTATGGGGAAATTGCCTTTCCAGCGTTCCTGGAGGAAGTCGGCAATGTCGGCCCTTTCTTTTTCTACGCAGCCGTGGGCTTTGGCGAGCAGGCCGGCGGCACGGCAGGCGCAGAATTCGCCCTGGCAGGTGCCCATGCCCACTCTGGTGCGGCGGCGGAGGTCTGTCAGTGACGATACGTCCATGCGGTCTATTGCGGCATTTATTTCGCCGACCGATACTTCCTCGCATTCGCAGATGAGGGCTTCGTCGTGGCGGTTGCCCGTGCGGATGCGTGATGCGCGCGTACCCATGCGTGAAGCGGCAGCCTTCTGCGCCGTCGAAGGGGATTCCCAAATCTTCTGGGCAACGGCTTCGTAGGAGCGTTCTTCCGAACCAGGCAGGGGAGTGGTGGCGGTTTCGCAGGCTTTTTCCACTCCAAGCTTGCGGCAGACTGTGTCTGTGGCCATTTCCGCCATCAGACGGTAAGTCATGAGTTTACCGCCGGTGATTGTCACGAGGCCTTTCACTCCGTCCCTCACTTCGTGATCCAGGCAGACGATGCCGCGGGAAATGTTGCGGCCTGTGGGGTCGTTGTCGGCACTTACAAGGGGCCGGACGCCGGCGTATGCCCTGAGGATGCGGGTTGACATTATGGACGGCGCAAGTTTAGCGCCTTCCGTGACAAGGAGATTCACCTCGTCGGGGGTAACGGCCACGTTGTCGCACTCTTCGAAAGGAATGCGCGTGGAAGTTGTGCCGATTACGCATACCGTGTCGCCCGGGACCAGAATATCGGCATTTGAGGGCTTGCGGCAGCGGTTGATGACCATGTTGTTGATCCTGTGGGCGAAAATAAGGAGCGAGCCCTTGGCAGGATACATGCCCACGTTCACCCCTGCAAGGCCGGCGATGCCGTGCCCCCAGATGCCTCCGGCTATTACGGTGACCTGGGCGTAGAAATCGGCATCTTCGCCTGTCTGGAAATTGTGGGTGTGGACGCCTTTTATTGTGTCTCCTTCCCTTATGAAACCGGTGACTTCCGTGTGCAGGCGGACCTGACCTCCGTGAATCTTGGCATCGAGCATGTTGGCTGCGCAGAGACGGAACGGGTCCACGCTGCCGTCAGGTACACGCACGGCGCCTATAAGCTCGGGATTTACTGAAGGCTCCAGCTTTCTTGCAAGGTCGGGGTCTATTATCTCGGCATTTATGCCGGCTGCGCGGCAGGATTCCACGAAGGTTTGCTGATATCCAAGGTCGTCTTCCGGAAGGGTGATGAACAGGCCGTCGGTTTCATCTATGCAGTGCGATGCTATCCGCCTCAGAATCATGTTCTCCTCTATGCATTCACGGGCCGATTCGGGGTCGTTCACTGCATAGCGTGCGCCGCTGTGAAGAAGGCCGTGGTTGCGTCCCGTGGCGCCTGTGGCTATGTCGGAGCGCTCTATCAGAAGGGTGCGGAGCCCGCGCATGGCGCAGTCCCTTTGGGTACCCGCGCCGGTGATGCCTCCGCCTACGATAATTACATCAAATTCGTTAGGAGCCATTCAAGTTTTGGTTATTAATTAAGCAAATTTACATAAACGAGCCAGAAATTCCTAATAATTGAACTGCAACTCGTCAAGGTATAGTACGCTTTTGCTGCTGCCTGTAAAAAACTCTCCCAGCCGGCTGGAAAGGGCCGACATGAAAAGATAGGTAGGAGTCTTGTCGCTGCTGTAGTTGAATTTAATCTCGAAGGGAATGTATCCTCCGGTGGGCTTGTCAAGGACCATGACGGCGTGGCCGATGAGGTCCGGATCTTCAGTTGCCGGGATGCTGGGGCCGGCTGTTGAATCGAAGCGATGGGGCCCTTTCCAGGAGAAGAGGGCGACTTCAATCTGGCCCTGGTCGCGTTTGCCTTTCATATCCTCGTAATTCCCTTTGGTATAATCGATTACCCCCGGAATGTAGTGAAGGTAGCCGGAGATGCTCTTGGGCCTGCTATGGAAAGGCACGCCTTGAATCATTTCGGCCCCGGAGAACTTGACCACGCGCACGAACTGCCCCGTGTACAGATTCCCGGCCAGGAAAGCCCAAATAACCTTGCGGCTTGTTATCTTGGCGGCGGCTTTCCCTTCGCCGGCTACTGCCAGGTGCTTGTATTCCGGCTGGGTGGCATTCACGCCAATGATGCTGGTGCCGTGATTGGCGGTGTCCCAAATCTTGGGGCCGTCGGCGGCGTATGGATTCCAGGCGCCTTTGCTTTTGGACCACTCGTCAAAATTCATGTTGTAAAGCTGCTCCTGTGCCGCCAGGGTCAAAGGAAACAGCATTATGATAAGGGAGAGAATCTGTTTTTTCAGCATTTGTCAGAGATAGTGAGGCCGTCGTAGGCCGGTTGTACAATGGAGTTTATGCCTTTTTCCGCGCACAGGGCCCGGAGCTCTTCGCAGAAGGCTTCGTGCGAAGGAAAGGCGTGCGAAAGGTGGGTGAGCCAAGTATGTCTTGCGCCGATTTTCCCGGCCAGCTGCAGGGCTTCGTCCAGCGAGAAATGGGAGTGGTGCGGATGATAACTTACAGTGTTAAGCGTCACATGCTCAAGACCTTTCAGCTTGGACAGCTCTTCTTCCGGCAGCGTGCTCATGTCGGTGATATAGGCGATGTTGCCGAAGCGGAAGCCCAGCACAGGCATCGGCCCGTGAAGTCCGCGGATTGGAATTACGTTCGGATTGAGGTGGGACGCCTCATTTACAGCATTGTCCGATGGTTTGAGCGAGCCGTCGGCCTGTCTGTAAAAATAGCCCACGTCGTGTACCCATTCCAATTCTCCGCTGTTCTCTAGGGATTCTACGCGGAAAGGACGCTCGTCTATCAGATGGATGTGCCACTCGGGCGCGCCCGGGTATTTGTGCTCTGCAAAAGCGTAGGCGTAGTCGTTTCTGAGGGTTTTAAGAACGCGCTCTTCGCAGTAGATTTCCACCGCTTTCTTGTCTATGTAGTTGAACGAGCGCACGTCGTCCAAGCCTCCAGTATGGTCTTTGTGATTGTGCGTGAGGAGGATGGCGTCCAGATGACGCACGTCGCCCGCAAGCATCTGGGAGCGGAAATCGGGCCCTGCATCCACTACTATCGTGAGCCCGTCCATTTGCACGAGGGCCGATGAGCGGAAGCGCTTGTCCCTGGAATCGGCCGATTTGCACACCGGGCACTGGCAGCCGATTATGGGTACTCCTTGCGATGTCCCTGTTCCCAGAAAGGTAAGTTTTGTCATAGTACTATGGTTTCCAATTGGTTGACGCTGGCTGCATCGTAGGGCTTCTCTACCCTGATGTAGTTGCCTGTGTAGCCGCTCATGATGCCGTCCTTGACTGACGATTCCCATAGGACAGTCTCGCTGATGCCTTTGTTGGCGGCTTCAAAAGCCGAATGCAACTCGCTGCAGAGGGCTTCAAGACGCGCAACACGCTCTGTTTTGACGCTGTCCTGCACCTGGTCCTTCCAAGTGGCGGCCCTTGTCCCGGGCCGACGCGAATAAGGGAAAACGTGTATGAATGCGGGCCGGATGCGTTCTTTCAGGAAATTGTAGGTTTCCATGAACAGCTCTTCGGTTTCTCCCGGCAGGCCGACGATAACGTCTATCCCGAAGAAAACCAGAGGCTCCCCTGGACGCTCCAGGGCTTTACGTATGTAGTCGATGCGGGAGGCGAAGAGGGCGGTGTCGTACCTTCGGCCCACTCGCTTCAGAATTGTGTCGCTGCCGCTTTGGAGCGGAATGTGGAAGTGGCGCTGGAATTTGGTGCCGGAGGCGATCCAGTCCACGATTTCCGGAGTTATGAGGTTCGGCTCGATGGAAGATATCCTGTAGCGCTCGATTCCTTCAACTTCGTTGAGGGCTTTCAGAAGGTCCAGGAAACTTTCCCCGGTGGTGCGGCCGAAATCTCCGGTATTCACTCCTGTCAAAACTACTTCCTTGACACCTTCAGCGGCAATGTTGCGGGCCATTTTCACCACTTCGCATATAGCGATGTTCCTGCTGCGGCCCCTTGCGAAAGGAACGGTGCAGTAAGCGCAGAAATTGTCGCACCCGTCCTGCACTTTCAAAAATGCCCTGGTACGTTCCTCTCCGCTGCTATAAGCTCCGAATACCGACGTGGAGGAGGCTGCTGGCTGTGGGAGGGGCCGGAGCGAAGCGGAGGCGATTTCAGAGGCAGCAGCCTCCGCAATGAAGGGCACTATCTGCGACTTTTCATTTGCGCCGAAGACTTTCCACACGCCCGGCAGTTCAAGCAGCTGCTCCTTGCGAAGCTCTGCATAGCAGCCTGTTACTACTATTGCAGCCTGAGGGGCTGTACGATGCGCCCTGCGGATAAGGTTTCTGGACTTCTTTTCCGCCGTTTCCGTTACTGCGCAGGTGTTTATCAGATAAACGTCGGCCTGCTGGGTCCAGGGCACTATTTCCCAGCCGGCGGCCATCATGCCACGCTCATAAGTGGCTGTTTCTGCATAATTTAACTTGCAGCCCAGTGTAGTGAAAGCTATCTTCATGCCAGTATCAGGAATACGCAGGGACGTTTGCCGATAGTGACGGGATGCTTCTTCCACTGAGCGATGCTCCTGGTGCGGATGAAGGCGTCAGGGCAAGTGAGATTGGCGGCTATGCAAAGGCGTACCCGGTCGCTCAGGCATTGCAGCATGTCGGCAAAAAGAGAGTCGTTGCGATAAGGGGTTTCTATCATGATTTGCGTCTCCCTGGCGGCAGCGGAGCGCTTTTCAAGGGCTTTGAGGGCGCTGCGGCGCTCGTCGGTCTTGGCAGGGATATAGCCTGCAAATGCGAAAGACTGTCCGTTGAGCCCGGAGGCCATCAAGGCAAGCATGAGTGACGAGGGGCCGACAAGAGGGATAACCTCTATGCCTTCTCTGTGGCACAGAGCAACCAATTGGGCGCCAGGATCGGCAACTGCAGGGAGGCCGGCTTCGGAGAGGAGACCTACGTCCGTCCCGTCCTGAAAGAGGCTAAGGAGTGCTTCTATATCGGCAGGGGAGGTGTGCTCGTTAAGCTCATGGAATTCCAGCTGGCCGATATGCCCTTTGAGCCCTGCGGCGGACAGGAAGCGGCGTGCAGTGCGCACTTCCTCCACCACGAAGCGGCTGAGTCCGGGCAGAAGGCCAATGACCGAAGCGGGGAGTACATCGGCCGGATTGCCTTCCCCAAGCGGAGTTGGTATGAGATAGAGTTTACCGTAAGTCATAGTTGGAAGCTTTTCCTGTAGAGTCGATTTGCAGCACTACGCTGCGTCCTTGCCTGAGAAGGCTGTTCCTGGCCCTTTCTTCCCTGGTCCGGCGGGAGGTAAACAGGTCTCTGAAGAAGTCCGAGATTGAGTTGAATTCCCTCTGGTATGCGATACCGGCGCCGTTTCGCTGGCTGTTGTCCAGGTAGTAGGTGAACTGGTCGGCCGAATGGGAGAAGAGGTTAAGACGCATGCTGCCGCTGCGGTTCAGTTTGATTTCTATGTCAATGTCGCCGGCTATTTCGTTGGTGGTGGTTCCGCCGATGAGCTGTCTGTTGCCGACGGTGCCGTTCACCAGCACCCTGTTGTTGAACAGCTGGGTGCTAAGAGCGACGTCGAAGAGATTGCTGCCGGTCTGCGTCGCCTGATAGTTGAGGCCAAGGTCCAGAGGAATGTTGAGCTTTTGGAAGATGTTGTTCAGCTGGCCCGACATGATACTGGAAACGTTGGAGAAGAGCACTTCGGAGCCGTTTGTGGTGATTCCGGACTCTTCCGTGGGAAGGAAGTTGCCGGCCACCAGCAGGTACACGAACTGTTTCTGGACTTTGTCCTCCGAGTTGAGGGCGCTTTCCACCTGCGCCTGTGCTATGGGATTCAGGTCCGGAACTTCAATGTCGAACTTGACTTCCGGATTCCGCATCTTGCCGGTGATGTTGATTCCGCAGTTTACTGTGCGGCGGCTTACGGACGCTTCTTCCGAAATCAGGTTGGCGAGGCTGGCCTTGGTGACATACAGGCCTTTGACGTCCAGGTCGGTGTCCATTACGTCGCCGTTGAAACGGACGGTGCTGCCATCCTGGATGGTGAAGTTGCGGTTCACCAGATTCATTGCCGAAAAATGGAAGCTGCCGTCGGAAATGTCGTAGTTGCCGTTCATGGTGAAAGAACCTGTGGCGGTGCTTGTCTCCATTTCTATCGTACCCGTGCCCACGGCGTTCAGGGAGTTGTCTTCGTCGATGTCCAGATATACGCGCGAATCGGCAGTTGGCTGCACCCTGAGCTTCATTTGCAGGTCGCTGGATCTTTTCATGCTCTGCCTGTTCGATGCCATCATCAGCTCGTAGGGGTCCGTCTCCTCAAGAGATTCTTCTTCCTTGAAGCTCAGCAGCTCGCGCCTGCTTCTGCCGGAAGGGGAGTCGAGCGGGATGTGCAGGTTGCCTTGCTTGGCTGTAATTGCGTCAATGCCAAGATATATCTTGTCCAGCGGGCCTGTGATATCCACGCGGCCGGTGGCGTACAAGTCTCCGTAGAGAATGGGATTGACACCGCTTGGAAGGGCGAGGGCTCTCATTTCACGCATAAATACGTGCGTATCCATCTTGATGTTGCTGAAGTCGCCTAGAAGGATGGAACCGCGGATACGGCCGGTGCCGCCTTCGCCGTCGGCAAGGGAGATGTCTGTGAACTTGAGGCCTTCGTTGTCGAGAGCGAGGCTGCCTTCCACTTTGTAGGGGACCCTTGTGTAATCCAGGGTCATGCGACCGTCCTTGAGGCGGAGATCCTTACTGCCGAGGTGAATCTGCCCCAGCGTGCCGTCGGCAGTGATTTCGCCGGACAGTTTGCCGCCGAATTCGCTGAACAGGACGCTGGCGAGGGATTCGGCATATCCCATTTCAAAGCCGTCGAGCCTTAGGGCGGCGTGAAGCTTTTGGCCTGCAGGGACCAGGTATGCGTCGGCATCCAGCGTGCTGCGACCGTCGAGGGAATTTCTCAGGCTTGCGTTGAAGCGCTGGGCCTGCTCGTCCCAAACGCTGGAGATGTTCACCTGGCCCATCCGTTTGCCGGATACCCGCGTCGAGTCGCATACGATGTTGGCCAGCAGACCCGGAGTGGGTTTGGAAGGCGACAGCACCAGCGCCTTTCCGGTGGCACGGCCTTCCAGGGAAGGTGAACCGCCGGTGATGGAGTTAAGAAGGGCGAGGTTGAATTTTTCCAGAGTCACCGACAGCGTGTCCGTCTTGGTCGGGGAGAAGCCTCCGTTTACTGCAAGGCGTTCGCCTTCGTGACGGGCCAGCAGCTGTGATACGCTTATGTCACCGCCTTTATAGCCGATATCGCCGGATGTGATGGCCCAGCCATCGCCGTTGTAATAGACGTTTGAAGGGAGCGCACGGGCCATGAATCCGAGTCCGTCTTCGTCGCGGGAAAGGTCGCCGGAGAGGTAGATTTCGGCCTTTGTGGTAGGGTCGGATTCGTTGTCGAAAATATAGCCAAGGCCGATGTGGTTGTCATCGGCAAAGAGGCTGAGCCTGTTGTTCTTGAGCAAGGCTCCAGCTACGGCTATCGTCTCCGAGGAAAGCTCCCCGGAAAGGACGTCGTGGAGGTTGTCGAACCTTAGTTTCAGGCCTTTGGCGTATTTGTCTTTGAGGGCGATGCGTCCGGAATTGACGTCCAGGCTCACCGAGCCGTCTTTTTTGACCTGCAGTGAAAGCTTGGTCTTGTTTTCGACATAAAGGCCGGGGGAAAGGAAATCCAGCAGTTGCGTAGCGTCGAAAATCTTTGCCGATACCGTATATGACGCACCGCTGAAGGGCGTAGCTTCCTCTTCCGTAAGGGCGGGGAGGTCCCGCTGGATGATGAGACGCTGCAGATCTTTGACAAATTCCGCGACAGGATGGTCGCCTACAAAGCTGGCTTCCATGAAGCCTGAATCCAGGCGCAGGCGGTGCAGGTTATCGTTGGTGTTCGCCAGAAGGCTTACATTCCCAAGGTTATGGACGCCGGAAGCGCTCTCCAGGACAAGATTGGACATGTTGACCGAGCCTATCAGCTCCCTCTCTTCCGTTCTGAGGAAGTTGGCGTTGGTGACGAAACTGATCTTGGACTGTTCGCGTTTGTCGATATGCAGAGCGTGCAAATCGGCATAACCTAGGGAGAGGAAGAAATTGTAGGCGGCGTTTTTGGTGTTCTTAGATAGATTGAAAACGCCCTGGAAGAGGAAATTCAGGTTCGGGTCGGCCGATGTTATGCGTCCGTCGAAGGCGTCTTCCCTGTAAGAGCCTACTGCGGATATGCCGCTATAATTGTACCCAAGGGCGCTTAAGCGGCTGATTTTAAGGGAGTCAAGCCTCACCTGCGGGCCGTTTTCCTGAAAACTGGCCTCCAAGCCTGTCTGAAGCGTCACCGGCCCGAGTGCCTGCACGCCGGCAATGCGGCCTATGTTCAGATTGTCGGTGGATATTTTACCGCCGATGCTGAGAGGATGCGATTCTATTACGTTGCCGAGCTTGAGGTCGGCCCTTAGGGAGCCTGAGTCGGATTCTATATTGCCGTTGACTGCAAGCTCGTTCAGAGGGCCTTGGACTTGCCCCGTGAAGGTAAACAGCTGACCGGGAGCGAGTTTCTTCATGCCGCTGACATCAGTAAGCGGTGACCATCCTTTCACAAATCCGGCGAGACCGCGGAAGTTGAAAATGAGGTCTTTAACGTCGAGCTTCATCTCGGTGTCACTTATCTCCGGCAGGCCGGTGAACCGTCCGTTTACCCTGAGTGAAACCGTGTTGTCCTGATCTATGATTTGCACTTTGCTCAGTGCTAGGTTTTTCACGCAGCCTTCCACTCCGCCGCTCAGTTTTCCGCGGAAGAAATAATCCGACAGGCCCGGGCCGAAGTGAGTGAGCGTGCGTATGTCCAGCAGTGAACGGCCGTCGATGGACGCGCCGATTTTTATCTTTTCTGTGAAATAACCATAGTTTTCAAGTGGGCCGTCAAAGCTGAGCCGGTTGAGGTAAAGGTCAGATAAAGAGTCGCTTAGATGCAGGTCCTTTATCGTGACGTTTTGATTGCCTACCATTACGCTCTCGGCCTGGGCCTCTTTGACGTTGAAGCCTGTGGAATGCTCTCTCAGGCGGAGTTCATCCACCTTTCCCAGGATCAGGTTATCGGCAATTTTGAGTTTGCTGACGTGCAGTTCGTCAAGGGTTAGGTTGAGGTGGTTCCAGTCTATTACGCCTTCGCCATAGGATTGGCCTTCTTTTGCCATCCTTTCTGCCAGGATTTTGTTCTCCATGCGGAAGCGGACGTTTTTCACATCTACGCGGCGGGCCTGAAGGAGATTGCCCCAGTGCATGGGCTCGCCATTGTCGTCCGGGTACATCCGCAGAACGCGCTGCAGGTTGGTTATCAGGCCGCCCTCCCTGCGGGGATCCTTTTCCAGGGCCAGGTTGAACAGGCCGCCGTCCAGTTTGGCGTAATTGATTTTCAGGTTGTCGCCCTGCAACAGTCCCCAGACCGAGAATTTTGCGGAGAGCTTCTTGACTTGCAGCAGCGTGTCCATGCCTTCTACGGCCGGTGCGCGGTCCAGAATCAGGACGTCTTCCAGCAGCACTGCGTCGAAGGGACGGATGGTGAGGTTGGAGAAGCTGACATCGGCATCCAATTGTTCCTGAAGACGTTCCAGCACTTTCTGCCCCGCCAGCGTTTGCACCCTTGGTGACTGAATAGCAACAACGCCGGCCGCAAGCACCAGAATGAGCAGCGCCAGAATCCAAAAAACAATATGAAGCCCCTTCTTCATCAATCTACAAAAATAAGAATTATTTTTGACATATCCTCCCTGGTCACGCAACACCCTGATACACAACAAGATGCTGAAATCAAGTGTGGCAAAAAGACACACTTGATTTCAGGAAGTGATTGAGGGTCAGTGGGTTGGGTGCCACTAGAAATCGGCCATTCTGGAGACTGGGGCTATGTCCAGGGGAGTGCGGATGCCGGCACGGTATTGGAACCAGCCCGCCACGGCAATCATCGCGGCATTGTCGGTGGTAAATTTGCGCTCCGGAAGGTAGGTGTTCCAATGGCGCTTAACTCCCTCTGCGACAATTCTTTCCCTTAGTCCGCTATTGGCCGATACACCACCGCCGATGGTGATTTCCCGGATGCGGGTTTCCTTGGCGGCGCGGATGAGTTTTGTAAGGAGTATGTCGATGAGAGTTTTCTGGAAACTTGCGCAAAGGTCTTCCTTGTTGTTGTCAAGGAAGGTGGGGTCCAAAGCCATTTGATCCCTCACAAAGTACAGGAGGGAGGTTTTGACGCCGCTGAAGCTGTAGTCGAGGCCAGGGATATTAGGCTTGGCGAATTGGAAGCGGTTGGGGTCGCCCTGCCGGGCAAGGCGGTCGATTATAGGGCCTCCGGGGTAGCCGAGCCCGAGCATTTTGGAGCATTTGTCGAAGGCTTCGCCCACTGCATCGTCGATCGTCTGTCCCAGAATCTCGTACTCCAGAGGGCTGTTTACCTTGACAATCTGCGAGTTGCCGCCCGAAACCAGAAGGCAAAGATAGGGGAACGAGGGCTCTCTTACCGGAACGTCCGGCTGGCGTATGAAATTGGCCAGTATATGCCCCTGCAAGTGATTGACCATCACCATGGGAATATCCAGCGAGAGCGACAGCGCCTTGGCAAAGGAAGTGCCCACCAGCAGCGAACCAAGCAGCCCGGGACCGCGGGTAAAAGCGATGGCCGATAAATCCCCGGCCTGCACTCCGGCTTTACGCAGAGCCTCCGAAACTACGGGGACGATATTCTGCTCATGGGCGCGTGAGGCCAGTTCGGGCACTACGCCGCCAAAGTCCTTATGTACTTGCTGTGAGGCGATTACGTTGGATAGCAGCACGCCGTCCCTGATGACGGCTGCCGATGTATCGTCGCAGGAAGATTCGATTCCCAGGATAAGATCTGCCATAGCTATTGAAAAAATGCCTGCAAAGATACTAAAAATTTGAGCATTTATCGGCACAGTTTATCCCGTCCAGGGCCGATGAGACAATGCCGCCGGCATATCCCGCCCCTTCGCCGCAAGGGTAGAGGCCGGGAACATCCACGTGCTCAAGCGTTTCCGGATTCCGGGGCAGGCGAATCGTGGAAGAGGTGCGGGACTCTACGCCAAGCAGAAGCGCATCGTTGGTATAGTAGCCGTGCATGCTGCGGTCCACCTGCGGGAAAGCTTTCCTCAGGCGCCCTGCAACGTTTTCCGGCAACAGTTCGTGAAGGGGGGAGCTCAAAGCCCCGGGGTGGTACGAAGTCTTTGGAAGGTCTTTTGAAACGATGCCGCGGCAGAAGTCTTTCATCCTTTGGGCCGGAGCCATGAGGGGATGCGTGCCGCCGTGCTCCTGGACATAGCGGTACATGCTGCGCTCGACATCCCTTTGGAAGTCCATGAGGGCGAAGGGACCTTCATAAGTGGAGGGCTGGTCGCCCGGTTCTATCTGCACCACGACGCCGGCATTTGCCCATTTGGAATTGCGGGCTGCATTTGACATGCCGTTAAGCACTACGGTGCCGTCTTCCGTGGAAGAGGGCACCAGTATGCCGCCGGGGCACATGCAGAAAGAGAAGACTCCGCGGCCATCGACCTGCTGCACGAAGGAATATTCGGCAGTTGGCATAAACGGCTGATATTTACCATGATAGCGTATCTGGTTGATTTGCCACTGCGGATGCTCGACCCTGACGCCAAGCGCAAAGCCTTTGGCCTCCAGCGCCCAGCCTTTCCTTTGGAAAAGCTCGTAAATGTCACGTGCCGAATGCCCGCTTGCAAGGATGACTTTTTGGGCGCAGAAGACATTTTCGCCGGCCGATACCCTGAAGCTTCCATCGGCAATTTTTTCTATATCCGTTACGCGGGCGTCGAAATGATACTCGCCGCCATGCTCCTGGATGCAGCTGCGTATGTTTTTCACCACTTCCGGCAGTTTGTCGGTGCCGATATGCGGATGAGCGTCAATGAGTATGTCTTCGTGGGCGCCGAAGGCCACAAGCTGGTGCAGGACCTCCCGGATATCGCCCCTTTTGGATGAACGGGTGAAGAGTTTTCCGTCGCTGAATGCGCCGGCACCGCCTTCGCCATAGCAATAGTTTGAATCGGGGTCGATGACTCCCTTCGTCGAAAGCCTTGCCATGTCCACCTTCCTGCGCTCGACGTCTTTGCCGCGTTCCAGCACAATCGGCCTTAAACCTTTCTGCAGAAGCTTGAGAGCCGCGAACATGCCGGCCGGACCTGCTCCTACGACAATTACCGCAGGAGCGTTATGCACATCTTGATAGGGCGCCAGCCGATAAGGTTCGAACTTTTCCCCTTGCCTGTAGGCCTGAACGCGGTAGCGGTACAGGATGTCCTGGCGGGCATCGATGCTGCGCCGCACAATCTCCACATGGCCGACCATTCCGGGCTTCACGCCCAAAGCTTTGGCCGCAGCCTCCTGAAGTTGCCCTTCAGTGAGCTCCTTGCCGATTTTCTGCGCTATCTCGAACTCTTTCATGCGTCCAGCTGGGCGAGGGCGAAATCGTAGGCACCGACGGATATCGCAGTGGAGGTGCCAATCTTGTCAATGACAATGCCGATGCGTTTTTCGGGGTCGTAAGTAACTGTCTTATCGGTCCCATAGACCTTCAGCTCTCTGGCCTGGCCTTTGGCGAAGGCGGCGAACTGAGCCTCGTCGTCAAGGTCGTAAACCTTCATCTGCACTCTTTGGAGCACGTCGCCCGAGAGGGTGCGCACCGTACCCCTCATCTCCTCCAGCAGGGCCGGCATAAAGTATTTTGCCGATGCCGATATGCCTCCGCCGATAACCACGATGCCGTCCATAAGCTGGGCTGCCACGGCGATGGCTTTGCCGGCTACGTGGCCCATCTCGGCAAAAGCAGCCTTGGCCGCCTTGGCGTCACCGGGCTTTTTGCCTTCTGCGATATCGAAGATGTCTTTGGGGGTGAGGGAGGGATCCTGCTCGCCTGACTGCTCTCCGTAAACGCGCTTGACGGCACGGATGGCCACGCTGTCCTCCAGGATAACGCCCTGAATGTGCGGGTTGGGCAGGCAGTAGGTCTCGACGCAGGAGTTGTCGCCCCTGTTAAGCTGGCCGTTGATGACACAGCCGATGCCGAATCCGGTGCCAAAGGTGTAGCCGATGAGGTTGTGATAGCGTTTGGCGCTGCCGGCAGCTTCCAGCTTTTCGTTCACCTCGGGCAGAGCGCCGCTGAGGGCCTCACCGAAGGCGAAAAGGTCGCCGTCGTTGTTGATAAATACCGGAATGCCGAATACTTCCTTCAGATACGGGCCCAGAGCCACGCCATCCCTGAAAGAAGGGAAGTTGGGAAGATACCCGCCGATGATGCCGGCCGGATAGTCCGCCGGGCCGGGGAATGCAAAACTGATGGCCGATGGCTTTACTCCGCCAAGCTGGTTGATAACATTCTTGAATCCCGTCACCATGGTTTCCAGGCAAAGGTCCAGATTATTGGCATTAGAGGGCAGGGTGATAGTTTCCAGAAGGAATTCCTCTCCCTTCATAGCGTTGAACCTGAGCGAGTTACCACCAGCGTCAAGGGTCAGCACCACACGGTTGTCATTCTTGTATTTACCCATATTGAAGATCGTTTGTTTACAATCTCCAAATTTCGCGATTTTTCGCGACAAAAGCAAGCGACTATTGTTTGATGATGGCTTTTCCGTTTCGGCCGTCTATGCATATTGTGAGGGCCTTTTCTAAACGTATGTGACGCAGCCAGGTGGTCTCTTCCAGGGCTGGGAGAGCGTCCAGAGAACTAAGATCGAGGATGTCGCCGGGACGGGTGTAAGGATCTACGTTTACGTATCCGGCGTTGAAGGAGGTGAGGTTCTGGAAGAAGTGGGTGCCCTGGCTGGGATCTACGCGGAAATCAGGCAGGGAGCACTCTATCAGGGCCTTGGTTTCGGATATGTCGCTCCAGCTTACCGGCACTCCAAGCGATGGGATACTGGACCCCCAGCGGCCATAGCCGATGAGGACATACTGTCGGCCCTGGGCCCGCAGCCGGGCGTTCAGATCCCTTAGCTCCGAGGCCATTTCCTCAGTTTTCATCTTGTCAAAGGCATCGGCTTTCAAGTAGATGATATCTTTGATGCCGTTAATCCAGCCTGTTCCGAGGGCGCTTGAAGAGCTTACGATAGCTCCCGTGGAGTCGATACCCTTCCAGTCCACTTCCGTGTGCAGGCTGTCGGATGATATGGGCCTGATTTGCAGGGCGTTGAAGATACCGGTGGAAAGTTCTGCCGCAAATTCAATCTCTATGCTGCACTGCATTTCTGAGGAGCAGATTTCCATCAGTTCCTTCACAATGCCGGCAAGAGGGAAGGTGCCGTAACGGAGGATGTGTGAGAAGCTGACCACCTTCGGCCCTTTTGCAAAGGGGGAATCCACTATCCGCTGGTTTTCGTAATCGTAGGTGGATACTACTTTTGCAAAACTTTGGAACTGTTCGCATTCGGTGATTGGGATGCGGTCCAGGTTAACGGCGTCATCTACGGATGTTTTGAACTTTTCCGGCTGTAAACCAAGGGCATACATCACCTGCTGGGTTTCCCGAAGGGCAAGGTCCGGGGTTGAGGTCTGCAGCACGTGCTTTGGATAAGCCGGGGAGAAGCGGAGTACCTGTTCGCCGTCCACTACCGCCTTTCCAAGCCCGAAGGCAAGCTTGACAATGCCTTCTTCCGCCTTTTCGTAGCCGATGGGATAGAAGTTCACCGAGCGGGCGATACCGGAAAGGGTGGGGAAGAAGTGGGCGCCGTCTTCCGCTCCGCAGATTTCCTGGAGGATGATGGCCATCTTTTCCTCTGAAATAACGTTGGCCGTAGCGGTGATATAGGCACGGGAAGATGCGAAATACACCGATGCATAGACGCTCTTGATGGCTTTTGAAAGCAAGCGGAGCATCTGGTCTTCGTTTTCCACCGAAGGTATCATATAGGTGGAATATACTCCTGCAAACGGCTGATAATAAGAGTCTTCCAGTTTAGAGGATGAGCGTATGGCAAGAGGCGTATGGACAACGCGGATAAAACTGCGGAGCGCTTCCGTAAGATCGGCCGGGAGGTTTGACGAAACGAATTCCGAGAGGATTTCCGAGTCGGAAATATCGGCATTTATTACGTACTGAAGGCCGTTTTCCAGAATGAAGCGGTCGAAGTATTCCGTGGCGATTACAAGGGTTCTTGGAACGCTGAGGTGCACTCCTTCCCAGCGGTTGAAAAGCTGGTGCTTGTAAAGGATGTGGTGCAGGAAGGCCAGGCCGCGTGCTTTTCCGCCGATGGCGCCCTCCCCGAAGCGGGCGAACCAGATTGTGTCGTTGTATGTGGCAGGGTCGAAGTGGGCTACTACGCCCATGCTTTGGGATTCGCGGTATGCGTGGATGCCTTCCGCCGCCACGCTCCGGAAGTGCTCCGTATTATCGAACGTTCCGTATTTTAGCGAATTTCCAAGACCGAAGATACCGCGTGCAAGGAGCCAGCGGGAGACGTAGTTTTTCCCCCGCATCTTTTCCAGCGTCTTTTCGGGCATTGTGCGGAGTATCTGCTCGGCGCCTTGGAGGTCGTGGGCGCGGGAGAGCACCCGGCCGCGGCTGTCCGTGAGTACGAAATCACCAAAACCGAATTCCCGGCCGATGTATTCGGACAGTTCGTGCGTGAGGGTTTTGGAACGTTTCATCAGGAAGCCGGCCCCCAGGCCCTGTGCCACTTCACGCATGCTTTCCTGGGAGCTTTGCATGAGGATGGGCATCTTGGGGATTTCCCGGCGGATGAGTTTGCAAAGGTCCACTCCGGCGTCAAGCTTTTCGTCGGCGGGTTTGTCGTTACGGTGAAGTACAAAGCCGATGTCCGATATCACGCCCAGCAGCTGCTCCTTGTACTGGTTGTAAAGGCTTACCGCATCGTCGTAATTGGTGGCCATGAGTATCTTCGGGCGGGCCCGCTTGCGGAAAATCTGCTGCTCTTCGTTGAGGGCATCGCGGACGGCTTCCGTATTCTGCTGAAGGACAAGCTTATACAGCAGCGGCAGGTAAGTGGAGTAGTACCTTACCGAATCTTCCACCAGAAGGATGCACTGTACGCCGCCTTCCAGAATGTCCGAAGGTGCGTTCATGCTGTCTTCCAGCAGTTTAATGATGGCGATGATAAGGTCCGTGCTGCCGTTCCAGTTGAATATGTAGTCGATGGAGGAACGGTCTTTGTCTTCCATCTGGCGGTATATTTCCTTGGAGAAGGAAGTGAGCAGCACGATGGGCATTTCCGGCGACAAGACCTTCAAACGGGCCGAAAAGCTGAATACATCCACCGCACCCGTATTGTACATGGTGATGACAAGATCCCAGATTTCTCCGGCTTCGGCTTTTGCAAGGGCATCGGCCGTGGAGGATACTCTTTCGATTACGGGCGGGTTGCTCAGGTTAAGCTCCGAGTATTCCCGGGCGATGCGCATCTGCAGGCGTCCGTCTTCTTCCAGGGAAAAGTTGTCGTAGTTGTTGCAGACCAGGAGGATCCGCCGGATTCTCCTGGCCATCAGGGAGGCGTGGGGCGAGTCCGGCATAGGCTAAACTAAACCTTGGTCTGTCATGGCGCCGGCCACTTTGATGAATCCGGCGATGTTGGCTCCTTTTACGTAGTTGACGGTGCCGTCCGGCTCGGTGCCGTATTTGACGCAGGCGGCATGGATGTCCTGCATGATGCGGCGCAGTTGCTCGTCCACTTCTTCGGCCCTCCAGTGTACACGCATGGAGTTCTGGCTCATTTCCAAGCCGGAAGTGGCTACGCCGCCGGCGTTGGATGCCTTGCCGGGAGAGTACAGCAGGCCGGCGCCCTGGATGATGCGGATGGCCTGCGGGGTGGTGGGCATGTTGGCACCTTCCGCTACGCAGACGGCGCCGCCCCCCACGATGTTTTCGGCATCGGCCTTTTCAATTTCGTTCTGCGTGGCGCAGGGAAGGGCTATGTCGCAGGGGATTCTCCAGGGGCGCTCGCCGGGGTAATATGTGGCACCGGGGTATTTCTGGGCGTATTCCTTGATGCGGCCGCGGCGGATGTTCTTGAGTTCGAAGACGTAAGCCATCTTCTCCTCCGTAAGTCCTTCGGGATCATAGATGAAGCCGTCGCTGTCGGAGAGGGTCTGCACCTTTGCTCCCAGGCGCATTGCTTTCTGTGCTGCGTACTGGGCCACGTTTCCGGCGCCTGAGATGTTCACCTTCATTCCCTCGAAGCTGAGGCCGCGGGTTTCCAGCATCTGGCTGGCAAAGTAGCAGAGTCCGTAGCCTGTGGCTTCCGGTCTCAGGAGAGAGCCGCCCCAGCCAAGGCCTTTCCCGGTGAGCGTGCCGGTGAACTCGTTCCTGAGGCGTTTGTACTGGCCAAAAAGATAGCCGATTTCCCTTCCTCCTACGCCGATGTCGCCGGCGGGGACGTCGGTGTCGGCACCTATATGGCGGTAGAGTTCCGTCATGAAACTCTGGCAGAAGCGCATTACCTCTTCGTCGGATTTGCCTCTGGGGTTGAAGTCGCTTCCGCCTTTGGCGCCGCCCATCGGCAGGGTTGTGAGGGCGTTTTTGAAGGTCTGCTCAAAGGCCAGGAACTTCATGATGGAAAGGTTTACGCTGGGATGGAAACGGATGCCGCCCTTGTAAGGGCCGATGGCGCTGGAGCACTGCACGCGGAAGCCACGGTTGATCTGAATCTCGCCGCGGTCGTCCATCCAGGGGACGCGGAAAATGATTATTCGCTCGGGCTCGGCTATTCTTTCAAGTATTTTCTGGTCTATCAGGTGAGGGTAGTCCGTTACGTATCCGGCTACACTTTCCACTACTTCGCGGACGGCCTGTTGAAATTCCGGCTCATTCGGGTTTTTGGCAATGAGATTGCCCATGAAACCCTCAATGTAATTCTGGGTAAAGGAGTTCATAAGTTCGTTTTATTAAAAATGCTTCAAGGCTACTGCCGCTTCGAGGGCACTGTCCCGGGCCGGGTAAAAGCAGCTTTTGAAGCAGTTTGTTTGCAGTTTAGTAAGGCTGAAAAACTTGCTTCAACGCTCCTGGCGTTTCGCTGGTCCTATTCCTGCCAAATGTCGCTTATGGAGCAGGTTTTTTTAATGCTTGCTTAACATGCTTTAAGTATGCAAAGTTAAAAATAATTGCCGTAAATCAAAACAGGCACGGATTTGCCTTGTTTTGGTCCTGACCGGATGCCGGCGCTGGTCCTGGCTACATGCCATCGCCCGCCATCAGGCCCGAATCCCCACGTTTTGGTCCTAACCACATGCCATCGCCCGCCATCAGGACCTGATTCTTACGTTTTTGGTCTTGACCACATGCCACCGCCCGCCATCAGGCCCGGATTTTCACGTTTTTGGTCTTGATCGGATGCCGTCGCTGGCCCTGGCCACATGCCATTGCCCGTCGCCAGGACCTGATTCCCACGTTTTTGGTCTTGACCACATGCCATCGCCCGCCATCAGGACCTGATTCCCACGTTTTTGGTCTTGACCACATGCCATCGCCCGCCGCCAGGACCTGATTCGCATTGTTTTGGTCCTGACCACATGCCATCGCCCGTCGCCAGGACCGGATTCCCATGTTTTGGTCCTGACCGGATGCCGTCGCCCGCCATCAGGACCGGATTCCCACGTTTTGGTCCTGACCGGATGCCGTCGCTGGCCCTGGCCACATGCCATCGCCCGCCATCAGGCCCGGATTGGCCTTGTTTTGGCCCAAACCACATGCCATCGCCCGCCATCAGGCCCGGAACACCACGTTTTTG
>JAFUVU010000036.1 GCA_017477465.1 Bacteroidales bacterium
AAATTGACACTTTTTTCAGGCTTTTTAATGCCTGCCTTCCGTCGTCCCTCAGGGACAGCTTACGGCAGATGTGATTATACGTAAAGTATTGAATATTAAATATTAAACAAAAATATTGTTAATTTCTAACGAAGTATTGTATTAATAATTATTTAGAAAACTCTTCCAGCCAGTCGGCACGTTTTTTTACGCCGGCTGGCTGGCGCTTTTTTATGGGGTATTGGTACTGAAGCGGTTATAAAAGAGCCCGAGCCAGTCGGCTACAAGGCCGGGAAGGTGCCGGGCTTAGCTTGCTTTGCCGAAGCGCCAGGCTCGCATGCTTTCATAGCTTTCGGAGAACTCCCGGTCTGTGATTTGGTCGTCCAGGGTGAAGTAGAGGTAGTGGCCTTCGAGGTCGCTGCCTTTGTAGCGGTTACGCAGGTATTTGTTCTTTAATGCGAGTTTAACGCATTGCCGATGCATGGACAGGAAGCGGTACAGCAGCGGCAGGGCCGGGAAATCGCAGCTTTCGCCTTGGAGCCAGAGCTCGTCCGAACAATAGGTGCAGACCAGGGCGGCGTTCTCGAACTCGTCGTAGGCTTCCCTTGGGTAGCCGACATCCAGAAGGAATCTTGCGAACTTCTCGTGGGCGCGGCTGCAGGCCAAGAGCCAGCCTGTCTCGTCCTCGGTCTTCTCACATTGCACGGCCAAGCGCTCAATCTTTTCCCTGTAGGGCTCCGCAGCGATATTCACAAGTGAGGGCACCATCCGGAGCTTGCCATTTTCGGTCCAGGCGACAAGGGTGTAATTTTTAATTGACATGGAAAAACAGTATTTGAAAGAACTTTCCGGGTCCCCGGTCCGCTGGTGTACAATACACCTTGAGCGCAATGCTCGCGGGCCATCGCCCGGGTTTCAAGATACTGTGGAATTCACATATCCAGGCGCGGAAGGCATAGAAACCTGCCTGGAACGTGGCTGATTTTTTTGTGATTCCGTTGGGATTCGAACCCAAGACCCACAGCTTAGAAGGCTGTTGCTCTATCCAGCTGAGCTACGGAACCATCCTTATTTGGGATTGCAAAGTTAGTCAAAAAACGTGAAATAGCAAGGCCGATTATCTTGGACTCATGGAAAGGAGCAACTGCAGTTCCTGATTTACTGCGGCGGAGAAGTCGCGGGCGCTGTCTTCGCGGGGGCCGAAGCTGTCTTCCAGGACGCCGCCGTCGTAATCGATAGACAGGCTTGCGATGCCGACGGAAACTATGCGTGCGAGGTCTTCCAGCGTAGGATAAACATATACGAAATTCACGTCGTCGCGGGTTTGGATGAGGCCTATCACGCTGCCGTCACGCAGGGTGAAGCGCACTGCCGCATCGTAAGGGATATGGAACTGTTCCTTAGTGCCGATCACGAAGGCTAGGTCCAGGTCTTCCTGATTGTTGTTCTTGTAGTAGAGATGGGACAGGAGGATGTTGTAGTCGTAGTTCTTTCCGCGGGCCACTACGGGGTTGGAGGTAGAGAGGGTGCTGTTCACATTCTCGGTGTAGCCGGAGAGCGTGGCTTCCAGGTCAACGGTGCTTTCAGAAGCCTTGAGGATTGCTTCGCAGTGACGTTTGAGCAGGGAGCCGAACTCGTCGGCAGGGAAGGAGGCCTGGATGTAGTCGTCCGGATTCCAGCCTGTCACGATGTCGATGCTCTTGATGCCGCGCACCATTTTTTCCATATCGGCCGATTCTGCGGCGTATTTGAGGCGGTTGATGAAGTTGCCGTTGTCGAGCCTGCGTTTTGTGGCAGAATCTTCGCCTATTTGCTCCATGCGCACCAGCTTGCCGTTAGTGAGCGTAACAGCCATTTTGACGCCCTTGGGCACTTGGGTGGCCGATTTCTGTATGAGGTTCAGATAAACCAGGTAGAGGGTGGAGCCATCCGGGAAACCGGCCAGCTCTACACGCACTTCCGATGGAGTGCCGGCCAGTTGAAACTGCTCGTAATCGGTTGATATATGCGTGATTCCGCCTGAGCGGTAGTTTGTCCTTATCGACTGGGCCTGTGCACCCATGCAAAGCAGCAGGGCCAGTGCCCCTATCAACATTTTTTTCATGCGAATGATAATCTTAAACAAAAGCAAAGATACACTTTCTGTGCCAATTTAAAAAGAAGTTATGCCCATTAATTGGCCCTTATAGGATTTAAGTGCGGGATTTTCCGGGAAAATGTTGTATATTTGTAGGCTTACTGCAAAAATTTGAATAAAACCATCAAACTGATATGAAGAAATTCTTTTTAGCCGCACTGCTTATACTGCTCTCGTTGGCAGGCGTAGCGCAGACTATAACCCCCTCTATGATGAACATGGCCCGTACGGAACTTGCCAAGCGTGGACTTGAAGAAGAAGAAGTCAGGGCGCGCCTGATGGAAGAGGGGATAGATGTGGACAACATTCCTCCCACCCAATATGCTTCCTACCGCAATCAGGTGATAGGAATCCTGAACAAGATGCAGCAGGAAAAGGCCGCCGCGAATGCCGCCGCCAATGCAGCCCTTTTTGCCACCCCTTCAACCGCAGCCTACGATATGTATGCGGCACCGGTAATATCGGCCGAAGAAGCCCCGCAGACAACTACCGGCGAAGCAGAGGCGGAAAAAGCCCTGAAGACAGCCCTTGACGAAAATAAAGTCTCGCCGACAGCAGGCAAAGATATTTACGGACATTCCCTGTTCACCGGAAAATCAATGGATGTATTCCGTACCACGGACGGTGCCCAAGCTCCGGATACTTACGTACTCGGCGAAGGCGATGAAATCCATATTTCAATCTTCGGCGGCTCACAGACGGAAATCCATCAGAGAATAGCGGCCGACGGTTCCATCCAGCCTGTCGGCGCAGCAAAAATATTCCTTAAAGGCATGACTCTGGCCCAGGGAAGACAGGCTATCCGCACAAAGCTGGCACAGCACTACTCCTTCCGCCAGGACCAGATCGCCGTCACCATCACCACTGCCCGCACAGTTACGGTAAGCATCTATGGTGAGGTCGGTGTACAGGGCGGTTTCACCCTCAGCGCTCTCAATACTGCTTTCAACGCACTTGCCGCAGCAGGCGGTCCCACCGCCATCGGCTCTGTTCGTAATATCCAGATTCACCGCGGCGGAAAAACAGGGCATCTCGACCTGTATGCCTACATGACAAATCCCGCCCAGGCAGGCTGGTACGACCTGCAAAACGGCGATGTCATCTATGTCCCTGTCGCTCAGCGCGTAGTAAGCGTGACCGGCGCAGTCAACCGTCCCATGCGTTATGAAATTCTGGACGACGAGTCCCTGAAAGACGCCATCGGCTATGCCGGCGGCCTTACTGCCGATGCGCTGACGGACTTCGTACAGGTTGAGCGTCTCGAAAACGGCGAAAAGAAATACCTGGAATACAATCTGGCGGAGGTGCTCAGCGGCTCAAAGAAAGTTTATCTTGCCAATGGCGACACTGTCCGCGTCCGCACCGCCAACCAGCCCATGGAAAACTACGTATCCATCAGCGGCGACGTCTATTACGGCGGCGAGTTCGACCTTGAGAAAAACAGCAGCCTCGCCAAACTCATCGAAAACGCAAAGCCCAGCTACACCGCTCGTACAGACTATGTCTTCGTAGAGCGCACAAAGTCCGATGAGACCGTAGAAGTCCTCACAGTCCCGTTCCCCGGCGTCAACGGCAATCCCGACTTCCGCCTTCAGGCCCGTGACGCTGTGTTCGTGCTGCAGCAGTCCAACTTTAGGGATGTGGATACCATTGCAGTCACCGGCCAGGTACGCAAGCCCTTCACCAAGGAATACGGTCTCAAAGACCGCATGACGGTGGCCCAGGCCATTGAATATGCCGACGGCCTCAAGCCCAGCGTATTCCCGGTAGCTTATATCTTCCGCAGGGATGTATCCAATCCCTCCAAGATGGAATATCTGCGCATAGCCCTGGACAAGGACGGCGACAAGCTTCTCCAGCCCGGCGATGAACTCCGTATCTACGACAACACCACCTACACCAATGTGGGCGAGGTGAGTGTCAGCGGTGCAGTGAAAAATCCTTTCGGCACTCCTTATGATCCTGCTCTGACAGTTCGCAATCTGCTTGAAATGGCCGGCGGATTCGAAGTGGGCGCAGCATACGACCGCGTGGAAGTGTTCCGCGTGAACCTTTCAAAGAAAGACCAGGTCAGCTTTGACAAATTTACCTTCAGCGTCGATGAAAACTATAATCTGACAAGTGGCGATTTCCAGATCCAGCCTTACGACCACATCATAGTGCGCATGACGCCCAACTTCACGAAGGGCCGCACCGTGGAAGTAAATGGCCGTGTAAAATATCCCGGCATGTATGTTCTTGAAGACAACCGCACCCAACTGTCGGAAGTTATCAAGATGGCCGGCGGCCTTCTGGACGATGCCAGCCCCGACGCCACCCTTTTCCGCACCTTCAAGGAACGCGGCAACATCGGCGTAAATCTGGATGATATGAGCCGCCACAAAGGTTCCACCGCCTGTGACCCCATCCTCCTTGACGGTGACGTAATCACCATCTACAGGCAGGAAAACACCGTCACCATCCGCGAGGCCGGCACCCACAAGGCGCAGTATGTGCCGGATGAATTCTCCAAGGAGCAGACTACCTTCACATATCAGGGGCGCCACAGCGCCAAATGGTATATCAACCGTTATGCCGGCGGTTTCCAGAAAGCGGCCGACCGCAACAGCGTCACCGTCACTTACCCCAACGGTCAGAGCGACGGTACAAAGAAAGCTCTCTGGGTGTTCCGCAAATATCCTACTGTCCGTCCCGGCGGCACCATCACCCTCACTATGGATTCCGTGAAGATGGAGAAAGATGCCAAACCCAAGGAAAAAGTGGACTGGGAGCGCGTAGCCGCCAGCTCGCTGAGCTCCCTTACCTCCATAGTCTCCATGATCCTGCTAATCGAAAGACTCCGCTAAACTATGCAAGAGAATCCCAACAACGCTCCCGCCTACTCGGAAGAAGATGGTATCGACTTCGTAGCCTTGCTGAAAGGGCTATGGGCGGGGCGCAAAACAATTATTATTTGCACGGCTGTTTTCGTTGTGCTCGGTCTGGCGGCTGCGCTTTCCATGAAGCGTACATACACAGTGAGCACGGTCCTGGTTCCACAGGTTAATTCCGGCCGCAATGCGCAGCTCAGCTCGCTTGCATATCTGGCCGGCTTCGATCTTGGCACCAACCTTTCCAATTCGGAACTCTCACCTGTGGTTTATCCGCAGATTGTAAAGAGCGTTCCGTACCTGAGGGAGCTGGTAAACACGCCCTATCATTACTCGAAGGCCGACACCGCCCTCACCATGATAGCCTATGCAAAAGACTACAACAAGCCCTCTCCCTTCAGCTATGTGCTCAAATACACCGTGGGGCTGCCGCGTACAATCATTGGGGCTTTCAAAAAGAAAGACAACGTAGAGTACACATTACCGGAATCCGCCGGCACCGAGGAAACTCCGGAAACTCCCAAACCTATTCTTCTGAGCAAGGAGGAAGAAAGTGCGGTTAAAGCTCTTGCCGGTAATATAAACCTGGCCGTGGACCGTAAGGAAGGCTATCTCACCCTCTCTGTAACGGGCTCGGAACCCATTCAAACGGCCGAGCTGGCAACAAAAGCCCTTGCCCTCCTTCAGGAGGAGATTACCCGCTTCCGTACGGAAAAGGCCGACAAGGAACTGGAATACATCCTAAGCCGCTATATCGAAGTGAAGGAAGAGGCCGAAAGTCTCCAGGCCGCCCTGGCCACGGTTAAGGACCGTTCGCAGGAAATGACTTCCAGCCGCGCCCAGATCACAAGAGACCGTCTGCAGTCCAAATACGCCGTTGCCAACGCTATTTACATGGAACTGTCAAAACAGCTGGAGCAGGCGAGGATGCAGGTGAAGAAGGATACTCCCACCTTTGCCGTGGTGCAGCCTGTTACGGTTCCCACCAAGCCTTCCAACAGCCGTGCGCGCACCCTTTTCGTATGGGTGTTCATGGGCCTGGTCATCGGTTGCGGCATCGTGATAGCCAAGGGCTACCTGCCCAAGATAAAGGAAATGTTCAAATCAGAAGAAGACAAGGATGCTTAGAAAAATAAGTATTGCCATTACGGCCCTGGTGTTGACTTTGCCCGCACCGGGGCTTTTTGCTCAGAACGAGTGGGTCAATCCCTTCATCGGCACGTCTAACTTCGGCGCCTGCAATCCCGGGGCTGTGCTGCCTAACGGCATGATGAGCGTGAGCCCTTTCAATGTGATGGGATCGGCCCTGAATACGTGGGACAAGGACAGCAGGTGGTGGAGCACGCCATACGTGGCCGAGAACAGCTATCTCACGGGCTTCACGCATGTGAACCTCTCCGGCGTCGGATGCCCGGAACTCGGCAGCCTGCTCACCATGCCCACAACCGGCCCGTTGCAGGTGGATTACCATGTATATGGTACTGAGTACAAGGACGAAGTGGCCCGTCCGGGATATTACGGCGTTGAACTTCTGAGCGGCATAAAGGCCGAGGTTACCGCCACTACGCGCAGCTCCCTGGAGCGCTACACCTTCCCCGGCGGCGAGGGCAACATCCTTCTCAACCTGGGCGAAGGCCTCACCAACGAAAGCGGGGCGACGGTGCGGCGCGTATCGGCCACGGAAGTTGAGGGTAGCAAGCTTATGGGCACCTTCTGCTACAATCGGAACGCAGTGTTCCCCATTTACTTTGTGATGCGCGTGAGCAAGGCTCCCGACAGTGCCGGATATTGGAAAAAGCAGCGTCCCATGACCGCAGAAGCCGCCTGGGATGCCGATGCCGGGAAGTACAAGCTCTACAGCGACTATGCCCGCGACATGAGCGGCGACGACATCGGCTGCTGGTTCCATTATGACAACCTTGCCCCCGGCGAGTCGGTGCTCGTGCAGCTTGGCGTATCTTTCGTGAGCGTGGAAAACGCCCGCGAAAACCTTGAAGCGGAGCAGCAGGGCTTCGACTTTGACACGGTCCGCAAAAAGGCCGATTCCGCCTGGGCCGCCCATCTTGGCCGCGTCAAGGTGGAAGGTGGCACGGATGATCAGAAAACCATCTTCTACACAGCCCTTTACCATACCCTCCTTCATCCGAATGTGCTGAGCGACGTCAACGGCGAATACCCCCTGATGCAGTCGCCTTCAGGCGTCGGGCGCGTAGAACCCGGCCATACCCGCTATACCGTCTTCTCCCTTTGGGACACTTATCGCAACGTGCATCAGCTGATGACGCTCCTCTGGCCCGAAAAGCAGGTCGATATGGTGCGCTCGATGATAGACCAGTACCGTGAGTGGGGTTGGATGCCCAAATGGGAACTCTACGGCCGGGAAACCTGGACCATGGAAGGCGATCCGTCCATCTGCGTAATTGCCGACACCTGGCTCCGAGGCCTTAGGGACTTCGACATCGAAGTGGCTTACGAAGCTTTCCTTAAATCGGCCGATACGCCTGGCGCTCAGAACCTTATGCGTCCGGACAACGACCCTTACATCGAGCGTGGCTACGTCCCCCTGAACTATTTTGCGGCCGATTTTTCCGGCGACAATTCAGTATCCCACGCCCTTGAGTACTATGTGGCCGACTATGCCCTCTCCCGCCTGGCCGCAGACCTCGGCCATAAGGAGGATGCGGCGCGTTTCCTTGAACGTTCGCTCGGGTATCGGCACTATTATGACCGCGAGTATAAATGCCTGAGGCCCATCAACATGGACGGCTCTTTCCTTAGCCCGTTCAATCCTGCCGACGGGGCCGATTTCACCAACGCCCCCGGCTTCCACGAAGGCAGCGCCTGGAACTACAGCTTCGCCGTTCCTCACGACGTGGCCGGATATGCCCGCCTGATGGGTGGAACCAAAGCATACGTCAAAGCCTTGCAACGGGTTTTTGACGAAGGCCTTTACGATCCGGCCAACGAACCGGACATCGTCTATCCCTACCTTTTCAGCCGCTTCAAAGGCTACGAAAAACGCACGTGGGAGCAGGTGGAACGCATACTTGCGACTAATTACAAGAACGCCCCCGACGGCATCCCCGGCAACGACGACACCGGCACGATGAGCGCCTGGGCCGTATTCTCCATGCTGGGATTCTATCCTGATTGCCCTGCGGAGCCAAGCTTTACGCTCACCAGGCCTGTCTTCCAAAAAGCCAGCGTAGTGATGCCCGACGGGCATGAACTCGTGATTTCCCGCGCATCGGCCAAAGCCGGCCGTGCACGTCTGGGCGGACGCAATAAAGGCTTCCGCATTTCCCATGGGGAGCTTGCGAAAGCCTCATCGCTTGTTTGGAAATAATTAAAGGATGTTGGTCCTTTTAGTCCATTCCACAATTTCCGGGACATAGCCGAAGGCCAGGCCGGTTACTGTGTCTGCGCAGCCGTAGTACACTGCTACGCGGCCGGTGGCGCTGTCACAGAGGGCGGCGCAGGGGAAGGCAACGTTGGGAACGTCTCCCATGCACTCGTACGGAGTCTGCGGCGAGATGAGATAAGGACCGCTGCGGGCAAGAACTTTCCAGGGCTGATCCAGATCCAGCAGGGCGCTGCCGAAGCTGTAAACATAGCCGTTGCAGCTGCGCAGGACGCCGTGATAGAAAAGGAGCCATCCCTCGCTGGTCTCGATAGGAATGGGGCCGGCGCCGATCTTCATGCACTGCCATGCGCTCACTTCGAAAGGAGCAGGCGCCATAACGTGCCTGTGATGTCCCCAGAATTCCATATCGGGGGATTCGCTGTAGAAAATGTCGCCGAAGGCTGTGTGGCCGGTGTCGGAGGGACGGGAGAGCATGGCGTATCGGCCACCTATTTTGCGCGGGAAAAGCACGCCGTTGCGGTTGTAGGGGAGGAAGGCATTCTCCACCTGGTGGAAGGTTTCGAAGTCTTCTGTCCATGCCAGGCCGATGGTGGGGCCATGATAGCCGTTGCACCATGATACCCAGTATTTTCCATCCAGGAGGGTGACTCGGGGGTCGTAGCCATAGACCCACTCTCCGACTTCGGGATCGGCCCCTTGGAAGCGCAGCACTTCGGGGCGGATGTCCCAATTGATGCCGTCCTTCGAAAAGCCTACGTGGAGGGCCATGCGGCGAGAAGTGTCGTCACAGCGGAAAACGCCTGCAAAACCGTCTTTGAAAGGCACTACGGCGCTGTTGAATATGCTGTTGGAATCCGGCAGAAGGTTGCGTGGAATTACGGGATTGGCGGAATACCTCCACATGGGGGATTGGCATCCGGAGGGCCTGTCTTCCCAGGGCATGTTCGGGATAGCCGGGCTTATTATTTGCAATTGACTCATATTAGAGATGCTTTCAGTATAATATTCTCTTTGATGTTTGAAATGTCTTCTCCGCGGTTTTTCATGTCGATAAGCCTGAACAGGTATTCGGCACTTTCCTGCGCTATTTGCGGCAGCGGCTGCTGCACGTAGGTGATTGCAGGGGAGAATAAATCATAAACGTTTGAAAAGTCGAAGCTTACAAGATGGATGTCCTTCTGGATTTTTACGCCTTTTTTGCGGAGGGCTTTAATCATGGAGACGGATATGACGTTGGACGCGGTGACAATGCCGTCGAGTTTGCGTTCCAGAATGTCTTCGGTGGCTTTTTCCGCGTCGCGTTCCATATTGTCCGAATTGACCAGGTATATGGGTGCGTCATTGCCGGCTATATCTCGGAAGCCTTCTTCGCGCTCTATCATGGTGGAGATGCGAAGGTCGTAGGAGACCAGGCCAAGGCGCTGTCCTCCTTGCTGTATCAGAGCTTCTACGGCTTTTCTCATAATGCCGATGTTGTCGATAAAGACACTGGGGACGTGATAGTCCGGGTGATAGCGGTCTATGGTGACGAAAGGACGGCCGGATTCGATGATTTGCGTGATGGTTTTTCCGCTGCCGACGCAAGGGACCAGGATGAAGCCTTCCACGTCTTTTTCAAGGAAAGACTGGACAAGGCGGTCGAAGCGTTCCGGGTCTTCCTCCGTGCTGCCGAACAGAACGGTGTATCCGTTCTGGTAGCATATTCTTTCGAATTCTTTTGCCAGAATGCCGTAGAAGATGTTTGCCAGGTCTGAAAGTAGGATGCCGATTACATGCGTACGGCCTTTCCGGAGCATACGTGCTGCGGAACTGGGCCTGTAATTCATGCGCTTGGCTACTTCCAGAATCTTCTGTTTGGTACTTTCGCTTACGCGGTACCTCTTCTTTCCGTTGGCTTCAATGCGGTTGTTCATCACAAATGAAACCAAGGCAATAGATACGCCAGCCTCGCGGGCGATGTCTTTTATGGTTACGTTTTTTGTCATGTCACACAAAGATAATAAAACTTTGTGTTAATGGCTAAATGAATTTAACTATTTTCGTATTTATCTAAGGCTTCTGCCATCAGCTCGCGTCCTTTTTCCACTATTTCCGGGGCGTGGCTATATCCATAGACCCCATGATACGAGTCAAAGGGCAGACTGACAAGGATATCCGGGGGCGTAAGCTCTATGCCGATTCGGGCGATGGAGCAGTTCATGATGCCGAAGCTGCGCTGCAGGATGGAGAAATAGTTGTCCGATGCGTCCACCGGAAGATGCTCCTCGCGGCCGTCTGACACAAGACGGAATTCCTGTAGGTTGGACTGGATGCGCTGGATGAGCGACATTTCGGACCGGTTTTCCACTAGGGCGGCGCGGCTGTCCAGGAAGCCCTGAATCTCGGCAGCGTCTATCTGATTTACATTAAAGCCGATAAGGATGTCGCCCGGAGTGCGCTGCACCCTGTTAAGCGGCAGGGTGTTCACCATTCCGCCGTCCACCAGCGTGCGGCCTTTCCACTCGGCCGGTTTGAACATGGAAGGGATGGAAATCGATGCGCGGATGGCATCGAAAAGGGGACCTTCGCGGAATACCACCTCTTCGCCGGTGTAAAGGTCCGTGGCCACTGCGGCGAAGGGAATCGGCAAGTCTTCTATATTGATATCCGGGACACGTTCCTTGATGGCATTGATAACCTTTTCGCCCTTCACAAGATAGTTCTTGCTTATGGAAAAGTCCATCAGTGCCACAACCTTGACAGGGTCCAGGCCGAAGAGCCATTCCTTGAAAGCCTGCATGCCTCCGGCTGCATAGATGCCTCCTACGAGAGATCCTGCGCTGGTACCGGCAATGGAGGTAATCGTGTACCCTCTTTTCTGAAGCTCCTCTATGGCTCCGATGTAAGCAAACCCCCTTGGCCCGCCGCTGGCCAGCGCCAGGGCCACGTTTTTCCCGTTCGTTTTCATGTTTGTTTAGCTTCAATTGCAAAGATAGCAAAAATAGCTAAAGCTACGGCAGGTCAGGGAAGTAGAATGCCCTGTAACTGGTGTCTTCCCGCCGGAACACTTTAAGGATATTTCCTTCCAAATCCATGAAGACACTTGACTTGGGCCCGGTACTGTCGAAATGGAGGGTCTTCCCGTCGGGTAGTAGTTCTACATTTCCACCTGTGTAAACGGAATACTCAGGCTTATTGGCAACGTTCAGCAGGCGGGTGGCCGACATAGTCTCAGTGTCCACCTGGTATATTTGTGCATGTGTCTGGGCTCCGGCTCCGCGTGCGTTGTTGTTTACCAGGAACTTGTCTGCTTCCAGCGGAATAACGGCGTGAAAACCGCCTTCGGCGTAGGGAACGTCCAGTTTAAGGTTTCCGTGCTCACCAAGGCGGTAGAGAACCTTTCCGTTTTTGCCGTCTATCTTCCAAATCTCAGTGATGTAGTGAAAGGTCATATAGTAGTTTCCGTCCGCATCCCACGAAACAGAATTGGCATGGACCAAATCATACTGGTATTCCTCCGGATACAGCCACGAAGCATTCTCTGCCACATCCAGTTCGCCGAATATATTCCAGTCGGATATCCGTTTGCCTTCAGGACTCAGAATCACATACCCGTCTCCCCAAATTTCCAAGTCCGAATATCCGCTTTCAGGAATGTCAACCAGCTTCCGGACAGCTTCGACAGTGATAATGTTCCCGTCAGGCATCAGCTTTATTTCGTGGTGCGGGAATTCCGTATTGTCGGCCGTCGTCAGGAAATCTGTCGAACAGTTGCCGGCAAGGTCCATTACAACAATCCGTCTTCCGTATTTTGGCCGGTGAGCTCCGGTGCTGGCCTGTTCTGTCTTATGCCCAAGAAGAAGGGCGATTTTCCCCTGCTCCGGGACGTAATGCGAGCAGCGGACGCCGTCCTCCGGAAAAGACTGGTACCAGACCACCCTTCCTTGCATGTCGCAAAATGTGACATAGCCCGGTGCGGATTCTTTTGTCTGCATCAGATAACCTGTATCCGGAGTGCCATTGTCAACATCGAGTGTGAAGCTGGGAACTTCGTCAGGGAGGGCGCCTGTAGTGAATTCCTCCGCTTCGCTGTATAGATTGCTCACATGCACGCGATATTCATAAGTGGTTTCTGGGAGAATGAACATAATTACATTCCCGGGCATCACCCGCCAATTGTCGGAGCCCTTTTCACGAAGCTCAACGCTCCACTTGCATTGTTTTTTCAAACTGACGGACAACTCGTAGCGGAGTACATTGTCAGTGGGCTTGAACTGTATGCCGGAAACAAGGGAGTCCCATGTCTCATTTTTTTGGCAGGAAAGCAGCGCAAGCAGTATTAAGGGGATAAGTTTTTTCATAAAAACAAAAAATGGGGTCCACCCGCGCGGGCGGACCCCATCAAATAACAGGTTCAGGTTTACATGGCGGGGACTTCAATCCACTCCAGGTATTCGGTATTGTCAAGGTCTTCACCGGTGCCGTATTTGCCGCCGTAACGGTCGCTCCAGCCGTAGTGGAAGTCGATGCTTTCATACTTTCCGGTAGCTTCCTTAAGGATGCCGCCTTCGCCCTCGTTCATGGGCCAGTAGGCTTTAAGGTGCTCGTCACTGAGGTTTGCGGGAGCCTTCTTCACGAGAGCTGCAACTTCTTCGGCCGAGAGGGCTTTGTCCCATACGGACATCATTGCAAGGCAGCCGGGATAAGGCTTGGGTGTGTAACCGTCGTCGCCCCAGGAGTCGCCGAACTCGATGGCACCGAAGAGCATCTTGGAGATGGCGTCTGCGTCGGCGCTGCCGGAGTTCACGAGCACGCCGTCCATGTACAGACGGGGGCCGTTGGTGGCGTCATTCGTCCAGGCAAGGGAGTACCATTTGTTGGCTTCCAGAGTGACATCCTTTGCGGGGATGTGAACACTTGTCCCGTTGTTCCAGGATACTGCGATGTGAGCGAAGTCACTTGCGCCTGTGCGGTCCTGGGAGTTCATGAAGCGGTGGCAGGTAGGGTTGCTCTGGGTAGCTTTTGCCGACATCTTCATCATGATGGGCCACAGACCGTCAACCTTGGTGGGAAGGAAGTGGATGATGTAGGTATAACCGTTGCTGAGGTCGATGTCGTTCTGGAACACATACCAGTTCTGGGCACCTTCCTTGGCGAAGGACAGAGCTTTGATGGTTGTGGGCTGGGGATCCGGATCGACGGGAGTTACGGGCTCGCTGCCGGCTACGCGGGAGCAGATACCGTCAACGGTGGAACCGGCGAGGGTGGTCCAGGCGGCAGCAGCAGCGTCGCCATTGTCCTTGGCATTATTGTTTCCGTCAAAGCAGGAGGTGAAGTCAAGGTCCATGTCGTCGTTTTTGCCGGCGGTGTTTTCAATCCATTTGTCGGTGCTGCCGTCGAACTTCCATTCAATCTCCAGGCCTTCGCGGCCGCTTGCGGGCACTTCGCACAGGCCGGCGGCAATTTCTTCCTTGCTCAGGGCGCGGCTCCATACACGGGTATAGGCGGTGTAGCCGTTGAATGCTTGTTTGAGAGGCCAGTTGGCACCTCCTTCATCCCAGGTCATGGAAAGGTCGAAGCGGGCAAAGTTCCAGGATGCTGCAGGAGTGTAGGGGAGAGTTGTGACAACTTCGTCGTCATCGTAGATGGTCAGGTTGGTACCGTCTGCCACGAGAGTGAAGACAACCCATTCACCGGTGGGCCATACATAAGGTTGACCGTCCTTCTTCAGTTGTTCCTGATTCAGGCCAAGGGCGGAGGCGTTGAGGCAGAGCTGGCCGTCGGCATCGCCGTCATTGGAGAAGCGCAGGAGAACGGATTTGCTCTCGTCGCTGTTGGCGAATTCGCCAAGGCGGTTGGAGAAAAGCTGGTTGCCATTGGCATCCCTGTCATTGAACTTATGGTTGTTCCACTTGTTGGAGTAGAATTTCCACTGGAGGGTGACGTTGCTGGGGTTCAGGTCAAGTCCGCTTCCGAGCATGAAGGTGCTGTTGGTCTTGTAGTCGGACATGTTGAATACTTTCTCCCAACCGGCGGGATTGTAATACTCCATTTCCACGGGCTCTTCTTCCTTGGCCTTCTGGGCGACCTTGATGGTCTGGAGGACATTCTCGGTACCGGCTGCATAGACTTTAACTTCGCCTGTGCGGATTTCCTCGGTGGGGTTGGCAGCAACGGCGAGGGTGATGGTGTAGTTGGTGGCTTTGACGTTCTGGACGGTGATCCAGTCGGCCTCGGAGCGTACGTCTACGGAAGCGTTGGAGACGATGTGAACGTCAACGGTTCCTTCAGCTGCCTCTGCGAGGTAGTCATACTCCTCGGAGACAGGGGTGTCGGTGAGGCGGGAGTAGTCTTCTTCCACTGTGGCGTCCGGGTCGAAGGTGAGTTTCACGATGGAGGTGAGACCTACCTGGGAATCGGCATAAGCAAGGGCGGAACCTTTGACCACGGCCTTGGGAGTGATGACGAACTTGTCGGCCTCAACCACGCCTTCGAAATTGCCGTCGGTGAAGATGTCCACCACGGTGCCTTCGATTCCACCGTTAAGGGTGTAAGCTACATCGAAGGGGTCGGTGCTGGCTATGCTGTATGTGGTCTTGGGGATTACCAGACGGAAAGCGCTGGCCAGGGGAATGGTGATGGTGCTGTCGTCGGAGAGGGTGAGCACTACACCTTCGTCAGTGACCTGGATGTTTTTGAAGATGCCGTCCTCGAGGGTGGCGCCGCCGCTGAAGCCGCCGAGTTCCTTGGCTTCACCGCCGATGACTGCATAGAGTTTGCCGCCTTCGACATAGATGTTGGAAACGGTGCCCACTACGAGGTCTTTGCCTTCGTAGGTGAGGATGGTCCCGTCAACAGCCCAGCAAAGGTCACCGTTGCTGTTTTTGACCACGGAGAGTACACCGGCGCCGCTGCCGCCGGCAGAGATTTTCAGAGTGACAACTGAACCGTCGCCGTATGTTACGGTAACACCTTCAGCGGTCTGTTCAACCTTCTGCACATACTGGCCCAAAGCGACAGCCTGGACAGCTGTCATCTGGGCTCTGAGATTGTCCAGATTGGTTTCGAGTGTGGTAACCCGGTTCTCAAGAGCCGAGTAATCGTACTCTTTAGCGCAGCCCACAAGGAGCAGGGCCATTGCAAAAGCAGATAATACTTTTTTCATGATTGATGTATTGGTTATTTATTATTGTGCACACTTGTTCTTTTCGTCCTTTACCCAGTGGACATAGTTGGCTGCGCCGGGGTTGGGGCTGTACTGATCGGGGTCGTGACCCTGAGGGTCGCTTTCGCTCTTTGACCAGTCCATGTCGTTTCCTGCTACGGAATCGTGGAAGACATGGCCTTCGCCCTCATTCAGCTTCCAGTAGCCTACCAGGCCGTCGGCCTTGGGATCGGCCGAGCAGAGGGTGGCGGCAATGTCGCTCTGAGCTCGTGCGATGTTCCATACGCGCATCTCGGCTACGCGGCCGGTATAGCTCTGGGAGCCGTTGTATCCGCCCCAGGACATGCCAAGCTCAAAGCGGTTGAACTTGAACGCCTGGCTTCCGGAAACTTCGTTGCTGAGAGGCTCATCCTTCTGGCCGTTGATATAGACCATGAAGTTGTTGCCGTCGTAAACGATGGAAATCATATACCACTTGTTCTCTTCGAAAGTGCCCACTGCACTGCCGGGATCGCCGCTTGCCGACGTTACATAGTGGCCGCCGTTTACAGGGACGATGTCCAGGGCTTTCCAGGCCCGGCCGTTTTCGTTGAAGCGGAGCAGAACCTGTCCTCCCGAGTCGCAGCGCCATGCGCAGAGACGGCAGATGTCGCCGATTTTGCTCTTGAGGTCGTAGGTGTGGCATTTGATTTCGAGGGTATAGTTATCAAGCTCGTAGCCTTCACTGAATCCCCAGGTGCTGTAAACGCTGGTGTTGTCCACATTCAGGGAATAGGTCTCCATTGTCTTTGAAACCTTTATGAAAAGGCTCTTGGAAGCGTCCAGAATCTGCTCGCCGGTGCTGTTTTCGAGATAGGCTACGGAAAGCGGAATCATGTAGATGGGGCCCTCTTCGATGAAAGAGTTGTCCAGCAGAGTGACGGAAGTGATGGCCGACGTGGCCGTTCCCTTCTTGATGGTAACATACTCGTCGTTAATCAGGAAGGCTTTGCGGGGGACGTTGACGTAGGCAGTCTTGTTTAGCTCGTTATACTTGACAAGTGCCAGGCTGTCAAACTGGATGTGAACCTTCATATCTTCCTCGGCGACGCCGGTTGACGAGAGTGAGAAGTTGTATGTCATCGGGACATTGTCGGCCAGAATCTGGTCGGAGCTGATGGGAGTTGCGTCCGTCCCGGTAATCATGACGATTTCCTGGCCGTATTTGAATTTATCGGCCTTATTGCAAGCGACAAGGCTCAAGACCGCAATGACAGAAATTATAAAGTACTTTTTCATAAGCGCAGTCTACTCGTGGGGATTGATAATCTGGATGGCGCGGCGCAGGAAGCCGTAGTTGGAGAAGTCGGTCATAGCGTAGCCTTTCTTGTCAAGGGCTGCCTTCCCGTTGTCGTAGTCGTTGTCGATGTAGTAGGCGCCGAAGCCGCCTCCCTGTCCATTGGTTGCATCGGAGGAGTAGCGGGCGTAATATTCCAGCGTGTACATCTTTTCGCCGGCTGCATTGGTGCCAGCAGGATATCCGCCGTTCGCGAAGTTGGCGCCTTCGCCGGAAGACTGCTCATACTGCTCGCAGTAGACCATCTTCTCGGCCGGGCACCATGAAGGGCCGCCCACGGAAGAGCCCTGGGCTGAATAGGCCTGCTTCACCAGATAGTTGATGTAAGGCTCGATATTTCCGTCAGGATAGCTGCCGAAGTAGTCCACAATCAGGAGCTTTTCGGGATTGGAGCCTTTTGGACCGAAGTATTTGCCAACCTCGTCCACCACCCAGTAAATCTGCTGGCTGCCCCAGCCTTCGTAGTCGAAATCGACGCCGTCAAGGCCGTGAGTGTTCACGATATCGACCACCAGGCGGCCGTAGGCGCGGATGGACTCTTCATTGTTGCCGTCGACTTTATAGTACTGTCCGTCCAGTTCGAATTCCTGGCCGTAGTGGGAGGCGTCGGCATGCATGACGAACTTTGTGCCTTTCATCTTCTGGCAGTACTCCAGGTCGGCATAGGCGATGGGAGAATAGTCGTAGCTGTGCATGGGACCGCGGGTGACTTCTCCCGTCTCGGGATCGGTAATGTTGCCGTAGAAGCATGCATCGGTGTACTCATCCTTCATGGGAGTGCCCATCCAGAGGTTCACGATGTCCAGTGAGTCGGGCAGGGAAATCAGGCGGGGGCGCATGGAGGAATATTCGATGTAGAGGCTGGTGGAGCCTTCGGCGGGAGCCCAGCGGGCGAAGTATACGTATGAGATGGTGTGGGGAGTTTCCTTCCACTCACGGATGTTCTCATAGTAAGCGAGCTGTTCTTCGCTCAGTTCTTCCACAACGCCGGGCGTCTTGAAGGTCTGGAGCGTGATTTTCTCCACTTTGGTGTCACAACCGGCAATCATGCTGGCTGCGAGTGCTAAGGAAAGGATATATGTGATTCTTTTCATTTTAACCGCTGTTTAGTTGTTGAACGGTTTCTGGTCCCACCAGAGGCGTACGCCGGCGTTGTCGGCACCGCCAAGGGCTTCGACACCGGATTCATAACCCACTTTGTTGTCGCTCTGCTCCGATACGGGATAAGGAACGCGGCGGATGCCCTGGCTGGTTTCGACGACGCCGTTGGAGAAGTTCTTCACGGGTTCAATCAGGACAGGGTAGTGGAGCCGGCGGTATTCGGCCCAGGCTTCGGCGCCATTGGGGAAGAGGGCGAGCCATTTCTGCGTGCCGATTTTCTCGAGCTTGGCTTCCACGCTGGCGTTTTCCTTCCAGGCGATGGTGACGCTTGAAGGGGCGGCTGCGTTGTTGCGGCTCACATTGTCTTTGAAGGCCGCAGGGACGGCGCTGCTGTTGGCAAGGTAGGAGGAGACGCCTTCGGCACCCCATTCTTCGAAGGAGAGGCGGATGCCTTCTTCGTAGAAGTCCTGTGCGCTTCCACCGGCATTCCAGCCAATCAGGGCGGCCTCGGCCTTAAGGAAGGCGACTTCTGCGGCGTTCATCCAGCAAAGCTTGTAGATACCGGCGTTGGGGGCAGATACCTTGCCGGCCGCATTGCCATAGCTGGTCCAAGTTGAAGGCGCGACTGCGGCACGTACTCCGTGGAGAGCTCCGTCGGCTGCGGGTTTTGCGTAGAGGAATCTGCGGGGGTCGTTATATCCGTTCAGATATACGTCCATGGAAGCGCCCATCTGGGTTTCACCGTTGCCGAAGTTGAGGTTGATTTCGGAGATGGGGTGGTGCTCCACGCCGCTCATAATTGCGTTGCCGGAGTTTGTCTCAATCATGCCGAGGGTGTTGGTTAAAGACTTTTCAGCCTCGGTGCGGGCAAGCTCTTCGTCGGCAAAGCGGACGCGCATTGCAAGGCGCAGGCGGAGGGAGTTTGCGAACTGGACCCACTTGGTGGCGTCGCCGCCGTAAACGAGGTCGTAGTCTTCAAGCAGTTTTGCGCCGCTTGCGGCAACTTTCTCGAGGATTTCGATGGACTCGTCCAATTCCTGGAAGAACTGGCTGTAAACTACGTCCAGGGGATCGTACACATTTGTGAGTTCGCCGTAGTGTGAGTATGCGATGGGACCATAGTAGTCGGCCACCTGGTGCATGGAAGCAACTTTCAGGACCTTTGCTAGGGCAAGTTCATTTTCCATGCCGAGCTCTGTCGCTGACTCTTCGAAGTCCTTGTAACCGCCCATGGCGTACTCGTATTTGACTGTGAACATGCGGCGGTGCCAGCCGTCGTTGACATCCCAGCCGGCATGGTGACCGTCCCAGTTGGTGGGCGAAAGGTAGCCGCACCATGTGTCGGCGCAGAGATTGTACATGATCTGGTAATCGGAATCCAGGTATGTACCGTCGCGGAAGATAATGACGGAGCGCTCAAGCTGCTGCAGCATGCCGCCGATGGCAAGACCGTCCTGGGCCATCTGCTTGTCGCTGACGCCGAACTGGTCTTTGTTGATGTCCTCAAAGCCTTTGGTACATGCAGGAAGCAGGGCTATAACGCCTGCGAGGAGAATCGAATTGAATATATTTTTCATATGCATGGTCTCCTATTATTTAACGATGCACACGGCAACGCGGTTGGACTCGGGACTCTGGGCGGCGTCACGGTCGCTGCCATTGGCGCTGTAGCTGATGCGGTTGGCGGGGATGCCGGCTTTTTCGAGCATCTGAGCCACCTTGGCGGCGCGCTCTTCCGAGAGTTCTTTATTGTACTCGGCCGAACCTGTGCCGCTGTCGGCATAGCCTGTGATGGTAATCTTGGCATCCGGGTTGTCTTCGAGAATCTGGGCAATCTTGCCCAGCTTGAAGGCTTCCTCGGGGCGGATTTCGGCTTTGTTGATGATGAAGTAGAGGTCGTCTTCATAAGTGCCTTCGAGGGTCTTGCCGTCGGAGACTTTGACTTCCTTGACAACTTCCTTGATTACTTCAACGGGAACTTCCTTGATAACTTCCTTCTCAATGATTTTCACATTGTCGTTCTTGGCCACGTAAGGCTCCACGTGTACTGGAGCGGCCGGGGCCTTGGAAGCGGTGCTGCCGCCGAACTTGACCTTTACGGAGAAGCCCAGGCTGCGGGTAGAAGGCTGCATGAAGTAGTCCACGCCCTGGTTGTAAGTGCCTACGTTTGCGGTCATTTCAGGGTCGAAAGGAGCCTTTAGGTAGAGCATTGCAAGGTTGTTGCCTACCACGGAGAGGTTCAGGCCCTTGAGCCAGTTCCAACCCCATTTGGCAACGGGGAAGTCGTAACCCAGGGAAACCTCGGCAAGGCGGACGTTGGTGGCGTCATAGACGTACTGGCTCATTACGCCGTCGCGCACGCCGAGGACCTGATAGTAGGCCTGGACATCGCTCTGGCGCATGCCGTTGATTTCGAAATATCCGATTTCGCGGGCATCGGCAGTGTCCTGAGATATGCCGAAGTAGTCCAGGATGGCCTGAGTCTTGGAAATAGCCACACCACCCAGACGGGCCGTGAAGAGGAAGCTGGCGGTGAGGCCGCCGTATCCCAGGTGGCCGCCCCAGCTCAGCCTGTGCTTGGCATCCGTGGAGCCGGCGTAGATCATGTCTTTTTCGTCATAGTCGGCCTTGATCATGCCGGCGTTGGTGGCGTCGTAGTAGCCGTGTTCGTCGGTGGCGATGGTGGTGACATATACATCACCCAGGGTGCCGCCTTCATAAAGGAACTGCTTTACGCCGGAGAAACCGCCGACGGGAAGTCCGTTGCCGTCATATACCTGTCCGGTTACGGGATCCTTGAAGCTCAGGCTCACTATCCTGTTCTGGTTCCATGTCCAGGTGAAGAAGGTGCCCCAGTTGAGCTTGCCGGCCGAGTCGTCGTAGCGGAGAGATGTCTCTACGCCCCAGTTGTCCACCTGACCGCCGTTGAGGTAAATGTCGCTGTTGGTGGAAGTGGAGGACAGGCGGGGGTTGTAGAACTGATTGAAGGTGCTTGCTTTATAATAGGTGGCGTCCAGCTGAACCTTGCTGTCAAAGAAATGGACATTGGTACCTATTTCCCAAGACTTTGTACGCTCGGGTTGAAGGTCGGTGTTGGCGCGGCGGGTGTTGCGGGTAATGGTGCCGTTATTCTGCGTTGCGCGGGGATCCAGCAGGTACAGGGCCGGGTCGGGCGAGTTACCTACTTCGGAATAAGAAGCGCGGAGTTTCCAGTAAGGGAAGAAACTGCTCTTGAGGGCAGGGATTATCTCCGTCATTATGCCGGAAAGGCCGATGGTGGGGTAGGTGATGGCACCGGCTGTCCAGAGGGTTGAGTTCCAGTCGGCCCTGAAGGTCATGTCCAGATATACTTTGCTGCGGTAGCCGACCTGGGCGTTTGCGAAGACTGACTGGTTCTGGTAGCGGTACCCGTCACTGCCGATACTTGCGTTGGCGCTCGACCGGTTGATGTTGGAAAGGTCGAACTTGTTGTTGACCTGGGCCAGCGGGCCGCCTACGAAGTCGGTGCGGAATATGACGTCGTCAATATTGGCGCCCACGACGCCGGAAACGTTCACGACATTGTCGCCGAAGTATTTATTGAATGTGGCCAGCACTTCGCCGAATTTCTGCTCGGTGAACTGGTTGTTGCGGCTGTACAGACCGTGCTTGGAACCCTCGGTGAAAAGGGTGTTGGTGCCGGCGTCGAATTTCCTTTCCTGCACTTCGTCGGTGCGGTCGAATTTGGCGCGGGCGCTGAGGGTGAGCCATTTCCAGGGCTTATAGGAGAGCTGGGCGCTTCCCATCAGACGGTTCTTGCCGTTCTGCCATTTCTGATGTTCGGTAATCCAGTAGGGGTTCTGCATGGAATACTCGAAGTTGTAGGGCCAGAACTGGGTCTTGAAGCCGCGGCCGGTGTCGTAGCGCTCGTACACCTGAAGTTTGGAGAAGTCGTCGCCTGCAGGGAAGAGGTAAACGGGAACGACGGGGTTGCCGTATTCACCCTGGGCAATCATGTTCTGCTCGTTCACTCGGCCGTAGGTGATGTTGACGTCCATGGTGAGGATGTCCTTCACTATGTCGGTGGTGTTGCGGAAACTTAGGTTGTATCTGTCCACATTGTTGTTATGCACAATGCCGCGTGCATTTGCAACTGAGGCCGATACATAGGTCTGGCTGCGGTCGTTACCGGTGCTAAGGGACAGGGAATTCACCTCGTTCACGCCGGTCTGGAAAAAGTCGCGGGGGTTGTAGGTCGAGGGAACTGCCAGTTTCGGGCCCCAGCTGTAGTAAGACCCGGGAGAAGATGCTCCGTAGGTGTTTTGGAACTCGGGCATCACATAGGCACGGGAGAAGCTGGTATTGTTGGAATAGTTGATTTCCAGTTTATCCTTGTCGCCTTTCTTTGTAGTGATGATGATAACACCGTTTGCAGCGTTTGCGCCGTACAGGGCGGCGGCTGATGGGCCGGAGAGGACGGAAATGCTCTCGATGTCGTCCTGGTTCAGGGAGCCCAGAACGTCACCGGTCTGTCCGGCACCGGCGTAAGTGCCTTCCGGCTGTTCGCCGCGAAGGGACTGCATGGGAATACCGTCGATGACGTACAGAGCGTTGTTGTTGTTCGAGATTGACTTCGAACCGCGCATCACGATACGGGAGCTGCCGCCCACGCCGGTCGAGGACTGGCTGATGGAGACACCGGCCACCTTACCGTTGAGGCTGTTCACGAAAGAACCAACCGGAGAGACGCTCTCCAGTTTGGTCTGCTGTACGTTGTAGGAGAGGGATTTTTCCTCTTTCTTGATACCCATGGCGGTGACAACAGTCGCATTGAGTGCGATGTTGGCACTTGCAAGAGTGACATTGATGACAGAGCGGCCGTTAATTTGCTCCACTACATCTTCCTGTCCGATGTACGAGAAGCGCAGGGATGTAGCTGAGGCGGGAACAGCGATGGAGTAGTTCCCGTCCAGGTCAGTTATTGCACCGAGGGGGGGGTAACTCCTTCTACAGTCACGCTTGCGCCGATGAGCGGCTCACCGTAGTCATCGGTTACGGTTCCTGTCACGGTCCGTGTCTGGGCCATGGCAAGTCCGCCTGCGATGAACAGTCCTGCAATAGCGGCGAGCGCTCCTGCTAAGACTTTCTTAAGTTGGTAACTCATAAGGTGTTAATTGGTTAATACTGTGAAAGTTGTAAATTGTCTTTGTTAAATAGTTTTAGCACGCAAAGTTACAAAATAAATCCGAAATATGCCTAAAAAGATTTAGCATTTTTTGCTATTTCTTTACAGCAAGTACGGTCAGTTTTTCTTCCGTAGGCTTTCCGTTAACTTTTGGCTGAATGGTAAACTTCACTGAATCAATGCCTTCCGGCATGGTGAACTTTACATGAATGGTGTCCCGCTCATCGGCCTTCATAAGACCTGGCTGGCGCATCCTCAGGTAGGGTTGCCACTGCTCCGGGATGTCGAAGGTGATGTCGGCCTTTCGGCTGCCTCCGTTGCCGTGGCGGAAGAACATGTCCTTGGTCTGGCCCGGCGCGGCGCTGCCGAAAGACAGCACCTTGTGGCTCATGTACAGACCCTCGCCCATCGCATAGGGCCGGTCTTCCTGGATTGGATGCTTATATCCTATGACTTCTCCTTTGATGACCAGGCTGCGGCTCTTGACGGGCGAGTTTTGGTAGTAGACTACTATCTGTTCCATCATCTGACCTGGCCTGTAGGCGGGATTGTAGGTGACTTCCAGCATTTCGTCATTTCCCGGAGCCACCGGCTTGCGGTCAAAATGTACCTCGGTGCAGCTGCAGGGAGTATAAAGGCGCAACGGGAAGAGGGTGTCCGGATAGTCGTTCCTGACCAGAAGGCGCACAGTAACCGGTCCTTCGATTTCCTTAATCTTTCCAAGGTCGGCCTCTGTTGATGTTGTAGTGCGTATGGTGCGGATGCCGTCCTTCGGCCCGCATGAGGCCAAAAGCACTAAAGCCCCCGCCACCGAAAGCACTCCCTTTGACATTCTGAGCACTCCCTTTGTCATTCTGAGCGCCCCCTTTGTCATTCTGAGCGAAGCGAAGAATCTCATAGTCCTGACAAAGAATCTCATAGTCCTGAAACAGTGTCGTTGTACAGGCCGAAGCCGTTAAGCACCGGGCAGGCAAGGGCGCTCTTTATTTGAATGCGGACAGCATCCGTAGTGACAGTCGAACCAAGAAGTATGCGCTTATAGCCGATGGTGGTGCCGCTCACCCAGTTGCTCCAGGAGCCGTTTTTCTTTACCTGTACAGTGAAACTTTCCACCCTCTGTCCGAGCGGAATGTACTCCTGCAGCATAACGCGGTTGAAGGTCTTGCTGCCGGCGAGCTGCAGCTCGATATCCACGGTCTTTACGGCGTCGTCGGTGGCGAAGTAGCTGTCGTAATTGCCGTCAAGCATGTTCTGGGCGGCATATCCGCTGTAGTTTCCGCGCACATTCGAGGCCGATGCCGTGGCACCGTCGGCAAGGTTGGTGTTGAAAATCTGCTTGCGCATGCGCGTAAACTCCTCAATGACAGTCTTTTCCTTGCTGCCGATGACGCCGCTGCGGTCCGGAGGTACGTTCATCAGGAACACGCCGTTGCGGCCGACGCTGGTGTAGTAGATGCGCATCAGGTCCTTCGCGCTCTTGACATTGTCGCTGGGGTCGTAGAACCAGCCGTCGCGGTCGCCGATGTCCTGGATGGAGAAGTCGCATTCGGCCGGTACCCAGGATTCGCCGTTTCGGTCGCCGCTGCCCAGGACGGTTTCATAATTGTTGCCGGCATGACCGGGAGTGATGCCGCGGCTTTCTACGTTCAGGGTGCTCCAGTTGGTCTCGCCTGCGGCACCGTTCTCGTTGCCTACCCAGCGGCAGCCGGGGCCGCCGTCGGAGAAGATGACGCAGTCCGGATTCACGCCCAGGATAGCCTCGTGCACCGAGGGCCAGTCAAAGTTGCCGGCATGGTTGCCGTCCAGCCAGAATTCCACGACGGGAGAATATTTTGTCATGAGGTCTTTGGCCGAGCTCTTGTACATCTTCTCGTATTCCTGCGTGGACTTGCCGCTTATCTCAATCATACGGTCCCAGGGGGAGAGGTAGATACCCATCGCTACGCCGTATTTATTGCAGGCGTCGCGCACGGCTTTGACTACGTCCGTATGGTTCTTGGCTTTGGAATTGGCGACGTCGGTGGTGCTTTCGGGGTTGTCCCAGAGGCAGAAGCCGTCGTGGTGTTTGGCGGTGAGGATCACTTCTTTGAACCCGTTGTCGGCAGCGGTTTTAACCCACTGATCGGCATCGATTGCCGTAGGGGTGTAGTTGTTCAGAAGCATTTCCTCGCTCCAGTCTATGCCTTCATTTTCCCCGTCGTATCCGGAGAAAGTAGCCTGGCCGAAGTGGTAGAACATAAGCATTTCCCTCTTCTGCCATGCCAGCTGTCCGGCCGACGGAACGGCACCATAAGCTGCGGGAGCCCCGGGGTCTGAAGGGTCGGGCTGCGGGTTTGGATTGGGGTCGGGTTCCGGGTCCGGTGACGGAGTCCAGTGGCCCACTACAGTTATTTCGCAACTGGCGGTAAAGCCTCCCTCGGCAGTTTTTACGCTTACGGTGGCATTTCCTTCGTCCACTGCCCTGCCTTCGCCGCTTTGTGCGTCTATGGTGACGATGCTCTCATCCGAGCTGCTCCATAGAAGTGTCTGATTTGTAGCATTTGCAGGCACGACTCTGGCTTTGAGCGTAAAGCTGTCGCCGGCTCCCAGAGACAATTCTGTGCGGGTGAGAATGACGCCCGTGACGGCTACTTCCTTGTTTTCTTGTGAATTTTGGTTGGCCTCTGGCGTGCAGGTGCAGCCGAAAGCCAATGCGATGGCCATAAGGGCCAGGGATTTGATGACAGATTTCATCTGTTATTTTGAATAAAACGTTTTAGCGCTACAAATATACAAATACTTTTTTAAAATGTAAAAATAACCTGCTTCATAAGCGACATTTGCCCGGAATAGGACCAGCGGAGCGACTGGCGCGTTGAAGCAGGTTATCTTTTAAATTATCTGGGAATCAGCGTGAAGGAGTAGCTGTAAGCTGTGTCGGCCCAAAGGGTGAGGTCTTTTTCCGGGCGGGCACCCCAGCTGTCGTAGCCGCCCAGGCCTGTCATCTTATAGTCGATGCAAACCTCCGTAAAGTCGCGCACGGGAACGTCGCTGATGTGAGTCTGGCGGCGGACACGGTTGCGGCCGGCTTCGGCGGAGTGGTCCTCATCGGCCCTGAAATAATTCCATTGGTAGGGACGGTCGGTCGCTTCTTCGCAGTCCAGGTCTTCCACTGTCTGGCGGAGGACGTTGAATTCGAAGGGAGCGGAGGAGACAATCTTGAGTCCGTCAACTTCCAGCCAGCTCACCTCCGTGTGGTGACCGGTCTCCTGAGGCCTTACGTAAGGATAGAATTCGGCCGATGCAGTGCTCTTGAAGATGCTCTTGAAGGTGCAGCTGCTGCGGTCCCAGTAGTTCTCCACAGGGCCGCGGCCGAAGTAGCGGAAAGCTTCGCCGGGAACGTGGAAGCGGATGCCCAGGCGGGGGATTTCCACACGCACGTGGTAGCCGTCTCCGGTGGGCAAACCTTCTGCGGGGGCGGTGGCTACGTCAATCTTCAGGGTACCGTCGGCAAAGAAGGTGTACACTTCCTTGGCGCGGACGTCCTTGCCTGTGACCGTGATGGCTACGCTGCCGTCGGCAAGGCTTTCTGCACTCACCATGTCGGGATTGGCGGGGTGTTTGAAACGCTGGGCGCGCAGAGGCTCGCCGTTGCCGTAGTCGTTATCTACGGGCGCTCTCCAGAAATTGGGCTTCAGGCCGAAGTCGGGGTTCACGACGTCGCGTCCCTTCACCTTCCAGCTCTTTACGGTGCCGGTGGTCTTGTCGAAGATAAGTTCGGCCTTTGCCGAGCGTACGACAAGCTGCGTGTCGCCGTCGGTGAAGCTCACTTTCCCCTTGTTGACCAGTTCCTTAGGGGCCGATGTGTCTTTAATCAGAGCCTCGTTGTTGGCGATGACGGTGCCTCCCGGAAGGAGCGGCTGGGCGTCCTTGACGATGACTTCGAAGAAGATGCGGTACTCGGCGGCCTTACGCATGCGGGGGAGTTTGACGGTAATCTGCTCGGCCGTCTGCGGGGCTGTCGTCAGGTGCAGTTTGTGGGTGCGCCACCAGAAGGGCTTTTTGCCGTTGCGCTCTACCCACCACTTGATGGTGTAGCCGTCCAAGCTGGTGAAATAGTGGCGGTTGAAGACCTCGAAGATGCCTTTTTCAATGTCAATCGGCCTGATGTCGATATTTTGGTAAACGTGTTTTACTTCGTAGAAACCGGGGTGAGGGTCGCGGTCCGGGTTGACGAGACCGTTGCAGAGGAAGTTGCCGTCCGAGGGCATTTCGTTTCCATAGTCGCCGCCGTAGGTCCAGACTCTTTCCTTATCGTAGAGGCCCTGGTCCACCCAGTCCCAGATAAAGCCGCCCTGCAGGTGAGTGTGGGCGTAGAACTGGTCCCACTGCCAGTCGATGGAGCCGTTGGAGTTGCCCATTGCGTGGGAATATTCGCAGAGGGCGATAGGTTTGGCGCTGTAGCTTTCGCCCATCCTGCGCAGCCAGTCGGTACCGGGGTACATGGGGTTCAGGAAGTCGGTGTTCCAGTCGTACTCCGCCCTTTCATACACTACAGGACGGTTCTGACCGTCGGCCTCCAGTTCCTTGAGAAGCTTGTAGGTGGCGTAGAAGTTGACGCCGTTGCCGGCTTCGTTGCCAAGCGAGAGAAGGGTTACGCAAGGGTAATTGGCAGTGCGGCGGTACATGTTAAGGGTGCGGTCCACATGCTTTGTGAGCCATTCGGGTTTGTTGCCGAGGGTGTGGTCCGGATGGTAGTACATGCCGTGGCTTTCGATGTTGGCTTCGTCATATACATAGAAGCCGAGGGAGTCGCAGAGCTCGTAGAATTCTCTGGGCTGAGGGTAGTGGCAAGTACGGATTGCGTTGATGTTGCAGAGTTTCATCAGCTGCAGATCCTCAAGGATGTTTTCCTTGGTGATATAGTGGCCGGTGTAGGGGTTGTGCTCGTGCAGGTTTACGCCTTTGAATTTAATGGGCTGACCGTTGAGGAAGAAGGCTTTGACGTCCCTGTCGCCGTCTTTTGCGGCCTTGATTTCGATACGGCGGAAGCCTACGTGGAAGCGGGTGTATTCGCCGTTCACTTTGAGCAGGAGGGTGTAAAGCTCAGGCGTTTCAGCGCTCCAGAGGCGTACGCCGGGGATGCTGTCGGTGACCGTAGCCATGTGGCCGTTGAATTCGAAGCTGGCATCGGCAACAGCCTGGCCGTCTTTGTCAAGAAGCTCGTACGACACCTCCGTAGGGGCCTCGGAGTGCATTTTCAGCTTGAAGATGCCGGTTCCAAGGTCTTCGGTCAGGGTGGATACTACGCTGAAGTCGAAGCCTGTGTCCTTGGCCTCGCTGGAGAGGTAAACGTCGCGCTCTATGCCGGAGATTCTCCAGAAGTCCTGGCACTCAAGGAACGAGCCTGCCGAGTAGCGGTAAATCTTCAGAAGCAGCTCATTCTCACCTTCTTTGAGGGCCGATGTGATATTGTACCGGGCAAGGCTCTTGGAGTCTTCGGCATAGCCGATCTCCTTGCCGTTCACGTACACGTATGTGCCGCTCTTGGTGCCGCAGAGGTTAAGGAAAACCTCACGTCCTTTCCAGGATTCGGGAACGTTGAAGCTGCGGTGGTAAAGGGCGCCGGGGAAGGTTTCCGGCAGCACCGGTGGCTGCGGGTTGTCGGGGCAGAAATCGTATTTGTGGTTTGTGTAAATGGCTGTGCCCCAGCCCTGAGTCTCCCAGTTTGCGGGTACTGCAATTTTATCCCATGTATCCGGGACGGCTATCTTTTTGTGGTCGTCAAAATATTTGAAGTCCCATGTTCCGTTGAGGCCGATGTAGTTTTCGCTCTCACGGAAGCCTTTTGTCAGGGCGTCTTCACGCGTGGCATAGTAGATAACCTCGGTGCGCTTTGTGTTGGCATTTACGGATGTTGTCTGAGTGTCCTGCCAGTAAGGAAGTTCCTGAGCCTGAGCGGCCAGGCATCCCGTTAGCATCGATGCAAGGAGGATAAAAGATTTTTTCATCATATTCAAGTGGTTATTTTATTTCGATTGTTTGCGTGAGGCGGATATCGGCCGATGATGTGCCGATTTGAAGCTCAAATTCGCCGGGTTCGACGACTCTTTCCATCTGAGGGTTCACCAGCTCGAAAGCGCTGCGCTGCAGCGGCAGCTCGACGGTTACGGTCTCTCCGGCTTTGACGTGCACGCGCTTGAAGGCGCAAAGCTGTTTCCGCGGCCTTGCGGTAGAGGCGACAAGGTCCCGGATATACACCTGCACAACCTCATCTCCGTCCATCTCCCCGGCATTGGTAATAACCACAGAAACGCCGGCAAACGCCGTATCGGCCTTGTCATTTTGGGCGCCATTGTCATTCCTCGCTTCCTTCTTGTCATTCCGAGCGAAGCCGAGGAATCTCATATTGCTATACTCAAACTTCGTATAGCTAAGCCCATAGCCGAACGGGAACAGCGGCTCTGCGCTTTCTTCCACGTAGTCGTGGCTGTTGGGTACTTTCCTGTTATAGTAAACCGGCAGCTGTCCCACGCTGCGGGGGACACTCACGCTCAGGCGTCCGGCGGGGTTGTATCGGCCCAGGAGGACATCGGCAAGGGCCGTGCCGCCTTCGCCGCCGGGGTACCAGAGGGTGAGGAGGGCATCGGCATTTTCTGCCGCCCAGTTCTTGTCCAGCGGACGGCCTTCGATATACACTACCACCAGCGGTTTCCCGGTGGCTTTCAGCGCTTTGAGGAGGTCGTTCTGCAGGCCGAGGAGCCCCAGGGTGCTGCGGTCGAAGCCTTCGCCTGCCTCCATGTCGGAGACTGCGTCCTTGTCCACGACGGCGGCGCCTGTGTCAATATATTTTGTCTTGAAATCTCTGGCCGATGAGCCTCCCACTACGGCGACGGTCACATCCGAGCTGCGGGCTGCCCTGACTGCATCGGCAATGGTGTTGCTGCGGGTATCGCGAATGGCGCATCCCTTTACGTAAGTGACTGACGCTCCGGCGTTTTGCAGGCCTTCCAGCATGGTGATTACGTTCTCATCGGCCTGAGGGGCAGTGTAGTCCCCGAGCTGGTTGTACTGATTGTGCGCATTTGGGCCGATAAGGGCGATGCGGGTGCCTTTTTTCAGTGGCAGCAAGCCGTTGTTCTTCAGCAGCGTGGCACTTTCCCTGGCGGCCTGGGCGGCTACTTCCAGGTTTGAGCGGCTGCGGACATCGGCCCCCGAACCTTCCGGGAGGTAGGGGTTGTCGAACAGGCCGGCCTCGAATTTTCTCATTAGCACGCGCTTGACCGCCTGGTCGATGGTTTTCATGCTCAAGCGGCCGCTCTCCACGCTTTCCTTGAGGAGGCTGAAGCAGTTGGCGCCAAGGTCCACGTCCACGCCTGCTTCCAGGGCCATTTCGCCCGCTTGCTGCTTGTCTTTGGCGACGTGGTGGCTGCCGGCGATGCCGTCGATGCTCTCGAGGTCGCTCACTACGAAGCCTTTGAAATTCCATTTGTCACGAAGCACGCCGGTGAGCAGGTCCTTGTTGCAGGTCGATGGCACGCCGTCGATGGTGTTATAGCTGGTCATCACGCTTAGCGCGCCGGCGTCGATGGCCGCCTTGAAAGTAGGTAAAACATTCTCTTCCAAGTCTCTGAGGCCGATGTGCGAAGGGCTGCCGTTGTGTCCGCCCTCAGGGATGCCGTATGCGACAAAGTGCTTGAGAGTGGAAATGATGCCTCTGGAGCTGGTTCCGCGCACCATTGCCGATGCCATCTCGGAGGTGAGGAACATGTCCTCGCCGTAAGTCTCTTCTACGCGCGACCATCTTGGCTCGCGGCTAAGGTCTATCACCGGCCCGTAGCCGATGTTGCCGCCCTGCGCTTTAAGCTCATCTCCAATCACTTCGCCAACCTTTTGGACAAGCTCAGTGTCCCAAGTGGCGCTGAGGCCGATGGAAGTAGGAAACACAGTTGTGCCGATGGCCATGTGTCCGTGCGGCGCTTCCTCCGCCAGAATGATGGGGATTCCGAGACGCGTTGAATCTATCGCGTAGTGCTGCAGAGCGTTGTATGCCTTAGCGGCCAACTGCGGATCCAGACCGGTTTCCAGGGTCTTTTGGGTCCAGGGATCGGCCCTGAAAGTGGCCCACAGCATGCCTCCGTGCTTGTTTTGGATAAAGTCGCGGTATTTGTCCGATATGGTGACCGTTGCCTGGCCGGCCCCGTCACCCCCGACTTGATCGGGGGTCACCTTTTCGTACATCGGCCAGCCCAGGGGACATAGAAGCTGTCCTAATTTTTCTTCCAGGGTCATGCGTTTCAGCAAATCTTCCGCCCTGATTTCGGCCGGCAGATTTGCGTCCTTATATAGTAATTCCTTGCTTGAACAGCCAGCTAAGCAGCTTATAATCAATAAACTTGCGGCCGCTTTACCCAGGCTTTCAGTTCCGGGCATCAAGCGGGACCAGTTAAAGTTGAAAATGCGGTTAAAATGTTTTAGCGCCATAAACACAATTTAAGTTTACAAATATAAACATTTTCTTTCACTAACCCCACATACCCAGTTTCTACAAATATTTATACCCGGAGATTTGCAGGTGTCCCGATTTTATGTCTAGCAAGTGACGCAAGGAAGTTGAAATCTGCGTAAACAGTTATTCTTTTCATTTCCTCAGCAATTCAGCATCTTGAAGTTGGTGGCCAAGTGCATCGTCGGCAGCCAGCAGCGAGATGTCTTTCTCCAGATTCAAAGCAAAGAGGACACGTGCATAGATACCCATCGCCACTCTGGGGTCACCGTGTTCTACCTTGGAGACAGTCAGCCGTGTCACCGTTGCCCTGTCTGCTATATCCTGCATAGAGAGATGCCTGCGCTTACGTGCCAGCATAATCTGCTCACCCATAAGCTGCAACTGCTGCGTCAAAGCCCTAGGCATCATCTTTCCAAATGTGTCCTTACTCATATTTGTAATTTATCGTATGCAAAAATAGTAATTTTTGTTTAGTATAACAAACAATTCAGGATAATTTCCGAAAAAGCATTAATTATATAAGATTAAAGCTACTTATACGATTTGCTCCTAGTAATTCTGCCGGGAGTAATATGTATAAGTGGCTGTATCACAACAACTTAAGGGAATTATACCCACGTGCGCGAGGGCATTGTGGTATCTTTGTCAAGATATAAACGCAACATTATGACAAGAAACAGCAAGCAGTGCTATGAAGCCTAAACATTGATACATGGGAAAGATACCATTCAAAACAAAGAAGAAACTCCGCATCACAGAGGCCGACTCCATGCTGGCCAACCGGAGGGCTGCCCGCTTGGAAGAAATCGAGCAGCATGGGAAGCCCGTTTCTTTCCGGAAGGTCCTGCAGAAATCAAAGAAGGCCTATAACCGTAAGAGGTTTAAGAAGGAGATTCCGTCGGATTGATTTTCTCATCCGGCGGATTTTCAGTAAATTCGCAAGATAAAAGCCCATAACCATGAAAAGAATCGTTCTTATTGCTGTCGCCGTACTGATAGTAGCAGCCTGCGGCCAGCCTTCGAGCAAAAATGAGGTCTCCGTAAACCCTTCTGAATACACATCGAAAAACCAAGATAACATGCAAAGAGTAAGAGATTTCCTGCACGAGGCAGGCGTATATTTCCTCGCCACGGTGGACGGCGACGCTCCCCAGGTGCGTCCCTTCGGCACGGCCGAGATCATCGAGGGTAAACTCTATATCCAGACCGGACATGTCAAGAACGTCGCAAAACAGATTGCGGCCAATCCCAAGGTTGCCATCTGCGCATACAAGGCCGATGAAGGCCGCTGGCTCCGCATCAGCGCAACGCTCGTGGAAGACCCACGCGTGGAAGTGAAGAAGGCCATGCTGGATGCCAATCCAGGGCTCAGGAGCATATATGACGAGAACGACGGAAACACCGCCGTCTATTTCCTCAAGGACGCAAAAGCCACCATCAGTTCGTTTACTGCTAAACCCATAGAGATTAATTTCTAATATGGAGACAATCACCCTCAATAACGGCATCAAGATGCCAATTCTCGGATACGGCGTCTATATGGTGGACCCGTCCGTTACAGAACGTTGTGTTCTTGACGCCATCAGCGTCGGCTACCGCTCGCTGGATACGGCACAGTACTATGAGAACGAGGCCATGGTTGCATCGGCAGTCCGCAAGTCCGGCATCCCCCGGGACGAGTTCTTCATCACCTCCAAGCTCTGCCAGTCCCGTCCTTCTTACGAGCAGGCCAAAGAGAACGTTAAAGGCTCACTCCGTCGCATGAAGTTGGACTATCTTGACCTCATGCTTATCCACTGGCCGATGGGGAATGACAGGGAGATTTGGGCCGCGTTTGAAGACCTGGTTAAAGAAGGGTATCTTCGCAGTATCGGCATCTCCAACTTCTATCCCAAGACCTATGAGGCGCTGGTTAAGAACGCTGCCGTCAAACCTGCCGTCAATCAGATCGAGACCCATGTCTTCTACCAGCAGAGGCCGATGGTTCAGCTGATGGCGGAGCACGGAACCGCAGTGGAATCATGGGGTCCCCTGGCCGAAGGCATGAATGGTATCTTTACCAATCCGGTGCTCACAGAAGTTGGTGCCGCGCACGGAAAGACTGCCGCCCAGGTGGCGCTGCGTTTCCTCATCCAGCAGGACATCATCGTCATTCCGAAGTCCGTCCATAAGGAGAGGATGATTCAGAACATGGATGTCTTCGACTTCTGTCTTTCCGATGACGAGATGGCGACTGTCCGCACTCTCGACACCGGGCATAACCTGGAGGGGTGGCCGTCAGATGCATTAAAGTACAATCCTAAAGAATTGTAAACCAATGAAGGAATCAGCCAAATCGTTCCTGCGGGCATTCATTCCCGGATTCTTGGCAACCGTTCTAGGTATCCTGTTGACGTTCGGAGTCTACAGCTGGAACAAGATGTATTTATGAATAAACCGCCTATTATTTCCGTCCATGATCTATCTGTATTACTAAAGTTGCAAACTTCGATGAGCCCTTATGAGCCAATTGCTACTCCTTCATGCTCATCAAATCGAAGAACATCAGGACGGTTTCATCGTCGGGTTCCGGAATAACCAGCGGGCTGAAATTACACTTTGAGTAGAAATTCTCTGCATCCAGATAAGCATCAACAGTAAGGTAGCGGCAACCCACTTTTGAGGAACCGAAGAAGGTCCCCTTGATGAAGGAAAGTATCATCTGTCCCAAACCGCTGCCCTGGGCATCCTTAGATACAGCCAGACGGCCAATTTTTATTGCTGGATAGGAAGACCGCCTTTTGGCGTTAGGAATCTTGCGAGAAAGCCTGTTCCAGATAGCGGGGTCAGAAACTGCGCGTTCAATCTTGTCGCAGGCAAGGCTGAAATAGGCAAGTGTCTGGTTGGTCTCCTGGTCCTCGACAATATAAGTCTTCGAGAGATGTTCGCGCTCGTACTTCGTGGCATTGGGCGTGTCATCTCCCGTTTCAAGCAGGAAATTGTTTAGGTCGGGCTTACCGCAGTCGAATGTGTTGAGGGAATCTTTCCCGGGGATGAAATTTCTTATCAGAGGTTTCATAAAACACCCGGCGCACACCAAGACTTCACTTCCTCGTAGGCTTTCCAAATAGCCTCTCGTTCCTCTTTGGGAAGGGGAACGACATTCTGGGCCGCCATTTCGAAGCGGTAGGCATCCTCGTCATAAAGGACGGGGGTTTCTTTGATAGGCTTTGCCATAATACGGTTCTCCTTTTTAACTGGTTCTGCATAAGGGATGCAGGCTCGTTTGCAAATGTAGCAATTTATTTCCAACGAATTGCAAAAAATGTGCAAGTCTATGAATGAATCCCATTTTGTCAGTCATCCTGAAATAGTTGCGAGGTGGTCCGGGATGTCTAAAAGTATTCCCCGTATTCACATCCGACATTCTCAGCATGGATGCGGTCGATGAGATTTCCTTTCAGGTCGAAAAGTTGGACGGTTCCCCGCCCGTTTCCTCCGTTCCAGAGGCGGTTGTGGCGCTTCTGCCCGTCAGGGGCCTCATAGTTCACCAGAAGCATGTCTTTCTTCTCGCAGGTGATATCGGTAATCATCTTCCCGGAAAGGGCACGCCCCAGTCCACCTTGATTTTCTTCCAGCCGAAGAAGCGGTGAAGCTGCGCGGCATCCTCGCCCCAGGCACCGGCCTTCACCATCAAATAAGAAGGTTTCTGCGGCTTCCCGGGAATCTGGCCGAAGACGGGTTCGTCTCCGCTCAGTGCCGGATTGCACAGGAAGAATTCGATGAAAAAGGGCTTCGCCTCGCCGGTTTCGGCATCATGGGCGGTGAAGGAATGCCACCACCAGTCTTAGCCTTTCGATGCCTGGGCACTGAAAAGCTGGCAGGCATCACGGTCGATATCGTGTTTATTGAATGACATGGTCTGTTTCTGGTTTAATTTGTGCCGGCTTGGAGTAAACCGGGCAAGATTCTTGCCAACCGGAGGGCTGCCCGCCTGGAGGAGATCGAGCAGCATGGAAAGCCCGTTTCTTTCCGAAAGGTCCTGCAGAAATCAAAGAAGGCCTATAACCGCAAGAGGTTTAAGAATGAGATTCCGTCGGATTGATTATCTCATTCGGCGGATTTTCAGTAAATTCGCAGGATAAAAGCCCGTAGATATCATGCAGTTATACTTACGGCCCAATGGGCAAGCCATCCGTCTCGGGGTAGATATCATTGCGACTGACAAACCTGAATTGCTTGTGACGAAGAAAAGAGATATATAAGACCCGCAGTCACTATGAGTCCCGAAGAATGGGATAACGGCTATTCTCTCCGGCTTTCTATCTGAATAAGTTATGGATACGCGTCCTTTTGGCACATGTTTTTTCGAGCGGTACGCCCAGATTACACTCTCGACCATACTAGGGAGCGAGTTCGACTGTCTTGTGAACATTGACCGCCCCGACCTCCAGAGCGAGGACGGCCACTCCATCGGCATAGAGGTTACCCGTGCCATGGAGGAAAGCAAAAAGGCGGAAGACGCCCTTCTGAAAGATATCGCAGGCATCACCCCGGCTCCGGAAGATGCCGATTTTGACCTTATCATGGAGAACGGCTATGCCTATGGACTGGAGAAAGGCCGCTACATCGGCACGAAGGAGTTCTCTTATTGGTCGATGGCGCTTCCCCTCAGGAGGATCATAGAGAGCAAGGTGTCCAAGGTGGGAAACGGATTCTACGGAAGGTTTGACAAGATGGGGCTGTATGTTTTCAATAGGGAGAACCTGCGGGAGGCTGATGCCATTAAGGCGATGAATTACACCATCTCGTTACAGAAATATCTTGATATCCGTTATGACCGGCTGTACCTGGCGGACATCAACGACCTGTTCGTATGCAATCTTGCCGATGGGCTTAAGGAGGATTTCCGCTTATCCACTTACCACATCACGCAAGACAACCGCAGGGCATTCTATGCGGAGGCCGTAAAAAGACAAAATCAGTTATGAATCCAATTACACGCACTTGCTTTGCCATCCTGGCTCTTCTCCTGTCCGGCTGCGCAGCTCTCCGGCAGTCCCCGGAAGAAAAAGCTGCCGCAAGGCTCAAGCTGGAGCAATGCCTTGAGAAGCAATCATACCGGATAGATATCGACTACATGATGCCCCGCCGCGGTTCCGGCAAGTCCGTATCGGGGACCTATTCGCTTTCCGTGGACGGGAGCGCCATCCAGTCCAACCTGCCGTATTTCGGAGTAGCCTATAATGTTCCTTATGGAGGTGGTAAAGTCCTTACCTTCGAGGACAGTATCGACCAGTACAGCGACAGCGGCTGGAAAAAGGACAGACGCACCATCACCCTCTCTACGAACAATGATGAAGATATCATCATCTACACCATCACGGTATTTGAGGATGGATCTGCCGATATCTTTGTACATCCGCGGAACAGGGAGGACATCAGTTACCGGGGGAAAATGAATCTCGACAGTAACTAAGCAGGAAGCTTTGCGAAGTGTTTTATTCCTTCGTCCAAAAGTAAACTCAATCTGTTCCAGTCGATGAGGCGCCGCCGTCATTGACATCTTCCACCAGCTCGTAGTCCAGAAGCTTTTGCTCCAGGGATGTGGCTTTTACGCGGATGCGCAGCGGGTCTCCAAGGCGGATGGAGCGGTGGGAGCGTCGGCCTACTGCTCTGTAATGCTCTTCGTCGTAAATGAAGAAGTCGCTCTTTATCGTGCGGTAGGGGATCATGCCCTCGATCTTTGTGGGCTCGATCTCCACGTAGATGCCCCATTCCGTGACGCCCGAAACGTGTCCGTCGAACTCCTGGCCGATCTTGTCCTGCATGAACTCGACCATCTTGTATTTGATGCTTTCACGTTCGGCCTCGGCGGCTACTACTTCGCGCTCTGAGGCATGTTTGCACTGCAGGGCATAGTAATCGGCCGATGCTGAATCCCCTCCTGCGAGGTACTGCGAAAGCAGCCGGTGCACCATCATGTCCGGGTAGCGGCGGATGGGCGAAGTGAAGTGAGTATAGAAATTGAACGCCAGCCCATAGTGGCCGATGTTATCAACTGAGTAGCAAGCCTTTGCCATGGAGCGCAGCGCCAGAATCTGGATGGCGGCAAACTCCGGCTTCTCGGAGGCCGATGCCATGAGTCCGTTCAGCGCCTTTGCAACGTCCCGGCCGCCTTCGATAGGGGCCATCTTATAGCCGAAGTGCCCTGCGAAATCGCGCAGGCCGGCGAGTTTTTCCATGTTGGGTTCGTCGTGCACGCGATAGACGAAGGTTTTGGCCTTGGCCTGCGCCTTGCCGTTGAATTTTCCTCCTGTGGCCACCCATTCGGCGACGGAGCGGTTTGCCAGCAGCATGAATTCTTCGATGAGCCAGTTGGCCTCTTTGGAGAATTTCTGGTGAACGCCGATGGGTTTGCCCGAAGCATCTACCTCTACCTTCATTTCCGGCCTTTCGAAATTCACTGCGCCGGCGGCAAAACGCCTTTTGCGCAGCTGCAGGGCCAGTTTGTTGAGCACCAGCACCGCCTCTTTCACATCGGCAGGGACTATGCCGCATTCCGTGCCGGCGCCAAACTCTTGATTCATAGCGTCTTCGCCTGCTTCGATGATGGCCTGGGCGCCTTCGTAGTCGAAGCGGTAGTCGGATATTATTTCCGTGCGCCCGAACCAGGGATTCAGCACTTTCGCATGGGGGGTGAGCTCGAAAACGGCTGAGAATGTGAGCTTTTCCTCATTCGGCCTTAGGGAGCAGAGCTTGTTGGAGAGCTTTTCGGGAAGCATGGGAACCGTGCGGTCCACAAGATAGACGGATGTGCCGCGCTCCTGCGCCTCTTTGTCAACGGCCGATCCGGGCTTTACGTACCAGGTGACATCGGCAATATGGACGCCGACTTCGTAGTTGCCGTTGGGGAGTTTCCGGAAGCTGAGGGCGTCGTCGTAGTCTTTGGCGTCGGTGGGGTCGATGGTGAAAGTGAGCACTTTACGGAAGTCCCGGCGACCTGCGCGGTCCTGGTCCGTGATGACCTCGGAGATTGAATCGGCAGCATTTTCGACCGACTTTTCGAAGCGGTAGGGGAGGCCGAACTCTGAGAGGATGGCGTGCATCTCGGTCTCGTTTTCGCCCGGCATGCCGAGGACGTCCACGACATGGCCGTAGGGAGCGGTGAAGCCTTTGTCCCAGCCGTCCACCACAGCGGCCACCTTCATCCCCCGCACGCCGCCTTCAGGGATGGGTACGGAAATGTCGTAAGGCATTGTCTTTGAGCTCATCAGCACCCAAGCCTGCTTGCCGACAATATGCAGTATCCCGACAAAGGGCCGATTGGACCTTTCCACTATGGCCACAACTTCGCCGCTGCGGCGCTTGACATTGCCGGTGCGCTCCTGCGTAACTGCTACGCGCACTGTGTCTCCGTGAAGGGCGCCGCGGGTTTTGGAGGCTTTAACGTAAACGTCTTCATCCTGTCCTTCGATGCGCACGAAGATGAATCCGTCCCGCGACATCAGCACTTTTCCTTCGTATTCCGGGACTATGCGGGTCTTTTTCTTGTGGTTTTTCCGGTTGGGGCTGTTCTTGCGTCTTGACATGGGCTTTACTTCTTAAGGGATTGGATTACACTGCGGTTGACGGCGGCGAAGCGTTCTTCGTCCACTTTTATAACCTCCCTGTCGTATGTCATAATTCCGTTGACTTCTATCTCTACGTCCGAAATCTGGGTATAGATAGCCGCTGCGCATCCTGTACCGATGAAGGTCTTGAGCATATCGGCAAAATTTGTATAGAGGCTCAGCAGTTCTTCGCTGCTGGAGAGGACCTTGCCGTATCCCCAGTTCTTGTCCTCCTGCCAGAGGTGACCGGGTATGGGATATCCTAAACCGCCGTATTCGCCAAGGACGCAGACTTTCTTGCGCTCGAAGACGTTCATGGCCGGGCAGGCGTAATTGTGGACGTCCAGGATGTCGCCGCAGAGTTCGTAGTTGCCGCCGGAGGCCTCGTTGATAAGGCGCGTGGGGTCTTTCTCCTTTGTGAATTCCACTACCTTTTTGGTGTCGAACTGCCCCCAGGCCTCGTTGAAGGGGACCCATACGGCGATGCACTGGAAGGTCTTGAACTGGTCGATAATCTCGCCCCATTCTTTGTAGAAATTGTCCTTGGCTTCCTGGGGGAGGTCGCAGTCGTTGCCTCCCAGGAGGCTGTCCCCGGACCATTTGTTTTTGGTGCGGATTCTGATTTCCTCGCTGCGCCCTTCGCGCCGGCCGTGGTCGCCGATGCAGGGCATGTCCTGCCATACGAGTATGCCAAGCTTGTCGCACCAGTAGTACCAGCGCGCAGGCTCCACCTTGATGTGCTTGCGGATGGTATTCCATCCCCACTGCTTTACTTTTTCGACATCATAGCGCAGTGCTTCGTCGGAAGGGGCGGTGTAGAGTCCTTCCTGCCACCATCCCTGGTCCAGCGGGCCAAACATGAAAATGCGCTCGTCGTTCAGACTCAGGCGTTTATAAGCATTGTGCCGATTGTCGATTTTATCGTCGTACTTAGTGCCGACGGTTCTGAGGCAGGTGTATGCTTCCACGCCTTCGATGCGGATGCCGGCCTTGTAGAGCTCGATCCGCATGGGATATAGGAATGGATTTTCCGGGCTCCAGAGCTTAGGATGGGCAACTTTGATGACGACGCTGCCGTCCTTTACGCCGGTTCCGGTGCCGACTGTCTCCGTTCCGTCCCTAAGAGTGACGCTTGCCGTGTCCCAGTCGCCGCTGGCGAGCACATTCACACGAAGGGTGCTGTCGGCCTGGTTCCAGACGGGCTCGTAAGAAAGCACGTGTGCCTTAGGGCTTACGGGCTCCAGCCATACGGTCTGCCAAATTCCGGTGACGGGAGTGTACCAGATGCCGCTTGGCTTCGAGACCTGCTTTCCGCGGGGCTGGAAGCTGTCGTCAGTGGCATCTTCCACCCTCACGCGCACTGTCTGCTTGCCGCTCCGCTTAAGGGCGCCGGTGATATCGAAACTGAAGGCGGTATATCCGCCCGTGTGCTGTCCTACATGCTTGCCGTTTACCCAGACATCGGCCTTCCAGTCAACTGCGCCAAAGTTCAGCAGTATCTTTTTGCCGCGCCAGGCCGACGGCAGCTTGAAGCTGCGCTCGTACCAGAGTACGTTGTCTTTCCCTACTCTGCGTTTTACGCCGGACAGGCTTGATTCCGCGCAGAAGGGGACCACGATTTCACCTTCCGGAGTGACGAATTCCGTGCCCTGGGGCAGTATGGCGTATGACCAGTTGCCGTTGAGGTTGAGCCACTGCTCTCTTACAAGCTGGGGGCGCGGATACTCCGGTAAAGGGATTTGATTGCCGACAGGTGCGGCGGAGGTGCCCAGGCATACGGACACTGCGAGTAGAATAGACAGGATATATTTCATAGCAGTACAAAGATAATTAAAAAAGCTTTATGCACGGCTTTTTTTACTACCTTTGTCTCAGCTAACCTCATATACATCTATGAAACTAAAAAGCTCGCAGCGTTCTACGGTGGAAGCACTGGTCTTCCTCACGCTTCTTATTCTGGTATTTGCCCTACTTGGTTCACGGATGGGTGGCGGCAATATGCTAAAAACCATCATGAATACGGCTCACGACCTGCTTCTGAACACCGTATTCTATCTGATGGGCATCACAGTCCTTACCGGTGCGCTGTCAAAGCTGATGTCGGAATTCGGCGTAGTGACTCTGCTGGAGAAGTTCCTAAGGCCTCTGATGAAGCCGCTTTACAATCTTCCCGGCGTGGCTGCCCTTGGAGCAGTCATGACTTTCCTGAGCGACAACCCCGCCATAATCGCCCTTTCAAAGGACAAGACTTTCAGCGCCTATTTCAAGAAGTACCAGCTTATTTCGCTCACCAACTTCGGCACTGCCTTCGGAATGGGCTTCGTGGTTATAATCACCATGATAGGCTACGGCCATCTCACAGGTGCCCTGGTGGGCCTTTTCGGCGCTTTCTGCGGCTCAATCATATCGACCCGCCTTATGCAGCGAAGCTGCCTCAAAGCTTATCCGGAGCTGGACGCCCCGGTGCAGGAGAAACTGGCCGAAGAGATCCGCGCGGAACATCTGGAGAATGAAAAGAAAGACGGCATCTTTATGCGCTTTCTCAATGCCATCCTTGACGGTGGCAAGAACGGTGTGGAACTTGGCCTTCAGATTATCCCCGGCGTGCTGATTATCACTACTGCGGTGATTATGATTACCTTCGGCCCCGGAGACGGCGGAGTTTACAACGGCACGTCTTCGCAGGGCGTTCCCATCCTCCCTTGGCTGGCCGAAAAGATTCACTGGGTGTTCGAATGGCTCTTCGGCTTCGAGCACATGGAACTCATCGCCTTCCCGATGACCGCCCTCGGCGCCGTGGGCGCTTCGCTGGGACTTCTTCCCACCTTTGATGCGGCCGGAATCCTTGACGGCAATGCCATCGCCGTGTTCACCGCCATCGGCATGTGCTGGAGCGGCTTTCTTAGCACGCACACCGCCATGCTGGACAGCCTGGGCTACCGCAAGGTCATATCCAAAGCAATCGGCGCACACGCCATTGCTGGCCTGTGCGCCGGAATTATCGCTCATTTCGTGTTTCTGCTTGTTTCGCTGATTTAGCGGCTGTACCGAAGTTTCCCGTTAAAGGGCGATGATGATGCGTACGTATCTTTCCTTGGTCTTCTCCAGAGGCTGAACAATGATGATGTCAGCCTCGTTCAGGTACCAGCAATAGGCTTTGTCCTTGGAATGCTCCTCAATCGTCCAATTGCGAGTGGCGGCCGGCGCACCGCGGAATCCGCCGTCGATGGCCTTGAAAATTCGGCGCTGGGCATCCCATACCACATAGTCGCCTGCTTTTATATCGGTGCTTTTATAGGTCACTGCCCCGAGGATGAACTGGGCGCAGAAAAAAGCTAGAATAAGGGAGAATAAACGTCTCATATCTTTACCATTGACTGATTTCACCATAAACAGGGCAGCTGACTTTTACATTTACCGGCTGTCCTTTCACAAACTGGGGAGCCCAGAGTCCCTGGAGGCCGTACATGTGGTCGATGATGACCTCGTCAAGGCCTTTGAGTGAAGCAGGGCGCTGAATCTTTACGTTCCGTACCGTGCCAAGAGGGGTGATTTCAAATTCCACTATGGCGCGGCCTTTGCCGGGACGGGCTTCCATGCCTTCAAGCGCGGAGATGGACTGGTAGGCATGGTAGTGGTCCGAGAAGTACTTGAGGTCGTGACCGTTATACAGAGCTTTCGCCTGATTTCCAGCGGGAACGGTTTCGAAAGAATAATCCTCCAAGGCTGCGTCACGGATCTGGAACCAGAGCTCGGGGCAAAGAGGGGTTTCTATGGTATGGTAAACCACATTGATGTAGGGGACGCTTTCCTGGTTGAGGTAGTTCTCTAAAGAGTAAAGCACACCCATAGGAGTCTGATAGGCGAGGTTGAGCACGACGCCGTCGAAGTTATTGGTCCACTCGGTGACGGCATTGCCCTTGTCGTGAGGAGTACGGATGTAATTCAGCATTCTGGAGCTGTTGTAGGCGTAGTCGTCGGCACGGGCGCCTTCAAGGATGAAGTCCCAGACCTCGTCGTTGGTGTTTTTGAAAGTGGCGATTTTAGCTTTCCTGAGCATTTCCATTTCGAGGAAATTGCTGTGGTACGCCATCTTGGGGCCGTATAGGCGCGGGGAGTCGCCGCTGCGCTCAGGGTTTACGAAAACCACACCGGCCGTGCAGCTTCCTTCGATAATGGCCTTAAGGTCATTTGCCAGGCCGATGGGAGTGTCATAATTGACATAGACAAAGATGTCCTGCCAGTCGGTCTGCGATTTTTCAAGGATGGAGCCGGCGTCATGAATGTCAACTTCTTTTCCGTTGAAGTAAACCTTGTCGGCATCAACCTGGAAGGCGCATACCTGGGCTAATGCGGTTTGTGATAGAATAATCGCGCCCGCGATTAAAGTGAGAATCTTTTTCATATTGTTATTAACTGATTATGCGATATTATTATGTTCGCTGAGATTTGCGGGTTATTCGAGTTTTGTGTCCACATGGAAAGTGGACAGAATGTCGGCATAGGAGCGCGCTGTGTCCTCGGAATCGCCCCATGCGACGGTAATTACGTTGTAGTGCTCTATTTGCGTTGAGCTTATGCGTACGATGGCCCGGTTGCCATCGTCGTCCCGGACGCAGATGAGCGCGTTCACCTGATAAGGCAAGGAAAACTGTTCCGGGATTATAAGACCGCTCTGGTCTGTAATTTCAAATGCCGATGTGGCACGGGTGCCCACTTCCATGACGTCTATCTGGATTTCTTTTGCCAGATCGGAAGGGACTATTTTTGCCACGAAATCAGGTTCGTAGCGGTAGATGCTGAATTCTATGCGGTTTGACGGGTTCTCCTTTGAACGGAGGAAAAAGGACGTGAGGGCCCCGTCTTCGCTCTCATTGTCAATCGTATATTCGGCTGCAGGATAAGTGAAGCTGAATTCTCCTGAAATGTATCTGCCGTTCCCGGATGGCTTGCACCCGGGAAACAGCAAAAAAGCAAGCAAGATCCCTGTGAAATACAGGAATCGCAGGGATCTTGCCGATAAATATGAAGTGCTACTTGCCAATTGGCAGAGGCTTGGTGTCGCTGTGGATGTAAACTCCCTTGCCGCCGGCCAGGGCGCTGCCGTTCATGTAAACTTTGACGGAACCGGAAGAAATGTCGAAGTCGCCTTCTTCGTCCTGATGCCATTTGACGCCTGCGACATCAGCAGTCTTGGCGCGGATGGTGTAGTGTACGGGGCCGAGCACAAAGCAATTGTCGATTTTGACTTTCTGCCCGTTGGACAGTTTGTAGTCTTCGATGTCATCGGTGGGCATCGTGCGTGTTTTCTGGGTATTGTTGGAGTAGGTGTTCTCAATATAATCGGCAAATCTGCCTTCGCCGCTGCCTTTACCCTTCACAATTTCATACTGGTAACCGCTGTCTGCGTTGCCCGTTACGCAGATGACATTGTACATGGCCTTGAACTTGACGCAGGGACCTGCGGTGTTGGCGCGGTTCTTAATCTCCCAGCGGACGGTCTTGGGGCATTTGACATACGATGTCTCGGTGTATGTTCCGCTTGCTTTTGCGGAAATGGCCCTTCCTCCGGACAGGAATCTGGCAGAATACCATATTGCGACGCCCTGGTTCTTGGGACCGATTTCAAGGGCGCCTTCGCTGGCGAAAGCTTGAGTTACGCTCTTTCCGCTCATTACGTCCTGAGCGGGCTTGTTGCTTCCTCCAAGGATGTACAGCCATTTATTGTCGGTCTTGCTGCTGTTGGCGATGTCCTGAGAAGATGTGGTGCTCACGTCAACTCCGCCGATGCTGGCTTTTACGCTCTGTTTTCCGGTGAAGGTGAAGTCCGAAGTCTTGTATTCTTCAAAATAGTAGATGCGTCGGCCGTAAGTTACGGAATTGATGACGGCAAGGGGTTTGTTGCCCACCCTGCTCTTCAATTGATCCGCTGTGGTGTTGGGACCAAAGTATTTGTGCAGATTGTTGATGGAGTAGGGAGTGATGCTTACGGTGTAATACTTCTGGGTGAAGTCCTGTACCTTGACGATCTTTGATTCCGAGTTGGATGTCTTTGTATCAACTTTCACCTGGTTCTTCAGGTATTTCACATCTACACCGAGGTCCCAGCTCATTTTGGACATGCTGGTGACCGTGGATGATTTTTGGTTCAGGGACACGGAAGGAGCGTATCCGGGATTCCCGTCCCTGAGGAGCTTGTAGATGGCGCTGTTAATGCTGGCTTTGTCGTTGGGAACGTCACGGGCGTAAGTTGTGCCGCCGGTGTCGAACTCTATCTCAAGGTCCACGGTACCGTAGTCGAGGCCGACAAGGGTGGGACGTCCGTCCGCAAGGTCTTTGTCTGCGAATACAATGGCGCCGGGGAAGATAGTGCTTTGGTCGGAGGCGAAAATTTCTTCGTTGCCGGGGTCATTGATGTTTTTGGTGGTTGTTTGGAGAATAAATGCTTCGCCCATGTTATTGACAATGACCGGAGGCATTTTTTCGTCACTGACAGGAGTTTTTGTAAGGGCCGTTTTTGACTCGTAGGAGCCCAGGCCCTGCAGGTAGCTGTTCACTTTCTCTTCGCGGGTGTTGCCTGTGACGGAGATTGTGCCGGAGTTTGTTGTGGAGCCTCTGTTGATGGCTCCGCTGGCTGCCCTGACAGGCCGGCTGGTGCGTTGGCGCGTCGTCTGTCCGCTGACATTCAGACAAAGGGCTGAAAGGCCGATTACGGCGAGGATTTTAACGGTTTTCATTCTGGTTTTGTGTTTTTGAGGTTTTATTATGAAATAGGTTAGAAAGGTGCTTATTTGCAGGCAATCTTTATTACGGCGTTCGGTCCGGTTTCAATGCCGTTCAGCGCTGTGGCGCCGACTTTGGTGGGCGTGTTGCCCTTTGCCGGAATGGCCCATACTTCCAGTTCGTTTTCGCCTGGGTTGTGGCATACTGCATAGAATACCATGTCTTGGGGATAAGCCACTACGTCGTAGAATTTGTATCCTGGAAGGCCTGAGACAGGCTGGAGGGTTGTCTCGTTTTTTGAATCTTCATCGGCGGTGTAGAGTTTACCGTCTATTACGCAAAGGCGTTTGAATAGACTCAGATACTTGTTGGTTTTCAACGCAGCTTCTGCGCTTATGGGTGCGTCTTTTTTCAGGCTGATGACGTCGTAGTTTCTGTACCAGCCACAGGCCTGGCCCCTGTTGTGGCCGCTGGTAAGGACGTCGCCCTCCAGTACATTGATGGAATATGCAGCGCTGGTGCGGTTTTGGTACTGCTCCCAATCAATTTCACCGTTTTTCCATACGCGGGCGCAGCGCCTGACCAGGTAATTGGTGTAGCCGGTGTTGTGGGTGTACTCGCGTTCTCCCCAGCCGGTGGCGAAGATATTGCCCCATTCATAGTCGCAGGCGAAGATATGGAAGACCTCGGAATCTGTATATTTGGCGCCTACGTCATACTTTGGAACGGAGGTTTTGGTACCGTCTGCCGATACAAAACCATAGAATCGTTCCCTCTTGAGAGATTTGCGTTCGTATTCGGTGGTGAATTTGCGGCGGAAGTTCACCTCACCGAACATTTTTGCTTCGAAGCCTTTCTTGTTAAACCGCCTGGCGATGGTTCCTGCGATTATAATATCGTCCCCTTTGCGACGCATTGCCATGCTGGAAAATTCTCCGCCGTCTTCGGTGGTGTACTTTTTCTTGATTTCCTGATTATGGTAAACGGTGTAGGACCCCCACATGTTGTAACTTGAACATGACAGTACCCAGGGGCCGGACGAATCATAGGCAAGATCCTTGAGATATCCGCTTACTGTGTAAGATTTGCCTCTGATGACAGAGACTTTGATGCTACCGTTTCCGTTGTTGCCGGCCACTACTATGCTTTGAGCTTTGGCTGTTGATGCTGCGGACAGCATGATGGCCATGGCCAATGATAAATGAAATAGTGTTTTCATGGACGTGGTAGTGTTTGTTGATGCTAAAGTAGTTTTTAACGCGCGTACTTTATAGATAAGAATTAACTAAAATGGCCCGAGTAGTTAAATTGGTTAAAAATCACTACTCGTTTAAATAGTTATTTTTGAGCGTTTTTTGTAGGTTTGTAGTTAGAAACTAAGACCAATGAAAAAGTTATTTTCCGTACTTGTTCCTCTTCTTGTTTTGTCTGCCTGTGCACGTCCTGCACCCGATCCGGGCTTTAATGACTCCCTTAAAAAATGTAGGGACAATGTAGCAATCCAGGAGTGGGAAACTGCAACCACCTATGCGTTGGACGCGCTGAAAATGGCAAATTCGGACGAGCAGAAGTCTCTCGCCCTAAGCTATCTTGCGTCGTTGGATCTAATGACCTGGCGCGACGCCCAGGCCTGGGAACATGCCGTAGAGGCGGAAAAACTGGCCAGGAAATGCGGCGTAGATTCATTGATATCGGAGGCGCTGCTTCAGAAAGGGCGGATGTGCGCTTATTCGGCCATAACGGAAACGGAAAACAGGGACGACGAAGCCTTGACCTATTTCCGCGAGGCCTTGGAAAAGGCCAGGGCAGCCCACACCACAAGACGCGAGGTCGAAATACTCTACAACATATCTCAGGTGTATGTGAGCAAGAACCGTTTCAACAATCCCATCGATCCCACCCTGTATAAGCTGGCGGGCGATTTTCTGAATCAAGGTGTCGCTCTTGCGGAAACGGAGGGTTATTCGGACCTCGTGGCCAAGTCGCTTCAGTTCAAGATGCGCTATTTCAGGCAGGCAGGCCGTACATATGAGGGCATAGCATGCTGCAAAGAAATTCTTGCAACCCTCACAGAAAAGGACTACCTCATGCGTTCTCAGGTGAATAACCAGCTCGTGATGCTATATGCCCTTGACGGCAATGCCGACGAATCCGCCGCCGCCCATCAGCAGTATGTCTATGACATCGAACACTATATGCAGCAAAAGGCCGACGGACGCCTTCAGGAAATGGAGGCGCGCTTTGAGCTCTCGTCCCACGAGTCCCGCATCCGCCTTTTCCGCACCCTGATTATACTCCTTCTCGTACTCGCACTGGTTCTGGCGGGGGCTGTGGGGCAGTCTGTTTGGTACAGCCGGAAGGTAAAGCGTCAGAATAAACAACTTGCCGATGCAAATCACGCCAAGGAGCAGCTGCTGCACCTTGTGTCAAGGGACTTCACCAGCCCGTCTTTCAACAAGGAGATATCCACCACCCTTCGCGGTCTCACCTCGCTTTCAGGCGCTCAAATCAGAGAGCGTTGCAAAGCTATGCTGAAAGACGAACCCGAACTTGCCGACGAAGTAGCCGACTATATCTCCACCCTCGTGGGCGAGCGTCAGAAGGCAGCGTCCGCCTATTCCCTCACTGCCAGGGAGATGGAAATTGTCCGCTTCAGCCGCGACGGCCTGTCGGCCGCAGAAATTGCCGACAAGATGTTCATCAGCGTACATACGGTAAACAACCACAAGCAGAATATTTACGCCAAGATGGGCGTGCGCTCCAACTCCGAAATGGTGGCCAAGGCCCTGTCGGAAGGGCTGCTGTAGAGTGCTTACCTATATAATTCTTTCAGGACATCCAGGGATTTTACCTGGATGTTTGTGTCTGTGTGGTAGGAGAGATATCGGAGCAAGTCCTCGCAGAGGGCGCTGCGGGTGGCTCCGCTTAAGGGGAGGAGCATGGAGGCGGTGAAATCGGCCTCTAAGAGCTGTTTCATGGGCTGAAGCTGCTCCTGGGCAAAAGGGGCGATGCTTTGGAAGCTGGGCCGGAAGCCCAGGGCGCCTGCAAGTTCCATGAGGAAGCGGACGTGGAAGTTGGTCCAGTCGCTTTCAAGGGCGTTGAATGTGAGTATGCTGCCGACGCACCACTCGTACAGGCCGTCTTCGTTGGTGCCGTCCTTGAGGGTTCGCATAAGCACTTCCGCCATAAACAGCGTGATGGTGTTTTTCTGCAGATTGCCCCTGATTCCCTGAAGACTGTCTTTGAGCAGAAGGTTCTTGATTGTCCAGAGTTCGCTCTTTGGGTTTTCCACTACATCGGCCTCCAGGATATTGAGCGGCAGAAGCAGCGCGCCGGCGGTCTTTTTGGCACTGCGCAGCAGAAAGCCCCTGCGCCCATACTCCTTAGACAGAGTATGCACGACAATGGCATTGTCTCCCACCTTAGTAGTAGCAAGCACTATAAACTCAATATTCTGTGCGCCCCCTGTCATTCTGAGCGAAGCGAAGAATCTCTCAGGTATTCCGCCATAGCCCTCAGGGCTTTGCCTCTGTGTGAGATGGCGTTTTTCTGCTCTTCTGTGAGTTCCGCTGCCGTTACTTCGTAGCCTTCCGGAATAAATACAGGGTCGTAGCCGAAGCCGCCTTTGCCATGCTTTTCGGTGGCGATGCGTCCTTCCATTATGCCGTCAAAGAAATGGCGCTTGCCGCCTATAATCAGCGTTACGGAAGTGCGGAAACGGGCCGCTCTGGTGGCCTTTGGCGTTGCCAGTCCGTTGGTGCGGGCCATCGCCGCCTCTTTTTCCATCCTGGCCATTTCCGACAGCAGTTTGTCGATGTTGTCGGCCGGGTTTTTCTGGGGGCCTGCATAGCGGGCTGTCTCTACGCCGGGAGCTCCGCCGAGGATATCTACTTCCAGACCGGTGTCGTCGGCAAAACAGTCAAGGCCTGTTTTTTCGTAAATATAGTTGGCCTTCTGTAAAGAATTGGCTCTTAATGTGTTTCCTGTTTCGGGGATATCCTGGTCGATCCCCACTTCTGCGGGGGTAACGAGCTCAAAACCCTCGCCCAGAATTTCAGCTGCTTCCCTCAGTTTCCCGGGGTTGCCCGTTGCGAATACTAATTTCATACTTCTACTAAATTAACCGCTGCAAAGATAGCACATTTTTTGCTACCTTTGCGCTGCTATGAAACGAATCAGCCTTATATTGGCCCTTCTCGTCGCCGGAACGGTGGCGGCATCGGCCCAGTCAAAAAGCTTCACCCTTGGAAAATGGGTAGAGGTGCATAACGCTATCCTTAAGGAACTTAACCGCTCATACGTGGACTCGCTGGAAGTGGGCCGAATAGAGCGGGAAGCGGTAAACGCAATGCTGGAATCGCTGGACCCCTATACCGTCTATGTGCCGGAAGAAGAGCAGGAAGACTTCCAGATGATGCTCTCGAACACCTACGGCGGCATCGGCGCAATCATCTATAAGCCGGACGTTGACGGCAATGTCGTAATCAATGAGCCTTACGCCGGTTCACCCGCCGCCAAGGCAGGTCTTCGCTGCGGCGACGAAATCCTCACCATCGACGGCAATTCCACCCACGGCCTCACAAGTGCCGAATGCTCCGAGCGCATGCGAGGAAAGCCCGGAACAACAGTAGTCTTTGAGGTTCAGAAGCTTCGCGGCGAGGTAGTTAAAATCCCCGTCGTGCGCGAGCGTATCGTCCTCCCCGCAGTAGAATACGTAGGCATGCTTAACGAGGCCGACGGCTACGTCCTCCTTAACAAGTTCACCGACGGCGTAGGGCAGGGGATAAGGGACGCTTATCATAAGCTTAAAGCCCAGGGAATGAAGCGTTTGGTGCTGGATCTTCGCGGCAACGGCGGCGGCCTCATGAACGAGGCTGTGAACATCGTCTCCCTCTTCGTTCCCAAGGGCTCCGTCGTAGTGACGGCCAAGGGCCGTGCTTCAGGTACGGAGCAGGTGTACAAAACCACCACCGATCCCGTGGACACACAGATTCCCATCCTGGTGCTGGTTGACAGCGGCAGTGCATCGGCCTCGGAGATTGTTTCCGGAGCATTGCAAGACTATGACCGCGCCACCATCGCCGGCACCCGCACCTTCGGCAAGGGCCTTGTCCAGAGCATCCGTCCTCTTCCGTACAGCGGCCAGCTCAAGCTCACCACCGCCAAATATTACACTCCTTCGGGCCGATGCGTCCAGGCCATCGACTATTCCCACCGCAACGAAGACGGCAGCGTCGGCCATATTCCCGACTCGCTTACCCATAGCTTCACCACCGCTCACGGGCGCACTGTGCGCGACGGCGGCGGCATCACGCCCGACCGCGAAGTCAAGGCAAAGCGCTACTCCCGCCTCACATATTCGCTGGTGCTCAGCGGAATAGTGGAGCAGTACGCCCTCGAATATGTCCGCACGCACGAATCCATCCCCCCTGTGGAAGACTTCCATTTTGCCGATTATGAATCATTTATAGCCTTTGCTAAGGACAAGGAGTTCGACTATCGCTCATCGGCCAGGGCATTCTATGACGAAATGAAGAAGGCCCTCGCGGAGGACGGTCTGACGGAGGCGATGAGTGCAGAGCTCGAGGCCATGCAGTCCAAACTGGATATGTCCAAAGAGGAGTTCCTTCGCCTGAAAAAGGATGAGATTATACCTTTTATCGAAGAAGAAATAGTTGTCCGCTATTATTTCCAGGAAGCCGGCGTGAAGGTGCGTATCCGCTATGACGAGCAGCTTCAGAAGGCTCTTAAAGAAGCGGCTATTTGATTATTTTTTCATCTGCTTGCGGCGCTCTTCGTAATAGGCGTGACGTTTGGGGTTTTCCGGAAACCATCCCCGGAGAACCCTTTTTTCTTGCAGGTCCATTTCGTGAATGCCCCAGAAGCATGAGAATGCGAAGCCGCCCAGGATTGTAGAAACTATCTGGTTCTGTACCAGCATCGAGGCAGCAATGAAGATACAGCCCACCACAAGCCAAATCCACCAGCTTTGCTTGCCCCAATAGTATTCCATTTTTATAACGGCAGGATGGCAGATGCCGATGCTCAGAAACACGGCCGCCCCCACTATAATTCCACTAAAATTCATCTTTTCAATTTCTTGGCCTGCAAAGATACTTCCTTTTACCGAGAGTCTTTTAGGACAATCCGTGCATAATATAGGACGCCAAGTGCGGTTTTGACGTTTTTCGCACCTGGCGGCCATCTTCAATTGCTTCTCAGGTGCGCTTTCAGCTGTTTTCGCACTTGACTACTGCCTTTTGTCGAAAGGCTGACAGTCACCCCCTTTGTTTAAGGTATTTCAAATGAGACTTTCAGCGCTTAGAAGGAAGAGAACGTGCTCCAGGATGTGTTGCTTTCGGCCGACGCTTCAATGCCGTCCGGCAGGGCGTCAAAGAAGTTGAAGCCGGTCCAGTCCTGGATTTGCTTTACGCTCACCACATTGTCCTGCCAGGCGTCGTTGTCGGAGTAGTTTTTGTGTTCCATCCATACGCCCACTGCGCTGGCCGATGTAACGCTTCCTCCGCTGCGCTTCACCTTCAGAAGCACTTTCCAGTAGTAATTGGGCACCGGAATCTTAGAAGGTTTGATGCTCGACGAGCTGGCGTTGAGGTAGGTGATGCTCTCGCTGCCGCCTACTTTGCGGAAAGCCGCGCCGGTAACTACGTAAACGGTATCGGCCTTGTTCGTGAGTCCCCGTACAGTATTCTCCAAGGTGCTCCATACCGTGCCGTTGAAGCCGTCCTGAAGCTGTGGCGTCTGGTTGGTGAGGTAGTACACCTGCTTGCGCATTGTGGCGTCGCACTTGCGGTCGGCCGCCGGAAGCTGATGCCCGCGGGAGTAGTTGCCACCATAGTTGCTGCTGTAGGAGTTGCTCTTGACGTTAATCTGCTCGTCGGCCGAAAAGTCAGGATTGTAGGCCCAGCTCTTGCTTGTGGCCGAGCCGCTGGTATGGCTGCTCGTGAGAGGGTATGCCGTCCATAGGGCAGTGTATGTGCTCCTGTCGTAGTGGTAGCTGTAGTTTCGGCTTGTTCCTTTGCCGAAGTGGCCGTCGTAGAAGTTGCCGTCGCTCTGCTGCGAAGGAAGCTCCAGCCACTGGGGCCAGGTTTGCGAGCTGCCCGAAGCGCTTGTATTGAAGGACTTTACTTCGCCGTAGTGATACTCATAGCTGCCGTCTGTCTCTTCAAGCACATAAGCTTTGTAGTAGTAAGTGGTGTTTGCGTTCAGGCTCTCCAGCGTAGCGCTGAAACTGCCGGAACTGCCGCTTGCACTGTCCACATAAAGCTCTCTGTTAAGGTCCGATGCGCTCGTTCCCCAATAGAACCCCGTCTCGACAATAGTGCCTGTTGCTCCCGAGAAGGAGCCCTGCAGGGTTGCCCCTGCAGAACTTACATTCTCAGTACCTTCCGTAACCACCGTAGTGGCCTGGGAAGGGGTTGAACTTCAGTTGTAGGTGATTTCTATCTGGGAGATATAGATTGCACCGTTGTAAGACCGGATGCCGATATACTGATAGTCATCAGTTACATCTATAGTCCCGCTCGCTGACAGGCTGCCAATCTTTGTGCCCTGTTTTGAAGCGTTGTAAAGGTCGGTGGCTCCTGTATATGCTGTATTGCTGCCGTAAACGTCGATGGTATTGGTGCCGCTGGCAACAGTAATTTTAACCGACTTGATGGTTCCGCCGCTAGTGGTGGAAACAATACCGGAGTTGCTGTTCTTTGACCTCATTTGAATAGCACCTTCACTGGTTTTGGCACTTTGACCGGCATATACGGCCGTTGAGTGGTTAGTGTTGGTAGCGCTTACTCCGGAAAAATCGGCGTAGGTGGTCGTAGTGGCTGCAAACAAATCCGCTGTCAGGATGTCAACAATTTCGGTTCCGCTTGATTTTGCACTCTGCTTTACCGTAACATCTGCAAATGCCGTTGCATCGGCACTCTCTTTGATGCGGAGTGTACCTAAAGTCGCTTCTGCGCTACCGCCTTCGGCGTCAGCGGTGACGGTAAAATTCTTTCCATCCTGAACTACGCTAAAACCGCTGCCGGAGAGAATCTCATAAGTGACTTCATAGTTGGAAGTGGCGTTCACAACTGCACTGCTGCCGGATGCTCCGGCCAGGGTAATGGTAGTAGGCTCTACTGTTACACCGTGGGGCATCGGAGTGCTGTCATCCTTCAATACGTAGAGGAAAGGAAGACTTGCACCGCTCTGGTCCGAACTGTATCTGCCAAATGTAGTATAAGTTCCCTCACCGAACTGAATATATGTGCCTGCACTGGTAATCTTGAATGAATTGTCGGATTGCTTGACAATGGTCCAGACACCTTCTGTTGTGCCGGCATTCAGAGTATTAAAAGAACCGTCTGCATAAACAAATCTGCCGTCAGGTTGTTTGATTGTATATCCCTCGCCCGATGCTGTGATTTCGAAGAGATAGTCTTCGGCACCGCCAATTTTAATAGTATTCTCGTCCTCTACGCTGTCGGTTACTTCATATCCGGCGGGGTAAGCCCAATTTTTACCGCTGGGGATAGGAGTGGCCAAATAGGTCTTGCCGGCCTTCACGCCAACCATCAGGTATTGTTTTCCGCTTGTGATTGACGTGGCTTTTACATACGTCTTTGCAGGAGTGGTGACGTTAATGTCGATGGTAGCAGTAATGCTGCTGTCTTCTTTCAGGGTGACGGTTACGGTGTAGATGCCTGCGGTGGTCATGTCAACTGCACTGGCGTCTACAGTGTATTCGGAATCTGTCAATTCCTTGGTTGTGCCGTCGTTGTAAGTGAGGGTGACTTTTCCGTCAAATGCGTAGGTTCCGCCGACTTCAAAATTGGTGCTTGCATCGCTGATTTCAATTGATACGGGGGCTTTGACAGGCTCATTGCCTACACCGTTCAGCATGAAGATTCTTACTAAAGTTCCGGTGGTGGAAGTAGGAGCATAGCAAGAGAAGATATTGCTGCCGCTGTTGTAACGAAGGGTGTTGCGAGTATTGGTACCCTGGGCGGTGACGCTTGCAATACCGCCGACAATCTCTATCTCCCAGGAACTGTTGTCCGTCAGAGTAGTTTCCGTCCTGAGGTAGTTTGAACCGCTTGAGGCGGCATAGAGGTAACCGGAGGACGCACCTCCATTGATGGTCTCAAGTGCGAAGGTTCCGGTTTTGTTGCCTTCTGCAATGTTGAGGCGAAGAACAGTAGCGCTGGGGTTGACAATTACGCTCTTCCCGTCAGTATTCGTGTCGATGGTAACATCAGAGGCTGAACGGTTGTTGCCGTTCTGCGTTGTGCCAATTGCAAAACCGGCATCCTTGGCGACGATAATGATTTCCTCGCCTTCCTGGATTTCGCTGACATCTTTGATAAGTACGTAAGTCTTTGCGCCTTCGGGGGTTACACCGGCCATGTTGACGCCGAAGCTTGCAATGTGACCGGCCTGGAACTTATAACCGGCAGGAATGGTGATGGTCTTTGTGAAGACACGGTCCTTGCTGGTGTTGACACTTAGCTTTATGGTCTTTCCACCCATGTCTACAGGGCGGCAGGCAAACCAGATGTCGCTGGTTTTGTTGGTCTTGAGGCTTATGATGTTAGTCCCGGCAGTGCCGTTTTCGGCCCAGGTCCCGGCTTTGATGTCGGTGTCCACTTCGCTGTCTTCCACATAGTAGAACCAGCGGCCTGCCCACTCCTCTTCTGCCTCCAGAGATACACCTGCAACTGCTTCATCGCTGTCCAGGGCAAGATTTACGAGGGAGAACTTACCATAGGCGGTAATGTGGGAGAAGTTGAAGGTTACGCTCTCCGGCATGATGCCGGCTTTATCTTCTGTGTATTTGGCAACCAGAATCTGGGCAAGTTCGTCGGCCGAATTCTCAAGAGGAGTCTGGTCGGCAGGAATCTGAACGCTCCAACGGTTGTAATAATTATCATCCTTCTTGGCGGAGATGTCGGAGATAACGGCATTGCTGGGGCTGATAGCATAGAAAGTGTAAGTTGATGAGCCGTCAGCTGCGAATTCTTTTACAGGGGTGAATTCGGCAGTGGCGCCGGTTTCGTCGGGTGCAACGTCAGCTTTCACTGCGGAGGCTTTGTTCATTGAGATGGACACCTGCTGATTGGAAGTCCAAAGCACAGGGTATGCGCCGACTGGATCGGGTGTGCCGAATGCGGTTTTGGTGACTAACTCGCTTGCATAGAATTTAATGTTCCTGGAAGCGGGCGTGAAATCGGTTTCCTGATTCTTCTGGCAGGAAACAAAAGCAAGAGCGAGTGCTACGCTTGCGGAGAGAAAGGAGAAAAACTTTTTCATAGGGCAGGCGTATTAAAAAACCAACGGAGCACCGCCGAGGGTGCCTAAATCGTCAAGGACGCCGCTTTCAATTCCAGAACCGGAGAAAGCGTTACCGCTTGTACACACCACTCCCTCGGCTTGTACTACGAGGGGCTCTGCCACAGGGGCATTGTAAAAGAGTTTTTTTGACATAGTTATGAAAATAATGATAACACTCTACCAAACATCTTGCAAATTTACTAAAATCTTCGCGTTTTATCAAGTTTTAATCTGCCGTTTAGTCGAAGACTACTGTGATATAGTGATTGGTCCTCACCGGGGCACCGTCGGCCTTGGCGGGCTTCCATTTGGGAGAACTTTTTACAACGCGAAGCGCCTCTTCGTTAAGGGCCTCATTCTCCGCACGTTTGGTGATCTGTACTTCCTGCACGCCTCCGTTCCGGCCTACTACGAAGCGTAGGCTCACTTTGCCACTGGCGCCTGGTTTGCGGAGGTTTTGCTGCACCCATGCGCGGAAGGCTTCATCGGCCTCCTTGCCCGTTTTCCCTTTGAAGGAAGGCTTGCGCTCCAGGCGGTCGTAGAAGGAGAGGTTATGCTCCGGCCCGTCGCTTTTGGCGATGAGGCGTCCGTCCTTCATCTCCTTGGTGGTGCCGGCGTAGAGGGTGAATCGGCCCAGGACTGTGAGGGTGTCGCCTTTTGAGATGTCCATCTGCTTGAAACTGCTGCCTTTGCCATCCTGGATGCCGTAAACGAGGAGGGTGCCGCTGTCGTCCTGCAGATAGAAGCTTCCGCTGGAGGTGCTGCGTATTTTCGACACCACGCCCTTGACGGCATAGCTTGTGGTGTCGGAACTTGAGAGCTTAAGGAATTCCTTGACGCTGAGCTGTTTAGGCTGTGCCAAAGAACTGGCCGATAAAAGGAGGAACACTAATGCAGGGAACGGTTTCATATTAATTGTGCAGTTTAAGGACCACGTACTCCGAGCGCGTGCCGATCCGGAATTTCCCGCCCCAGATTCCCAGGCCGGAGGTGATGTAATATCGGGTTGCTCCGCGCTGATGATGGCCGTATGCTTTTTCGAACATCATGTCGGTGAGCCAGTTGCCGGGCCATATCTGACCGTGATGGGTGTGTCCGCTGAATTGGAAATCAACGCCCGCCGACTCCGCCTCCTGCAGGTTGGAGGGCTGGTGGTCCAGCAGCAGGGTGAAAAGGGGAGAGGAGGGGAGCAAATCGGCCACTGGGATGCGCCGGGGGTTGCTTTTGTCGTCGCGTCCCGCTATGCGAATGCCCGACACAACGGCCGATGAGTCGCGAAGGAGCGTGATTCCGGCGAGCTTGTAAAAGGCTTCCGAGCCTTCTTCGCCGCCGATGTATTCATGATTGCCGAGGCACGCGAAAGCGGGGGCTTTCAGCTTGCGGAATTCATCGGCATAATTGCCTTCCATCACCGGCCTCAGCGAGCCGTCCACTATGTCGCCGGCAAAAAGGACCAGGTCGGGGGCCTCGGAATTGATGAGGTCCACCCATCTTTTCAGCTCCGCCTTGCGGTTGTGGTATCCTACGTGCAGGTCGCTTGCAAGAACTATCGTAAGGGGCTTCTCGATCGGCTTATCTGTCGTAATATCAATTTCTTGCCGATATTTATGATGATAGTGGAAATACCCGCCGACAAGAAGTGCGCCGATGGTTGCAAGCACGGTAATGCTTCCCGGAAGCGAGTCTCGGAGGAAGGATGCGGGGATGAGTTTCAGCACCCGCCCCGCCACCAGCACGGCGAAAATGATGATGGCGTAGAGGAAAAATATCATCCACGAAGTGCCGATTTCATAAGTCGCAGTGGCAAGGAAGAGCGGCATCCTGTCTCCGAAGGCGAAGTGCGGGATAATGACAAGGAAAGACAGAAGATATAAAGCGGTGAAAAGCCATTTTCCCCAGGCCGGAGCGGGAAGGATAAGCCAGAAATGCCACGCAGTCCAAGCTATTAACAGCGTTAATAAGATAAGAATCAATATCATACTACTTCGCATGGGATGCAAAGATAATTATTATCCATGAAAAAACGTATATTTGCAATGGTATATTAAGCGGTTTGTTATTATGAATAAAATCGTTGCCCTCATGGCTTTTTCTCTTTTTTCGTTATTATCCTGTAAAGCGTCGTATCAGGACCTTGATGTAGAAGGCTTCGACTCCATGCTCCGTTCCGAGCCCCGCGCCCAGCTTGTGGACGTAAGAACGGCCGAAGAGTTTGCTGCCGGCCACATTGCTCCGGCTGTGAACATCGACTGGAATTCTTCAGGATTCTTGGATGAGGCGGTTTCGCGCCTGGATAAGGCGCTGCCCGTGCTTCTTTACTGCAGAAGCGGCCGCCGCAGTGCCGCGGCAGCTGCCAAGCTTTCCAAGGCCGGTTACCAAGTTTTCAATCTGGCAGGTGGCTTTCTGGCATGGACGGAGGCAGGAAAAGCCGTGAGCATGTACGAGGTGGAAAGGTTTTTCACCAAGGCGGGTAATCCGCTGGATGTCAGTTTGATAAAGCACGGTTCTCTGGAGATTCGCTACAAAGGCATCTCCATTCAGCTGGACCCTGTTGCCGGCTACGGCAAGTCCACCGACTACGCCGCAGATTTCCCCAAGGCCGATGTCATCCTGGTCACTCACGAGCATCCGGACCATCTGGACGCCGCTGCCATCGAAACCCTATCGGCCCCCGGGACATTGCTTATTCTCAACAAGACCAGCCGTGACATGATCGGCAAAGGCGACGCCGTTTCCAACTTTGAAAAGAGGATACTTCCCGGCGAAATTCTGCTTGAGGCGGTGCCGGCATACAACACCACTCCCGGCCGCGAGAAGTTCCACCCCAAAGGCAACGGCAACGGATACGTTCTCACCATCGACGGCTTCCGCATCTACGTGGCAGGCGACACTGAAGACATCCCCGAAATGGCCTCGTTAAAAGACATCGACCTTGCCTTCCTCCCTGTGAATCAGCCATATACAATGACCCCGGAGCAATGCGTCTCCGCCGCTAAGGCCATCGCTCCCAAAGTCCTCATTCCCTATCACTTCAGCAGCACCGACCTAAGCTCCCTCCCCTCCCAACTCCCCTCAATCGACGTCCGCCTAAGACAAATGCAATAGCCTCCGCTTTCTGTCATTTGGCCAGGCGCCACCTCTTTGTCATTTCGACCGCCTCGCGTTTTTTGTCATTTCGACCGGAGTGAAGCGGAGTGGAGAAATCTCTATTCTAAGTTGGTGGAGAGGGTATGCCCTTCCGCTCAGCTGTCAGAAAGGGGGCGGCACCGGTCGTTTGACGTCGTAACTCCTCCTTTTACGGTCCCTTCGGGTCCGTAACGTCGTCGAACAGACTCCGTCATGCCGCTAGCGCGTCACCACTCCCTCCTCAAGGCCATCGCACGTCCCCCTTTCTGCCAATTCGCTCCAGGCCACACCCTCTCCACCAACCCACCCTCTGCAGGTAGTTCGAAGTAACGCTCCGGTTCATGGCATTACGCAAATATGGCCAAAAACGCGTAACGCGAAAAACCAAGGTGAGCGGCATTCGCAAATATGCCACATAATGCGTAACGCGATGAACTATGATGCCAGGAACTACGCAATAATAGCCCAAAATGCGTAACGAGTGGCACTATTGTGCCTGGAGCTACACAAAAATGGCACAAAACGCGTAACAAGTGGCACTATGGTGCCTGGGACTGTCTCAGGTGCGAAAACCGCTAAATCTGCACCTCGCAGGTGGTTGAAAGTGGCTCTCAGGTGCGAAAACCGCTAAATCCGCACTTCGCAGGTGGTTGAAAGTGGCTCTCAGGTGCGAAAACCGTCAAAACCGCACCTCGCAGGTGGTTGAAAGTGGCTCTCAGGTGCG
>JAFUVU010000062.1 GCA_017477465.1 Bacteroidales bacterium
CGTCCTAATTTATTAGATAAGTGTTGTTAAAATATACAAAGTAACATAAAATTTATATGGAAAACAAAACTTTGAACCAAATTTGGGAGTCTCTCGACCGGGCCGGCCGGAGAAAACTCTATGAAGAGATTATCGTCGGCACCAGAACCACCGAGCAGACATTCCGTCTTTGGGTGCGAGGGAAAAAGAGCCCCAAGTCATACAACACCCAGGAAAAGATTGCCGAATGCGTCAAGGCAGTGACAGGAATAGAAACAACTCCGGAAGTTCTGTTCCCGGAGAAACTATAGTCAAATTATAAAATGGAGACCTACATTATGCAAAACAAAAACAATTTCAGAGGAGAAGGGCACATTCTCCTTCTGGCGGCAGCATTGCTGATGGCCGCCTTCATCGTCACCCTGATACAGACCTTCACGAAGAATGGCCCGTTCAGGCATGACATCCTGATAATTGCTCTTCTGTCATTCGGAGCGTGGCGCTCCTGGTTCAAGAATCAGGCGCAGAGTGCCACGGAGGAAAGAATGAGGATAGAGCGGATAATACGAGACGAGACACGTTCCGCAAAGAATCCTGACCCTTTAGCTTTGCGTGAGAGAGAATACAGAAACAGGTGTGCGTGATGGCATAATGTAGGTCATAGTTAAGGAGGCCCTCTTCCTGTTTCAGGGCCTCCTTTTTACCCCCCCCCACGGGAGGAAGGAGTAAATTGACAGAATGATACCAGAAGAAATCATAGAGCGCGTCAGAGAGAAGGATATTGTCTCAGTATTGGAAGAGGAGGGCCTTGAGCTTAAAAGAGCCGGGTCTAACTACACATGCTGTTGCCCGTTCCATGACGAGAAAACGCCTTCGTTTGTCGTATCGCCGAACCGAAACACCGCACATTGCTTCGGTTCATGCGGCCGGACCTGGGACAATATCCAGTTTATCCGGGACCGCAGAAATATGGACTTCCACGAGGCCGTGGAATACCTGGCCAGACGGATGGGGATAACTATTGAGGAGAGGGAGCCCACTCCGGAAGAAAGGGAGAGAAACTTCAAGAAGGAATCGCTCCAGATAATTCTCAATGCCGCCCAAGAGTACTTCGTCATGAGTTTCAGCGGCTCCCCGGGGGCAAAGGAATATTGCGAGCAGCGGGGCTGGAGCGAGGAAATTATTGCCCTGTTCGGCATAGGATACGCGCCGAGGCAATATGACGGCCTGGTTCAATACTTGATGTCCAAAGGCTACAAAAAAGAAAAAATCATCGAGGCCGGCCTTGCAAAAACGAGCGAAAGGGACGAAGATTTCGGGAAACCATACGACTTCTTCAGGGAGAGGATAACCTTTCCCATATTCGACAAGCACGGGGAGCTCGTCGGCTTCTCCGGAAGATATATCGGCCAGTCCGATAAGGTCAAATCCAAATATCTGAACTCGCCCGAGATAATCCTTTCCGGAGACCCCGACAAAGACCCGGACAATGTCGATTATCTCTTCAAGAAAGGAGAAATCCTGTTTGGATGGCAACAGGCCTACCGTCAGATTAAAACGCAGCAGATTGCCGTCCTGTGCGAAGGCAATCCCGACGTAATAAGGATGCATCAGATCGGTGTAAACTACGCCATTGCACCGCTTGGAACAGCATTCACCCAAGGGCAAATCAACCTTCTGAAAGACCGGGCCAAGACGGTCATTCTCATGCAAGATGCAGACGCAGGCGGCATGACTGCCCGTGAAAAGTCCGGAAAGATGCTCATTGAGGCCGGCTTCTGCGTCCGAGTGATGGAATGGAGCCCTGAACTGGCCAAGGATCCCGACGAATACTTCCTGAAGCATCCCAAAGACTACGAATCCATGCTGGCCAACAATACCGAGGATTTTATACCTTGGCTTTGCCATAGGTCAATGAAAGACAAACGGTCGCAGACGGAAATCGTGGAAGTCATATCCTCCATTGCTCCCCTCCTCGCACAGTATTCAGACCAGGCAGCCGCCAAGATGTATATCGAGGCGTTCGGCCGCGAATACAAGAATACAGCCAAGATCTGGAACTCGGAATATGTCAGGGCCTCCAACCAGCTGGAGCGCGAAGCCGTATCCAAGGACAAAAAGATGCAGGACATGCTGTCGTCTTACGGGTTCTACATCAAGGACAACAGCTACTATGGAGCAGGTTCCAGCTCGAATGACCGCCGCTGGAGCAATTTCATACTTACACCGATTCTGCATATCAAGGACGAGCGCGATGCCAAGCGAATCTATAGCATAGTAAATGTCAAGAGGCAGGAGGCCGTCATCAAGCTAAACCAAAGCGAGCTGGTTTCCTTCACCGATTTCAAGCGCCGCATCGAGAGCGCCGGCAACTATATCTGGGAGTCCACGGCCGATTCCCTGACTCAGCTCAAGAAATACCTGTATGATGACACTCCCTCCGCCAATGAAATCAAACAGCTGGGATGGCAGAAGAGGTACGGCTTTTACGCCTGGGGCAACGGAGGCCTTGATGGCGGCCACTTCGTCAAGGCAGACAAATACGGCATCCTCAAGATAAAAGACCAGCTATTCTATCTGCCGGGATGCGCCGCCGACACAGAGGCAAACACCCAAGGATACCAGACGGAGAGAAGGTTTGTATATACGGAAACGAATAATGTAACCCTGAAGGAATACACCGACCTCTTTGTGAGATGCTACGGGGACAATGGCAAAGTAGCATTGTGTTTCCTTGTAGCCACCCTGTTCCGGGATATCGTGATATCGGTATCAACTACATTCCCGCTGCTGAACCTGTTCGGCCCCAAGGGCACGGGCAAATCACAGCTCGGGCACTCGCTCAGGGCATTCTTCGTCACCGGTGGAGACGCTCCTAACCTTTCCGGCTCCACTAAAGCCGCCCTGGCCGCTGCTGTGGCCGAAGTGTCAAACGCTATCGTCCATCTGGAGGAATACAAGAAGGAGATAGGCTTTGAACGGCATGAGTTCCTGAAGGGTATTTGGGAAGGTACCGGCCGCAGCAGGATGAACATGGACAATGATAAACGCAGGGAAAACACCGCGGTCGATTGCGGTGTCGTGTTCTCGGGACAGGAAATGGCTACCGGCGACATCGCACTGTTCAATCGCGTATTGTTCCTGTCTTTCTATAAGACCACCTACACTGAGAAAGAGAGGCGCGATTTTGAAGACCTCCAACGCATAGAGCGCAAAGGACTGACACACCTCACGGCCAAACTCCTGGACCTGCGCAACCTCTTTTCCGGAAGATATCGCCATGCATACGACGAGACGCTTACAGATGTCAACCAGAGGATACGCATGTATAACGTCGACGACAGGACACTCCGCAACTGGGTGACGGTGCTCGCGGCTTTCCGCGCGATCGAGAGTGAACTTCAGTTCCCTTTCGATTACGACGAAGCCCTGGAACTGTGCTCAAGCCTCGCAATCAACCAGAATGCAAAGACCATCCAGAACAATGAGCTGTCAGGATTCTGGGAGACGGTGGACAGCCTTGTCTCTTCATCGAGGATATGGATCCAGGTGGACTATAAAATCAAGACCGGCAAGCCCATCAAGGTGCTTGGAGGCGGAGTGGTTGAACTTCATCAGGATAAGAAATATCTGTTCGTCAACTTCAACCGCCTTGCCGAATTGTACATGAAAGTCGGCCGGGAATCTGGAAGCAAGGCCATCCCGAAGGAGTCTCTGAAGTATTACCTGGAGCATACGCCCGAGTTCATGGGCACCGAGAAATCGGAAAAGTTCAAGCTCATAGACAACCAGCAAGGATATACGCCCTCCGACAACAATGCCACCAGAACCAGGACAACGACGGCCATGGTTTTCGATTACGAGCTCATACGCACCACCTACAATATCGATCTGGAGGTCGGTACGGGATATCAGCCGGACGAGGATGCCGGGGCGGCCTCTTCACCCGTCGATGCGTGGCCGCCGGAACCCGCCGGAATCTTTCCTGAAGACATGCCGGCAATATGACAGACAATTCTGCACACCTGCTAAGATACAAATGGCAAACGGAACAATTCAAAGAAAGATATGAAAAAGTCATCGAAGAATCCGCCACCCGCCTGGCTGAATGGTTTAGGACCCTCCCCCTCTATGAGTGGACGGTTCTACCTTGGACGGGCAATAAGGCTAAGGTCGCTGTCGGTATCCTCTGCATCCTGCATCAGGAAGGACGAATCAACCTCACGTTCAATTCCGCCGTCTCCCATGTAATGAGGAACGCCTCCAGCGACGAAGAATTTTACCAATACACAGACAAGATATGGCCACAAAAAGAAACACTCGGACAATCCGATTCAAGGGAATAGACGTTGACAGCCGGGAAGTTGTCATCGGCGACCTGCAACACAGTGGGAATAGCGCTTACATTAAGCAGAACGAGAAATGGCACAAAGTCGAGCCGGAATCGATATGCCAGGACACCGGTATAGCCGATATCATGGGCCACCCCATCTATGAAAAAGACCAGGTGTTCATCTTGCGTGACGGCATGACGAGCAAGGTTGCCATGACAGTTTTCTGGGACAGACAAATTGCCGCTTTCGCCCTGGTCGATGATATCGGACATCCAAGCTTCAGCGAGACATTCAACGACGAAGATAAGTATATCAATCCATTTAGAGCATAGAACATGAACATCGAAGTATCACTGGATGAGGCTCGGCTGATTATGGACAGCCTCAGGGATTATTCTCGAAGGCAAGAAGAAGCAATCAGCGATTGCCGCCTCCGGATAGCAGAACAGAAAAGGGAGTACGCCATAGAGAAGATATGGGAGGGAGTGCCGGAATATATTTACAATAACGGGGAAGAGAACCCTGGCCGATGTCAGGGGATTCGCGAAAGTATCAAAAGTCTCGAAAGTCAGATTCCGTATTTCACGGCCCTGGACTCGAAAATCAAATCACTATCCACCAAAGTAGCAGAGCTGTTGTTGAAACAATGAGAAATATAATATGTGGCTGCAAGAATTGAACGATACGGAACAATAAGTGAACAACTAAAAACAAGAAGACATGCAAATCATTATCAACTCGGCCGAGGAGCTCATCAACCTCCGGAAGGCCCTCTGCGTTTACAGGAAACGCCGCCAGCTCAGCATCAACTCCATCCAGCGCCTCCGCGAAGATATACAGAAGGGAGCGAAGGTTCCCCGGCTTAAACAGGGCCAGACACTGGAAGGCCTGGATGCCATCCACCAGGAAATGATCGACAAGCGCCAGGAATCCATCGACTGGGCCACCTCCTTCATAGAGCAACTCAACCTTCAGACCGAAGAAGCTTCATCCATAAACGCGGACTGTCATGTTTGAAAGAGAAGACACCATAAGAAACCGCAGCATCCTGATGGCCATGGATGAACAGGTTTACAAGATGTGGACCGATATCCGGGCCAGAAAGATAGAGACCCTCCGCATCCTTGGGAGCTGGTATGTCGGAGATATCGTCGTTTTCCTAAAAGAACGCGGATATGTGGAAGTGGAAATCACCGAAGACGAGGTCTTGGTCCGCCGCGAATTTGACAAGGACGACGACTGGAGTACCCTGCATGACGGAGATATCGATACCGTCATCAATCGGCTGGCCGCCGGCGAAGTGTTCAAGAAGGAACGCGGCAAGCGGCTCAAGCGCCCCGTCGCCCCTTTTCGCAGCCGGAGCTTGAAGGGTAAACCTCAGGCGTGACAGCCATTCAGGAACCACCGAGGAAATAAAATAAAAGACATATAAACCATCGAAAAATGAAAATCTACATTATCAACCCCAAAACAGAAGGCCTTGAAACCATCAAGGATTGGAAGAAGGTCGAAAAGCCGGAATCCGCAGAATGGATTGTTATCGAAAATAACGACGGGAAGCGGTTCAGGATGCACAAGAAAGACTTGATCAAACAGATGACTCAGCCGTCCGCTATCGGTGCAGCGAAAAAGGCGGGAGGGCGACTTGGCACCAGGCGCGAATGGATGGATGTAGGGGATGCCCGGTTTGAAGGCCTCGACGAGGCGATAAGCCTCATAGGTGGAGACAGCTTAGATTATAAATGGTACTGGACAGAAGAGAAGCATCAGCGCAATGCGAACTACGGTTGGCTGTTCAGCGGCACGAGTGGCAATCTGAACAACTACGGTCGTGTCAATACGTATCACGCGCGCGTCTTCCACGCTTTTTTTTGATATCTATGATTTTTGAGATTTTATGAATTTCTGCAAGCATAGATCCGGGGATTTTCTTAAGCAGCTCGTACTATTTCCAGATTCACCGGCGGGTCCGCCGGGAGGCGCACCCGCTTTTTTTAATACCACTTGTTTAATATTCAACGCCGACAAAAATAATCCGTAAAAAGTGTAGAAAAATTTGGTAAATGATAGAACAAATAGTATCTTTGTAATGTCAAACAAACAGCATTATGAAGTACACAGAATTAGAAAAGAAACTTAAAAAAGCAGGGTGCTATCAAGTTCGGAACAACGCCCATCCGATTTGGTTCAGCCCAATCACACAAAAAGAGTTCAGCACGGGCCACCACGACACCCACGAGGTCAATCCCAAAACTCTTCACAAGATTCTCAAGGAAGCGGGTCTCAAATGAGCCTCAGCTTCCTCCTTCAAATAAACAGCTATTACATTGTTCCTATCATGAAAAAAGTCAAAGTATTTATTGAAAAAGGCACAGATGGTTATTCTGCCTACATGGATGACACGCCACTCAGCTACAGCTGCATCGGCACTGGTGCCTCCGTAGACGAAGCTATTGCTGACTTTAAGCTCGCATATCAGGAAATGCGTGAGTATTACAAGAGCGCAGGCAAAGAGTTTGAAGAGGTCGAGTGTTCATTTTTCTACGATATACCATCATTCCTCCAGGAATACGCCTACGCATTTACACTGGCCGGTCTTGAGCGCATTACGGGCGTAAACCAGAAACTCCTGGGCCATTATATCAGCGGTTTCCGGAAACCCTCAGAAAAGACGGTCAGGAAGATAGAGGACGGCATTCATCGCTTCAGCGATCAACTCAGCGCCGTCCGCTTCGCCTAATCTCCGCACAAAGCAAGGTACTTCTTGTTTTGTTTGACACCAGGCCGGCAGCGGAGGCCGGCCACCAGCCCCGGGGAGCAATCTCCGGGGCTTTTTCATGCCGGTGACGCGAGGCCGCAAGGCCATTTGCGTCACCTTGGCTTTTCCTATTCTATCCAAATCCACGCAAACAAAGGGCAAAAATCCCCCGGACCCCCTACATTAAAAGGGAAAACTGTACGTTTTCCCGAGCAGGGAAGATGATAGTAGGCGGAAAAATGGCCGGCAACAACCGCCCGAGAATCGCGAATTCAAACAAAATCTTATAGATGGATGCGATTTTCGTAAAATACTACCGATATATGTGAACTACCCGAACTACCTTGAACTACTTTGCAGCATATCAAGTAGTTAAGTGTAGTAAAAAGGTAGTTTTGGAGGGTAGTTTGGTAGTTCGCGAACTACCTTTGGCGAGTCGGACCCCCTCCAAAAACTACCAAACTACCGGGAAAACTACCCGAGGTAGTTTTTTAATACACTGATAATCAGCAAAGTAGTTTTGGTAGTTCAAAGTAGTGCGCAAAATACCTGTCCAGTTTTTGAAAACATCAAAATTCCCGCTTTTTGCCCGAATATGCCGCCTCGGCGATTTTGGCGCATAAGAAAAACTTATTAAACGAAGATTATTTCGTAATTTTGCAACATGGGCATAATCACAGACAGGGACAGGGATTTATACCGGGCCGTCGCCGAAATCAATATCGACAACGGTCTGACACTTGATTTCCTGTCCTTCATCTGGCCGAAAAGTCCCGATAACCTCCAGTATAAAGTATCCACCACTTCGATTCCCGGAGCGGCTGCCGCATATCTGGCGCTCCCCTGCGAGTCCATGAAGCGCCCGGCTCCCGCCCGGGATGCCACCACCGTTTCGCTCAGCCTTCCGGCCCTTGCCGATATCCCGGGCACCAGGAACACCTTCGCCTGGTATCCTCCCGAATTCGAGACAAGGATAAACCGGCTTCTCGCTGAATACTTCGAGCTGGATTTTTACAAGTATTACCTCCGAGGCCTGCAATACGGCTACAGGAAGCAGGATATCATTGAAATGTATCTTATAAGCCGGTCTATGGATCCGGACGAGCACTGGGAATCCCTTCACAAGAGAGCATACAGGCAAGAGGTCCGGACCATGAGAGAAAAGGCCGTCTTGCTGAACCGCAAGGCCAGATATTTCTTCCTTGAAGACCCTAATAACCCTCCCAAGAAATGACACACAACATCTGCAAGGTCGAAGCCCGGGACCTGAATGTGAGCAACGGGCGATTTCAAGAGCTGGACATTGTCCATGGTGCCGGCTCTATGGACATAAAGGTCGCCGCCGACGGCGAGAGCGAGACCATTAACCTTTCTTTCCGGATAGCGATGTCCCGGGAACGGCCCTCAATCCTGACAAAGGACCTGGTCCTCAAGGTTGAATACCTCGACGAGTCTTCCGGCTTAGCGGCAACCTTGCAGTTCGGCACAGAGGAAGTACCGGCCAGGCTGAACATATCGGAAACCACCACAAGGGAAATATCCTGCTCATACAGCCGTAAAATATAGTTGTCCTTTATACGGGCGGCATGTTTCATACCTTTGCATCAAGAAAAACGCAGGGTATGAAGAAAAACTACCGCAATTACAGGGCGCTTGCCTCCGACATTCTCAGGGGCAGGTGGCTTATACATAATTCCGGACAGAGTTTCGCGGCCGCTGTTTCCTTGGCCATGGACTTTCTGTCCAAGAGAACTACTGCCCAAGAGAAGGAGGATATCGGGGCGATGCTGCTGGATGCGGATGGCACCGACCATATTGGAGACGATTCCACAGAGGAGACCTCGGGCCTTGTCTGCATTATTCCCGTACACGGGACCCTCACCAAATATGACAACTGCTTCGGCGTTTCCACCATGGAGATTGCCGATATCATCGACGAATATACCGAACGCGAAGACATTACGGGATTTGTCCTGGACATGGATTCCGGAGGAGGTGCGGTAAATTCGGTATTGCCCCTCGTTCACGCGATACGCCGTGCCCAGGCAGCCGGCAAGCCCGTCATAGCCCACGTGGATTTCGCTTGCAGCGCAGCTTACTGGATATCGACAGCCTGCGATGCGATATTCATGGACAATATCCTCTCAGAGGTGGGCAGCATCGGTGCATATTACCAGCTCGTCGATGACAGGCACAATCTCCAGACCGGAGAAAAAATCATAACCGTCTATGCGCCCCAGTCCACTGACAAGAACCTCGGGTATCGCAACGCCCTCGAAGGGGATTTCAAGATTCTTGAAAGCGAGCTGTCCGACACTGTCACGGAATTCCAGAACCAGGTGAAAGCAAACAGGCCCGACCTGGATGCCGAGGCTCAGGGAGTTATGTCCGGGGCCGTGTTCGTCGCACCGAAAGCCATCGAAATCGGACTGGCCGACGGAATGGGTGAGCTGGACGATTGCGTCACCAATGTATTCGTAAGGACTCACAAGTTTTAATACCAACACCATCTATACCATGAAAAACAAACGAATTTTCGCTATCATCGCCGGTTTTCTCGGTCTCAAGAGCCTTGAAATAAAGGAAGGCAGGGTCGAGCTATCCGAGGACCAGCAGAAGAAAGTCGAGGCAACCTTCGGAAAGGCCTTCCTCGACGCACTCATGGCAGCGGACGCCGACAAGGATGCAGAATCCACCATCTTCAACCAGATGGTCCAGGCTTCCACCGCAAAGGATGCAGAAATCGCCTCTCTCAAGGCTGAAAAGAAGGCCCTTCAGAATTCCGTGGCAGCTCTTGCCGCAGAACCCGAAGGCGATCCCAAGCCCGCCCCCTCCGGAACCGCGCCCAAGGGGACCTTTGCAATCAACCCTTCCGCAAAGCACAACCTTCTCGCCGCCAAGGCCCTGGCCGGGAATTACGCCGGCGCATTCGCCGATGCCTCGACCGCATCTATCGACGTATCCGAGCTGAACGCAGAATTTACCGGAGCCATGCCCAAGGGCTATAAGCTCGAAATCCTTGCCCAGCGCATCTACAACGGATTCGAGGATGCGAAGGCCTTCACCAAGGTGAACACCAACACTGACTATAAGGCTACCGCCGCAATCGTCACCGAGGTGTCTCAGCAGTTTACTCCCAAGTGGACTCCTAAGGGCAGCGGGAAATACACTCCCGTTGAAATCAAGTACCGCCGCCACAAAATCAATGCGCTGCTTCAGCCGGCGGACATCCTGAACTCTTGGCTGACCTACCTCTGGGAGCAGGGCAAGACCAACGCCCAGATGCCTATCGTGAAGTACATGATTGAGCAGCACATCCTTCCGAAAGTAGCCGACGACATCACGCTTTCCATGGCCGGAAAGGGTAAGTATGTCGATCATTCGGCCGGCGTAAAGGACGGAGACGAAGGCTCTTCAGCACAGGATTCCGTGGACGGAATCGAAACCATCCTGGTGGAAGGCAAGGCTCGCAGCACCTGCAAGATGAATTTCTTCAAGAATGCCATCAACATCTTCGCTGACGGTGTAACCGACCAGCAGATTCTCGATTACGTTGACAGCTTCGTCGATGCAATCTCCCCTCTCTTCGCAAAGCACCTGGTACTCCACTGCTCCCCCGAGTTCCTTACCCGTTACCGCAGGGCCGACTTCGCAGTCAACGGCAAGTACACCGGTGAAGAGAACAACGGCCGCATCCGCTTCACCGCCTTCACCCTGGAGCCCATGGTCTGCATGTACAACTCCCCTATCCTCTTCGCCACCCCGACCGAGAACATGGCAATGCTCGTCGACCTGGCCAAGGCAGAATCCTGCATAAACAAGATAGAGGAAGTGAACTACGATGTCAAGGTGTTCGGAGAATACTCCCTCTCCTTCGGATTCAAGATCGAGGAGGCCGTCTATGCCGCAGTTCCTACAGGCTACGACCCTCAGTCATCCATCGTCACCAAAGCTTCCGACTACAGCGACGCATGGGTGAACGGAGGAGCATCGGCCGAAAGCAACGGAGGAGCATCGGCCGAAAGCAATGGAAGCACCGGCTCCGATCCCGAGTCAGCCTAAGATTAACCGGGGACGGGACACCCCGTCCCCATAATACCGAAAGACCATGGCATACGTACCAGTATCTATTCCCAGGCCCGAGAACGGCGGAGCCGCTCCCGTTGCCAAGCGCAAGATAATCATCGTTGATGTCAACGACGTGAAGACCGAGCCGGCAAGGACCCTTGGTAATTCCACCATCAGCTCAGACTATGAGCTGGAGCAGGGAAAGAAGGGGGTCCAGATTTACGGCACACCCACGACGATAGCCATCACCGAGGAACAATCCGGCAATCCTGACGGCCGAGGCCTTACCAAGGGTGTCGAATTTGAGCACCCCGGAGACAGCGTCGCCATCGCCAACCACAAGGAGCATTTCTTGAACAAGGGTGTCATCATCTTTGTCACAGAATGCGACGGCGTAAGCGGAAACGGACGCACCCGTGTCATCGGCTCCGTGTGCAATCCGCTGTACATGCAGCCCGAGTACACAAACTCCAACGAAGGTACCCGCAACCACTTCGTATATAAGCAGGAGATGGCGGACCAGTTCACCATCGGCACATACACGGGAGCCCTTCCCGACGTAGCCGACAATGCCGCCTCTCCCGAAACAGCATAGCCATGAAGAAAGAAGAAACACCCTTGACACCGGAGACGGGCACTCCCGCCCCCGGTGCTCCGGTTGATGAAACCGGGAACAAAGGCCAAGAGATGAAAACCCCCATCAAGTACGCCGTCATCCTTGCCTTCAGCGGGACCGAAGAGAAGATGGCTAAGCTTTGGGGAAAAGCCGGTCTTGATATCCCCTTCGTGGTGATATCTGTTCCGGAAGACTACAAGACCCTGGACATCCTCCCCTCCCTCCTTGTTGACGAGAGCATCGGCGATGAGTTCGTACTCATTCCGGCGAACACTTTCCCTGCGGGCAGAATCACCGAGGCGAGCATTTGCATTCCGAGGGTATATGTCCAGAAAGACGGCCACGAGATTTACGACAGTTTCTTCCCCATCTTCATTGAGAAGGACTACCTCGAAGAAACCCTGAAAAACGACAAGCTTACCGCCCTCGGTTCCGAAGCCTTGGTGAAAGCTCTGGTCACCCATATCGGCCGGCCGGAACAGGGCGGTTTTTCCTTCGGGAATGCAATATGTCCGGTAACAAGGGCCACGCCTTGCGAGCATGTTGTAATCGAAGCTTTGCTCAAGAAACTGTTCATCGGATGCAACCGCGCCGGATGGGACGGAATCGCATCCCTGACAGA
>JAFUVU010000037.1 GCA_017477465.1 Bacteroidales bacterium
CTTACATGCTTGACCGATTTATTTCCATTTCCGGGAAATCCCCGAAACTGCGAAAAAATGACACTGATTTCAAAGAACTATTATTCCTGGGCGTCCGTGACGCCGCTTGAACTTTTATAAAATTAACGTACTATTGTTAATTACAATAATGGCAATTATAGTATAGGTAATAGTGTGGGGGCTTCGCTTACCAACAATCACATGTATGTACTGCAGGTTACATCCACCAGTGATAAATACGTACTTGGAAGGCCAATCCTTGATGGTAACTACCAGTCCCAGGATAAGGTTGTTTCGCCCGCCTTTATGATTGCGTCACAGCTCGGAGCAGTAACAACAACAGATTCAGGGACTACGGCAGCCACCCATTGCGGAACTTACATGGAAGTTGGAACGGACGGGACCCGGTATGTTGGCTGGCGCCTTCCCACCAAGCAGGAGATAGAAGTTATCATAGGCTATCAGAACGGAGATTATACCAGCGGGGTCACCATGGTGGAAGTTCTTGGCGGTCAGTATTACTGGTCCCTTGACGGAACCACGGCGTATGTTTCAACGGGTTCTGAAGGCTCGGCAACCAATGCATACGTCCGCTGCGTACGCGACCTTACACTTGCCGAAGTCAATACCCTTAATAAAAACGGCGACTGATGAAACGATTCTCGATAATATGGCTTTTGGCGCTTGCCGGCTGCCTTGTCTCCTGCATGAGGGACGAGTTGGCCATGCCATCTTATTCAGGCGTGTCGCCGGAACTTGTGAAAGACTTGGGCCTGGACGAGCCTGAGATGGCGGTCAGGGTTGGCTTCGACCTTCCCGGTGAGACGGAAGAGCCTGACACCAAGGCAAGCGTAATCGGAGGAAACGAAGACCAGAACAACCTGGTCGAGACTCTTCACATGCTTTGTTTTACCCGCGAGGGCATATACCTCGGCTGGCGCAAAGCCGTCCTTATCGGCACAGAGCAAATATACAACCATGACGCTCTTATATGCCGCGGACGCGAGCTCTTCGAGGGTTCGGTGCCTTCCCGCACCGCCCGGATTCATTTCATCGGAAACGTCGGCATCGGCCTTCCCGACACCACCGTCCCGGCCAATATCCCCGGCAACGACCAAATCGGCGGCAATGAGAATACGCTTATCAAATCGGCCAAGGTAACTGTGAACGCTGACAATCGCACCATCTGCTATTGGGGCTTCCATGGAGAAGCAAGCTCCGAAGCCATGAAGGCATGGCTTGCCCTGGCAGTAGTGGACGAGGAGACCGGCGCAGTGACCTACAAAAAGCAACCGGGCAGCAACGTCCACCTGGTGCGTGACCGCGCCCGCGTCGATTTTGGCTTTATGTTCGACTTTCCCCGTACCGCCCAGGCCGTTGAGGATGGCAAATATGTGACAGTCAACGGGGTAAGCTACCAGGTAAACGGCGGAAAGATAACAATTGACGGCATCGATTATCCTATGGAGAAAAACGCCACGGACTACACTATCCAGTCCATCCACTGGATTCTTTCCAACGGCCTCAATAAAGGCTACCTGGCGCCATATTATGACGAAAACGCAAACGACCACTTCGACAACTACTTTGATCCGAATGCCACACCTGCGCTGAAAGAAGACCGTCTTACCCAGTATGACAAGGCCGACGCTTCCCGCTACACAGCCACCGAAGCCGACATGATGCAGATCTACGACGGCACAAGGTCGGTCGATAACCCTCTCTTCCTCTTTGAAGACGAGAACCTTGAAAGCAATCCGCCGAAGATTATCCTCAAGGTTGTTTATAAGATTGACGGACAGTCGGCCACCAAGACAAAGTACCATACCCTGATGATGCTCAACGCAAGCGGGGAACCTTGCAAGATTTACCGCAACCACAATTATGTGCTGGATATCTTCGGCATTCCTTGGGAAGGTCTGGGTTATGCCACTTTCGAAGATGCCGTAAATTCCGTCACATACGCCAACAACCAGACTGTCACCATCAGCGAATCCGTTCCTACAGTAAACGACGGACGTTTCCAGCTCTCGATAGATGGCGACACCTACCTTATTTATCAGGACCCTGCCCTGCAGAATACGCAGCAGACGGTTTATTTCGATTATAAGGCTATTGCAAGCGGGGAAAGCACAGAAGGTGTTACGGCCGACGACTTCAAAGCTGCCTGGACCACCGACGTCCGTTCTTCCTTCGCTTCGCAGACTGTCACTGTGTCCGAAGTAAGCAATGACAATACTACATTCCGCGGCTCCATAACCTTCACTCTGGGTACGTCTATCAACTCCGCCCTTCAAAGCGGACAGATCGAGCTGCGTGACAAACTCACCGGCATGACCCGTTTCCTGAATGTCTATACCATTGATCAGTTCAACTGCCTTCCGGCCGGGAGCAGTGAACTCTCTGTGGTCGCAACAGGAGAAAGCCGTCAGGTGAACGGTGTCAGCTGCGACACCTATAAGATGGACATCAGAATCCCGGGAGATTACCCTCTTGGCCTGTATCCGATACGCATCCGTATGGCTTCCAGGACCTTGAATCCGTTCAAAGTCGAGCGCAGAACATCCGGCTCTACAACTGTCGAGGCAACGGAATCCAGTCTTGCGGTGGAGATGGGCGGAACAGAGAACGGAGATATGCTGGACGGAGAGACGCTCTCCGGTATGTCATTCTCGTCCGCTTCTTCGGAATGGAATTACCGTGCTGATGGCAATCCATGGAATTTCTGGTTTGTTGACACTATCATAAATAAGCCGTCAATCGAAGAGGATGGAGAAACCATGGAAGATACTACCGACAAAGTATATACAATCTACTTTGATGACGTCCGTCCGCTCCGTGCTGCTCAAAATCGTGCCTCAAATCTTGGATTATTCCTAAAAATTAAGTATTTTGGCCCTGCTATAGCGGTTACTCCGTAATTTATGGTTTTGAAGCGTTTCATATTTGCTGTTTTGTCCGTGGTCGTGATGGCCTCGGCGGAGCTTTTCGCAGCACAAAGCGTAGAGCTTTCGTCAGCCCCGGTATCGGCAGTAAGCAGTCAGGACGGCTCCCTCTGGCTTGGAACCCGTGGTCAAGGACTTCTCCGTCTGGGCCGCAACGGACGCGCAATCCAATATAACGCCGCTCAGGGACAGCTTGGCAGTGATACCGTGCTCGCCCTTGCCTTTGACAAGGCCGGTATCCTGTATGTTCTTGACGACAGCGGACGCCTCTCAACCTATTCTTCCGTCGGCGGTTTTTCCGTTCCGGAGGGTTTTGCTTCGGCAGTTGAGGCTGTCAGCGCTTCATCTGACAGCAAGCGTGTATATGTTGTGTGCAACCGGACGCTCTATGCTTTCGAGAATGGCTCAGCCGCTAAGTTGGCCCAGCTTCCTGCACCTGTCAACAGCCTGGTCCCGGGCGAAGCCGGAACAGTATGGGCAATAGGCGAAGGCGGCTCGTGGCACTATTCGGCCGATGCATTGACAGAAGGTGCGACGGGCGCCGTCACCTCCGGCTCATCCATGCAGCCCATAGAAGTGGAGTTTGGGCAGCCGGCTAAACCGAGCCCGGAGCCTCGCCGCAGCGCTTCGGAGTCTCCCCGCAGGCAGGGTTCGTCTATGTCGGCCTTGTGGCTGATTCTTTGCCTTGCAGCAGGTTTATGCGCCGGATTCCTTCTCTCGCGTCTGCTGCCTGGAAAGAAAGAGCCGTCTGCCGATGAGCAGCACATAACGCCCGATCCTATCCTCGCAAAAGTAGAAAAGAAGCTTGCCAGCCGTACGGAAATTCAGCCTGTACCGGAAGCAGTGCCGGAAGTGACTCCCGCAGCTGCACCTGAGAAGGCAGCCCCTGAGCTTGAACCCGCTGCAGCCCCCGAGGTATTCCCCGAACTGTTCCCGGAACCGGCCGCAAAACCGGCCCCTGCGGCCCTCGGGCAGGCTCCCGTCAAAGCCGTCACTCAAAAGAAGGTTTCCTTTGCTGCCCCTAATGCAGATACGGCTAAACCAGGCGCAGAGCAGATTCAGCAGGCCTTGCAACAGTCCGATTTCGGCCGTAAACTGCTCGAACTTGTCATCCGCAACATGGCCAATCCCTCATATGGAGTAGAAGAAGTAGCGGCCGACCTTGGCATCACTCGCATACATGTAAATCGTAAACTAAAGGCAGAGACCGGTTTCTCTCCGTCGGCCGTATTCAAAGCCATACGTATGAACGAAGCCGTACGGCTGCTTCGTGAAGGACAGCTCAGCATTGCAGAAATTGCACAAAAGTGCGGTTTCTCCACTGCGTCCTACTTCTCCACGGCCTTCAAAGATTATTTTTCCATGTCGCCTTCCGATTTTCTATCATGAACAGTCGTCTGATTATATCGCTTTTTGCTTTGCTCGGGAGCATGACTTCCTGGGCAGCTCCCGCTGAACATGAAGTCAAAACTCAGGTTGTATTCGGCCTGAACAAGACCGAAGTGGACCCTCAACTCAACGGAAACAAGCAAACTGTAAAGTATATGGACGAGCTGTTAGCCGATGATGTCCTCCCAGTACGTGTGGAGATTTTATCGGTATCGTCACCGGAAGGCCCCTATGCCTATAACAAGCGCCTGTCCCAAGGCCGCGCCAAAGGCATGGAAACATTCCTGCGTGAGAGGTATCCGGCCTTGGCCTCCGTTGAATTTGTGACAAATACAGTAGATGAAGACTGGACAGGCGTAGCGGATTATCTGAAGCGCAGCTCCTATGAATGGAAAGACGACGCTCTCAAAATTGTCAAATTGGAAGGTGCCGACAGAAAAGCCAGGCTCAAGGAACTCTGGGTAGGTGAAGCTTGGGACCACCTTATGAAAAACTGCTTCCCGTATTTACGTCGTGCCCAAATAACGTTCATATACTCTGCCGACAAAATGCCGCTGAGTTTCGAAGACTGCTCAGCCGGCGACCTGCGCCTAAAGTTCAGGAGCGGATATAGGAATCTTGATCCCAACCTTGCCGACAATGCCAATCTTCTGGCGGCAGTTAAAAATAAAATTTCATCGGGCTACAACGGGCCGATTGTTCTTTCGGGTTACAGCTCCCCGGACGGTAGTGAGACGGCAAACATCAAACTTGCCCACCTGCGTGCTCAAAGTGTACGCCGATATCTTGTGGACCAGCTCTCGTATCCCGACTCGCTCATAGTCGTTTCTCCCGGACAGGTGGATTGGCAGCAATTGACTTGCCTTGTGAGAAATGGATATTTAGGAGCCGACCGTGATGAAGTCCTCAAAATTTTGAATGACGGCGAAAAAACGTCAGTTCAGAAAAAGCGCGCTCTCTTGAGATTGAAGGGAGGTGAAACCTGGAGCCAGTTAAAGGAAAACTTTAAGTCGGAGCTTTGCGCCGTGTCCGTACATTTTTCCGACTCGCCGGCCACAGTAAGCGAAGAAGAGGTGAAGCCCTCAGTCGATGAAAAAAAGCCGGCAGTTGACACGACAGAAACGAAAAAACTGATCGAGGTTAAGATAGAAAAGGAGCAAGGAACTGTTGTGGATACTCTTCTGCTTCATCCGGTGGATTCTCTGCCCGTACAGGGCGATACTTTGCTTGTTCCGGATAAAAAAACGCCTTCAGAGGGCGTTGTAGAGGGTGATGTTTCAAAATTTGAAGATATTTCAAAAACGAAACATGGCAAGCAGAAGGCCCTTTTTGCCGTCGGCACAAACGCTTTGCTTGATTTGGGCACAGCTTTAAATGTTTCTGTCGAGGTGCCCGTAGGCAAGCATTGGGATATAACGGCAGATTATATTTTCCCCTGGTGGAAAGACCGCGCCCATTCGTTCGCCTTTGAGATACTTCACCTGGACCTTGGTGCCAGATATTATTTCAAGCCCTGGCAAAATCGTGATGCTTCTGTGTTAAGAGGCTGGTATGCATCTGCCTCGGCCGGTCTGGGCTACTATGATTTTGCTCCCTGGGGAGACGGTGTGCAAGGTGAAGAAATAAAGCTTTCTCTTGGTGGCGGATATACCTGGGCTCTTGGAGATTGGTGGCGTCTAAGCGCCGAACTCGGTGTAGGTCCGGTCTTCACCCGTTACCGTAATTATCAGCATCAGCCCAATGGAGATCTGCTCTGGATAAGTAATCAGAACCGTGTTCTCTTTGGTCCCACGAGTGCAAAGATTTCCTTCTCCTACCTGCTCCACACCAGGAAGTAAGTTTCAATTCTGAATCCTGAATTTGTAACACCCGAAAAACTATTATGCTGTCTGTCATTGCGTTAGCAGTCCTTCCTGCGCTTATCCTCATTTACTATACTTATCAGCAGGACAAGTTGCAGCGTGAGCCTGTAGGGAATCTTGTCAAAGCTTTTTTCTACGGAGGATTGTCTGTCTTCACGTCCTTCTTGATATCTGTCCCATTCATGAATTTGGGGCTTTTCCCGCGTGAAATTCATAGCTTATCCGACGCTGCACGCACTGCTTTTTTTGGCGCTGCAATCCCTGAAGAAACCGCCAAGCTTGTTCTATTATGGCTCTTTCTTCGTAAATGCCGTGACTTCGACGAGCGTATGGACGGTATCGTCTATGCTGTTTGTATCGGAATGGGCTTTGCCTCATTCGAGAATATCGAGTATTTGTTTGCCTCAGGTTCCGATTGGGTTACAGTAGGTCTTGGACGTTCGCTCACTGCAATTCCCGGCCATTTTGGCTTTGCGGTAATTATGGGCTATTATTTCTCCCTGTATTATTTCGACCGTTACCGTGCACCCGGCGCAGGCTTGAAGATGTGGCTTTTCCCTGTCGTAGGTCATGGCCTTTATGACTGGGTTGCAATGAGCCAGGAAGTAGCTCCGGAATTGAGCGGTGCAATTGCTATAGCCATACTCCTTTTCTGTTTCTGGCTGCTTAAATGGGCCCGCAATCACATGCAAAAGCATATAGTGTCCGACTCATTTGACGCTATTACAGGCGTTGATGAGCAGTAATTAATTGCTGCCTACAGTAAAACTTACGCTTGCTATATTGCCGTCGGCATCCACGGCTGTAAGCGTATGCTTTCCGCGGTCCGGAGTAAGCCGCAGCTCGTGTATGAATCGCGTTTCGCCTACGTAGTTATTGTCCAGATGCCACCATACTGTTGCATCTGCGTTTCTGTGAGCCAGGCGGAATACTGCTCCTTCAACCTCACCTGAGATTTGCCGTGGCAGATACAGCGTGCTGCCCGATGACGGATATATGAATTCCATTTCTTTAACGGCCTGCTTTTTCTGAGCGCCCGTGTATTCGGGATGATGCGGCTTGTAGAACCACTCCATTGACGGCGTAAGGACAAAATCTCCGTTCGCCTGGTGGTATGGGCAGGGCTCGGTCTCAAGTCCCGCTACAGGGATAAACAGAGGGTCTTTCTGAGGGCAGTCCGGTCCTGCCAGATGACCGGAGAGCGGGCATACGTCGGCCCATGCTCCTTTTACTGCGTCTCCCGGCTCCGGAAACCACTCTTGCGTAAGAGGAAGGAGGTTGAGAATGTCAAACATTACAGGTCCTGCCGCTCTTGCGCCTGTGAGGCCGGGAACTCCTTGTCCCTGCGCGTTCCCCGCCCATACGCCGATCGTGTATTCAGGAGTCATCCCTACGGCCCAAGCATCGCGGAATCCATAGCTTGTGCCGGTCTTCCATGCGGCCTTGCGCACGGAGCGAATCATTCTCCAATCCAGTTCGTCCGGTCTGTTAACCTCTTTCAGCGCTTCAAATGTGTACCATAGCGCAAGCTTATTCCACATGCTTTCACCGTCCGAATAGCTTCTGACCATATCAGAATATGCTCGCGTTATCTCGTCCAGGCGCCCTTCTCCTCCTCCTAAAATGAGCGAGAGGCCATAGTGTGACGCATCTTTCGTGAACGAAGTGAATCCGCAGCGTTGGAGAAGGGAGTAAAAACGCGCTACTCCGTAGGATCGCAGGAGAAATACAGACGGCACGTTAAGGGAACGCGCAAGGGCTTCTGCGGCCGGTACGGCCCCGTAAAACTGATGGTCGAAGTTCTGGGGGGCGAATCCGCCCAGATTCACGGGAACGTCAGGAAGCAGCGTACGGGGCAGAATTACGCCCTCCTGCAAAGCTGCGGCATAAAGGAGCGGCTTAAGGATGCTCCCGGTCGAACGCGCAGATGCCGCAATGTCCACCTGCGCTCCGGGTCTTGCGCGCTCCAGGGAGGCGTTCCCCACGTAGGCCACAATAAAGCCGTTGCTATTGTCAATTACTACGGCGGCAAGGTCGGAAACGCCTTCACGGGCCATTTCGTCAGACCATCGGCTTACAGTGCCCTCCACTTGTTTTTGCAGGCTGTATTTCAGGGTAGAGCGGGTTCTTTCGCCCTGGGGGCAGTGCTCTACATAGTGGTACGCCAGCGCCGGCAGTGGATGGGGAGCCTGCGGAAGAGGCTCTGTCACTGCGGCCTCGTAAGTGTCGGAGTCTATGTCTCCGTGCTCCAGAAGCCTCTTTAAGAGGCGGTTTCTCTTGCCCAGAAGCTGCTCCCGTCCGCGGCCCGGATGCAGGGTGGCAGGGGAGTTTGGAAGGACGGCAAGCGTTGCGGCTTCGCCCCATGTAAGCTCGGAAGCGGGGCGTCCGTAATATCGCCATGCAGCAGCTTCCAAGCCCACGACATTCCCGCCGAAAGGCGCGTGAGCGGCGTACAGGGACAGTATTTCGCGTTTTGAGCAGCGTACTTCCAGCCTCGTTGCCATTACCGCCTCAATAATCTTCTGCGATATTGTCCGCTCCCTCTGCCTTGACAGCCTTATCACCTGCATGGTGATGGTGCTGCCTCCGCTTACAACATGGCCGGAGCGCAAATTGTCGGCAAAAGCGCGCACAAGCGCAACCGGATCCACGCCTCCGTGCCGGTAGAAGTGCCTGTCCTCAAACTGTACCAGGGCTGTCGCAAAGCGCCTTGGTACACTGTCTGAAGGGGGGAAACGCCACTGCTCGTCGTCTGAAATTCTTGCGCCGAGGAGTTCACCCTCGGCGCTTTCTACAACGGTCGAATATGATACGCCTTTGAAAAGGTCGCCCGGCAGGCAGCAAAGCCACAGAAGATGCAGCACTGCTACCGGCAAAAGCATACCTCCGAGCACCCAGGGTGCCCTTTTAGTGCTCGAAGGCATGGCTTAACGTGTAACTGCGGCGCGGCCGGAAGCCGTGCAGGCGTTCACTGTAGGATCGTACATGGCTTCGCATACCACTGAAGGCATCATGTAAACACCTTCATAGGCAGCCCTGAGCTGTACGGTGAAGGTCTTGGAACGCGAAGCAGGCAGGCCGAAGAACCAGCTCACGCGGTCGTCCCTTATGTCTTTGTGGTCGTAGCCTTCTGCTCCGGCACCGCCTGTGAGCCTTTCGTTCTGGATTTCCCAGCCGGAAGGAGTGCGCAGGCAAAGTGCAAGGTTGGAGTAGGAACGCAGGGCCGAAGGGTTGACAACGCGGATTGTGGCCTTGAAGCGGGTTCCCTGAGGCAGGGAAGCAGGATTGACGCTGCTGCCGTTCTCGTCGGTGTATTTGACGTCTATTTGCAGCCCGTTGGACAGGGCGCTGCGGACTCCGCTGCGTGAAACCCGGACGATAGATGCATACAGAGGGCCGTCTCCGGTGTTCTGTACGGCACTGTCTTTCTCCAGCGAACCTTTCCAACTGCCGCTTACCGATACCTCGGCGCCGTTGACCGTGGCTTTCACGGAAGTGGCTACCTTGCTGAGCAGATGGCCGTAAGCCAAAGCTGCAAAGGCGGTTTCCTGGGTGGAAAGATAGCGCTCGGGCGTGGACTCTTCCGCTAAGGAGAGGGCATCGGCAATTCTGCCGTTGAGGGCGAGTGCGTCTATTGCGGCGAATCTGTCGCGAAGTGACGAGCCGAAGGTAAGTACGTCAGGCTCATATTCTTCGAAGGTTTTGGCAGTGCCGTCAAGAAGCGCTGCGGCCTGGTTGCCCTTGCCGCTGAGTGCGTACGCACCGGAAAGCAGCCATTTGGCCTGCTCGCCAATATCACCGGCTTCCTTGAGGCGGTTCATGCCTGAGGAGGACGATGCTCCTGCGGCAGCGAGGGTGTATAGGCGGAAGGCTTCGTCGGCATGAGAGAAGAAGTTATTGCCGGCGATGCGGTACACCTGGGAAATCTTCTGCTGGTATTCTTTCCAGGATTTGAGGACTCCTGCGTTGACCTCGAAACCGGCTTTAGAGGCTTCGGAGAGGAAGAGTCCGGCCATTGACGATACCCAGCTGTCGCTTCGGCCGCCGCTCCAATATGCGAAGCCGCCGTCGCTCATCTGACGAGAATATAGCTTGCCGATGATATCCGGAATCAGGGCCTTGGCCTGGGCTGCATCGGCCTCTTCCAGGAGAGGGAGAAGCTTGAGGAGGGTGAGACCGCGGGCGCTCAGCTGCTCGCCGCAGTCGTAGGGATAGTCGCGCATGTTGATGTACATGGCGCGGGCGTCGAGGGCCGGGAAGCTGGTAAGCTGGAGGCTTGAACCGCTGCTTCCTTTAAGTGAGAGTTTCTCTCCCTTGCCGAGCGTAAAGCGCTGAACCTGGGTTATTTCGGCCTGAGCGTTGCGCACTTCGAGGGCGATGGTCTCGGAAGCTTTGTAGCTTGCTCCGGAGGCATTTACGCTGATGTGGGCGATGCCTTCGTCGGAGGTGGAGCGGATGTCAAATCTGACGAGTTTGTCTCCGGTTCCGCTGAAGCTCACATTCTGCGAGGCGGCTCCGACGATTTCCACGGGGCCGTCGGCCTTGATGCTGACATTGGCGCTGCGTACGCCTTCCTCCATCGCAAATACGTTCACGGGCACGCTCACTTCCTCGCCGGTTCCAAGAACGCGCGGCAGGGTTGTCACCAGCATCAGAGGATTCTGCACGGGGACGGTGGCATCGGCCGATCCGAAGGCGCCGTCATGTCCGGCGACTACCATCAGGCGCACGCTGCCTACGTACATGGGGAGTTTGAGCTTGAGCTCGTCGCTGCCTTTGGAGAGAGTCTTCGGAGGCAGGAACATGACCACGGGATTGAAGCGGTTGTCCTTGCGGGAGTTCATCACGGCGTCTTCGTCACCGCCGATGGCTGCAAGAGGCGAGAGTTTTCCGCCCCATGCGCCGATTACCTGATCGTAAAGGTCCCAAGTGCTTACGCCGAGGGCCTCGTCCTTGTACATGGCGCTCCATGGATCCGGAGTCTTGAAAGCGGTCACATCCAGCAATCCTTCGTCCACGATGGCGAGGGTATAGGTCATGGGTTTGCCGTTCTTCTCGGAAATCGTGACTGTGAAGGGCTCTTCGGGATGAAGAACCTTGGGCAGCTTGATCTGAGGCTCCAGATGCGAGGCGGGGTTCTCGACCTTTACGCGCTGTACGCCGTATAGGCGGAGCGGGAGGTCGTTGTCGGCCTGTCCGTAGGGCTGCAGGAGGGTGATGTGGATGTAGAAGTTGGGTGCCATCTCCGGCGTTACCGTAAATGTGTACGGGGTGTCTTTGTCGGAGGTCTGAACCCATTCGCGGCTTATTACACCGGAGGCGTTTTCAAGGGATACAAGGGCTTGTCCACCCTTGGCTGCAGGAACGTAAACGGTTGCTTTTTCGCCGCTCAGATAGCTCTTCTTGTCGGTTGAGAAGCTTATCATCGTGAGGGCTTCAGGGTCCTGGCGGCCGGCACGGCCACGGTATTCGGGCCAGTCGAAGCTCACGAAGCGGCCTGCGGTATGACCGCTGGAAAGGTCGCGGGCAAGGATGAGGTATCTGCCCCATTTGGGGTAGTCTTCCCTCACTATGAAGGAGATGTCCTTGTCGCCGCTGTTGGCGGTTCCGCCGGCTATCTTCTCCACGGAATTGCCGCTTACGTATGCGTCAAGCTCTCCTCCGGGATTGTCCCACCACCAGTTCCAGCCTATGCGGTAAACGGCATATTCAACCTTATGGCCGCGTACGCGCTTTCCGTCGGCCTGGACTACTGCGAGGCGGATTGTCTGGTCTTTGTCGGTTTCAAGATACTCGCCTTCCGGCACTGCAATGCCGACGTAAGCGCTGAAGGGGGAGTAGAGGCGGGTTTCGGTGGTGAAGCTTTCGTCGCCGCCGGGTTCTTCCACTGATGTGACGATGAATGCGTTGAGGATACCGGGTGCGCCTTCTGCGGCGGGCATAGCAACGCTTACGCTGCCTTCCCCAATACCGTTCAGACGTGTCTTATAAAGGCTGAATTCTGAACTTGTGAAGTTGGACGAAGGGTCGTTGAAGCTGTATTTCTCGAAGCCTTTGAAGGGGCTTCCCGAGAATTTGCGGAGTGTCATCTCGGCGTGGGCGGGGCAGTCTGCGGCCGCGCCGCCGGCAAGCCAGGAGGCCTGGGTTTGCACTGTCACTTTGCTGCCGGCCTGCAAAACACTGCCTTCATTGCCGATGGAGGTGTTTATTTTCAGGCGGTTGGGCTTAACGGTCTCAACGTGAAGGGTTTTGTGGAAACTGCTGCCGCCGATCTTCAGGTAAGCGTTCCAGAAGCCGGTGGGGTCATCGGCCTGAGTGGGGATGCTGAAGCTGTAGAAGCCGTCTTTTGCAGTGCGGACGAGTTTGGAGTGGAACTGACCTTCGGGGGTGTAGATTTCAAGTGTGGCGGGGTGACCGGCAGGGAGATTGTGTCCCTTGTCGGAAACTATTGCCGTAACGTGGAGGGTGTCGCCGGGGCGCCAGACTCCTCTTTCGCCATACATGAAGGCTTTGATGCCCTGCTTGAGCACTTCTCCGCCAACGTCGAAACGGCTGAGGGAACGTTCGTTGCCCGATGTTACCTTGAGATATGCCACGCTGCCTCCGGCTTTTGCGACAAGGGCGAAGGGCTTGTGACTCAGTTTAATCTCGGCCAGGCCTTTGCCGTCGGTCTTGCCACTGCCTATCTGCTGGAGTTGGAAGTCGTAAACTTCAAGAGCCGCACCGGATACGGGTTTTGCCGACAGGAGGTCGGTAGCAGCCGCCCAGATTTTGTCGCCGCCGGCATATTCGGCCATCAGGCCAAGGTCGCTGGCGATGAGCTGGATGGAGGGGAAGCGGTCGCTGTCCATGTAGTAGGAGGGCTTGGAGGGGTCTTCGGCCTCATCCCAGTTGTATTTCTCCCAGTCGTAGTCGTTGTCCCAGTAGTAGGAAGAGGGAATGTCCCAGACGGCGTCATCTTCGGCCGATGGTGTTCCGGAAGGATTGCCGGGCCTGCGCATGTACTCTTTTCCGCCCCAGAGGCTCTGGTCCTGGCGGAAGCTGATGCGGATGCGGTAAATGGCGCCGGGTTCCTGCTTGAACAGGCCGCCGAGATCGACGCTATGCGTGTTCCATTTGTGAAGATCCTTGGATGCGTCGAGGGGAATGTCGCCCCTGTAAACGAGGCGTCCGCTGCGGCGTAGGGAACTCTCTCCCGAGAGCTCGTTGTCCTGCAGAAACATCAGGACGTTCTTTTCGTATATCTTTACCACTCTCACTTCCACGGCGCCCAGATTGACGGCACGGAAAGGAAGGTAGAGGTGCTTCTTGTCGGGCAGGATGGCTCCCTGGAGGGGAATCTCCACTGCGGGTTTGTCTTCAGAGAGGGCGAAACTGCGGGTATAAACCTCGCCTAGAGACAAGCCCTCGGTGCTTTTGAGGCCGCTGTCCAGGGTGAGTACAAGGTCTGCATTCCGGCCTTCGAAGTGCACTTTCAGAACTTTTCCTTCCGCCTCGACGTAGCTGCGGGCGGCGCCTTGGAGCTGCACCATGCCTTTGAGCTGGGCATTCGCAGGTTCCTGGCTCAGAGTTACTTCTATGGCTCCGTCGGCAAGTTTTGCGCGCTTGACGAAAAAGCCTGTGCCGCTGGCTTCTTCCTCCTCACTTTCCTCCGAGTGGCCCTTCACAGTGAGGCCGAAGTCGAAGGAAGAGGGAGCCTCGGCCCCGAAAACCTTGCCAAGGTCGAAGGATACTTTGTAGGTGGTGCCGCTTTTGAGGGCGCCGGGGTCCGGGACAAAGCTGAAACTATCTCCGCTTCGTACCATGCTTCCTTTGATGGAAGGGTTGATACTGAACAGATTGTCATTGAGTTTTGCCGATGCAGGGATTTGTGTAAGATCTACCCTGATGACGGCGTCGTCGGCCACGATTCCGCCGGTATACGCCTTCACGTAAGGAGAAAAATCCTGTGCTGAAGGGGTAAGTGACGCCTGCTTGGGAGCGCAGGCCCCGAGGACCATCAGCGCAGCCAGCAGTTTGAAAATAGTATTCTTGTTAAACATAAGGGTATAAGTTAGTTAATAGGTTGTCTTTGCATAATTTTCAAAGCCTACCACAAAGCGCTGCATTCCGTCCAGAAGGCGGCTGCGGGGGCAGGCGATATTCACACGCATGAAACCTTCCCCGGCGGCGCCGTAAATCGAACCGTCGCTCAGGGTGAGTTTTACAGTTTCCCTAAGGTGTTTTCCGAAGCGCTCGCTGAATCCTTCCAGCGGTTCGCCGGGATGCAGGGCGCTGCGGCAGTCTATCCACATCAGATAAGTGCCTTCCAGAGGGAGTACGTTCACCTGCGGGAGTTCGTCTTCCAGGAAGCAGGAGACTGTGCGGGCGTTGTGCCACAGGTAATCTCTCAGCTCGTCCAGCCATGGTCCGCCTTCGTTGTAGGCGGCTTTGAGGGCCGTAACGCCGAACACGTTCACATCGCAGCACTCGTTGTCGTTTATGGCGCGGTCCATCTTTGCGAGAATATCCGGGTCGGATGCGAAGATGTTGGCTATCTGGATGCCTGCAAGATTGAAGGCCTTTGTGGGCGAAATGCACGATACCGAGTTTTTAACGTATTCGTCCGGCAGGGTGGCCCAGGGGGTATAGTCGTGACCGGGGTAGGTGAGTTCGCAGTGGATTTCATCGGCAATTACGAATACGTTGTTGCGGCGGCAGATTTCGGCCATCAGAAGAAGCTCTTCCCTGGTCCAGACGCGCCCGGCAGGATTGTGGGGATTGCATAGGAGGAATACCTTTGCCTCCTTGGCGCACTGCTCGAAATGGTCCCAGTCAACTATGTAGCGGGTGCCGTCGTACTTAAGCGGATTGTCCAGTTGGACGCATTTATTATTGCGTATCGCCGGAAAAAAAGCGTTGTAGCAGGGCGTTTGCACAATGACCTTGTCGCCGGGGACGGTCATAGCCTTGATGGCGGCGCTGTATGCTGCGATTACGCCGGTTGTCGGCACAATATTGTTCCTGCCGATTCCCTCCCAGCCGTGCCTGGTGCTGAACCATCGGCTCATTGCTTCAAAATAATCGTCCGGGACAAGCTCGTAGCCAAAGACGCCGTGGTTTAACCTACGCTGCAGCGCATGCAGAATCTCCGGAGCGGCCTGGAAGTCCATATCGGCCACCCAGAGTGGCAAAGTTCCGGGATAGAGGTCCCATTTTACGCTTTCGGTCCCGCGCCTGTCGGGGCAGTTGTCAAAATTGTATGTCACAGTTTCCGGGTTTTTTGATGTTCTCGTCCAGAATAACCTGGCCGATGGAGTCGGCCTTTATGAATCCGCTGCGTGGATTCTTGACGGAGGGGATATGTCCCTTGACGGTGGCCTGCACCGAGCTGTACTCGAAGGCCAGGTCGGCGTCTTCTTCGAAGGTGCAGTCTTCCAGAATAAGGTTCTCGCAATAGCAAAGGGGTTGGCTGCCGCCGATGTGGCAGCGGACGAGGCGCAGGTTCTTGGAGTACCAGGCCAGGAATTCGCCGTTGATTACGGAATCATAGACCGTGATGTTCTCGCTCTCCCAGAATGCATCCTTGGTCTGGAGGTTGGCGTTGCGGATGACGGCGTTCTTCACATATTGGAACGAGTAGTTGCCGTGAAGCGTATATCCGTCAATGTCCACATTCTCGCAGTGCATGAAAATGTAGTTGGCGTTGTCGGTCTCCACGTCCCTGAGCTTGATGTCCCGGCAGTCCCAGAAGGTTTCCTGGGCATTGGGCATCTTCACGCGCTCCAGGGTGCAGTCCGTGATGCGGCGGAACATCTTGGGAGCTTCCACCAGGGTGTCGTACATTTTGCAGCGGCGCGTGTACCAGAGCGCGGCGCGCGCCCCTTCCCTGAAAATGCAGTTCCTGATTGTGAAACCGTCGCATTCCCAGAAAGGATATTTGCCTTTGAATTCACAGTTTACAGCCTCAATGCCGGCGCATTCTTTGATGGAAGACTCGCCCGGGCCGATGACTACGTTTTCCAGCCTCAAACCGCCGCGTTCACAGTACAGCGGCCGCTCTCCTTCGAAATATTGGTCCTTGATGATTTTCATAGCGTAATTGTACTTTATGCAAAGATAATCAAAAAAAGAGGTGCATTTGATATACGGACACCAAAATTTAGACAAAAAACGGCCGCCCGTGAGGCAGCCGTTTTCAAGGAGTTGATTACTCGTGGTTAATTCCACTGGTAATCCGTGTATGTGACGACGTATTGTCTCAGTTGCAAATCGTTATTCTGTCTGGACATTGTAATGGAGAAGGAACTCTCGTTACCGGTCCACGTGGTTGTGGTACCCCATGAGACAGTACCTGCAGTTACTGAAGAATAAGTATTCTGAGGCCTGCGGTTGTTGCTATTGAAGGTTAACACGACACGCGTGATTTCCTTGACCTTGGTATTGTCGGTGCTCAGGGTGAACGTCGTACCGTTAGTCAGCGTCATGTAGGTACCACCAACAGCACTGATGGCGCTGAACGCTCCGGTGATGCCATTTTGGCTTACGGACCTGTTGCTGGTGGAATAACGATAGGCAGCCGTAGCACCGCTCGTGGTATTGAACGTCACCGTCTGGCCGGTGCGCAAGGTCACGGCGCGTTGGGTAATGGTTATGGATTTGCTCAGCGAGGCGTTCTCGCCCGTGCCTTGGGCCGTGAGGGTGAAGGTCTTGCTGGTGGTTTCATAGTTCACCGGCATGGTCACATTGACAGACACCGGTGTGCCGCTTGTGGCCGAGCCGCTGGAAACGCTGAAGGTAGCGCCGTCGGGACTTGTGAGCACCCAATCGAAATCGGCGAAGACGGAGATGGTAGCATCTTCGTTACCCTTGACAGAGGTACTGGCTGCTGCCAGCGAGATAGTCGGCTTCTGGACGAAGGTAATTGCGTCGCCAAGCTGCTCGGACAGATCGGCCCGCCACATTTCCACACGGTAGGTGATGGCGGCGCCGGTGTGCGCGCCGACGGTGACACTGCGCTGCACCGGTGAGGTCGCCTTGGCCAGTTCGTCGGAAGTATACACTAGTTCGTCCGTAGCATTGTTGAACACTTTCAGCTTTACAGGGAAACTGTTGAGCGTGGTCACCATGGCGGTGGGCGCCTGCATCGAGATTTCGCTGTCGTAAACGCTGAGCTGTGCAACTGCCGCCTCCTGGGTAATGGTGAGGTCTTTCCAGACGGTACCAATGACATTGCGAAGACGGATTGTGAACTGCCGCTCACTGAAGGTATTGTTCTGCGGGATAATAACCTGATGGTTGACTGCTGCCAGGGTAGGTGCATTCTCGCCGGTTGCGGAGATGAGATTGCTGTTCTGGTCAAAGACCTCCAGAATATACTTGGAGCCGGATTGGACGGAAACCGTCAAGGCATTCTGTGAGTTATCCACGTTGGTGACTGATGAAGTGAGGCTCATTGCTATACCTTCCTGCGTCATCAGGGCCGTACGGGTGAGGGAAGAAGTCGTGTTGGTGAGGGTGACACGGTAGCGGATGGCATTCTCTGTCACGTTCTCAGGGAGGGTCACCAGCACATCCGTGCCTGTAGTCGCGGTTCCGCTGTCAGGCGAGAGGGAGGCTCCGGCCGCCACGTTGCCGTTGAGCAGGGCGATTTTGAGCACCCAGTCCCCGTCGCTCTTCACCGTGATGTGGGTTGTAGTTCCGGAGAAGGTCTGGCGGTTGGGCGTGATGTTGTTGTCAGGATCGCCTGTGAGCTTGGCCTGGGCCGTGGTTACGCCGGAAGCGTTGGTGGCGAAATACTTGTTATACACGTATGCCGTGGTGCTGGTGAAGGCCTTGGTGGTCTCGAATTCACAGGTGAGCACAATGTCGCTGCTGCCGGAAAGCTCTGCATTGTTTTTCAAGCGCTGGTATTCAGACCAGTTCAGGGTGCGGACAAAGCAGTAAGAGGTGGAGCCGCTCCCGGTGAGCGAGGTAAAAGGTTCGTCGGGGTCGGTGACGCCGGTGGTTTTCACGGGCATACTCTCGCTGGAGGCCGGGTTCAGCACCTTGCCGTCGTCCTCAATGAGGATTTCCATGGGAAACATGGAACTCTGCAGGTCCCAGGGGAGCGGAATGTTCAGAATGGTGAGCTGCGCCGCTTCATTGGCCACGGCAAAAGGCGTGAAGTAAGGATTGATCTGCTTTGCATTGAATACACGGATGGTGACCATACGGACAAGCCTGTAGGTGGCACCGAGGCCATCGGTATAAGTTCCCTCCAGTTGTATGGTGGAAGTGAGGGTGGATGTGCCGTCCGGCATATTCAGCTTGTAACGTACACGGCGGAATTCACCGGAATCATCCGTAGAATCAACAGTCAGGGAATTGATGGCATTTCCCTCCTTGTGCGTCACGGTAACGTCGTCGTTCAGGGTGCCGCTGGCACCGTTCAGGGTAAAGCGGAATCCGAAGTTCTGCTCATCGGTATTGTACACCCAGTCATAGTTGGCGTGCTCTACAAACAGACGCACGATACCGTTGGAAACTTCCGGCAGTGAACGGGTGTCCAGGGATATGGAGAAGTTGGTGCCGCTGTTGTGAAGAGAAGCCTCGGCAGGCGTATCATAGCCCTCGACCGATACGCCGGAGACATTTACGGTATAGTTGAAATTCCTGTAAATGGGGAAGTAACCGTCTTCCAGGGCAAGGTCCAGACGGTAATAGCGGACGGGGGTGGAGGCGGTGGGCGTGCCGCTGGCCACATAACGGGCCGCCATCAGGATGAAAGGCGGATTGTCCGTTGTGACGGCGCGTTCATAGACATAATAGGGCTCTCCCGGGCCAACTGTTACGCCGGGGGCATTGAAGGCATCCGCCGTGGAAGGGACAGTGGTGTCGATGTCGGGGTTGGTGGGGAAACCAAGATATACCTTTTCCGTGCTGTCGTCGGTATCCATGTATTTGTACAGGCGGCCATCCAGGGTGAGGCTGGGGTCGGTGTAATTTGGTACCCAGTCCTCGTGGTTGGTACTGTACATGGCCACGGCACCGCTTCGGGGCATGTTGCAGAGCGTATATGAGACAATCTCAAAGTTGTCGGCGTTCTCTGTGAGGGTAATGCTGGCAAAGTTGCGGATGAGGGAGATGCTGCTGAGGGCAGTTACCGTGGCATCCGTGGGGATGTAGTCGCCGTTGGGCTTCTGCTCACGGACGCCATCCACCTCCTTGACGGTAATGCCGCTAGGAAGGAGTACGCGCTGCCAATATGCGCCGTTGCCATCTGTGACCGTCATACTTTGCATGATGTCGTTCTCGTAGGCATTGAAGGGCAGTGAGGACGGGCCGTTGGCAATGATATGGAGAACACGTTCCTTGGAAGTAATGGGAAGGCGGGCAAGGAAATATGCCGAAGTTGCATTCTGCGAAGCAAAGCCTCCTGCAATGGCATTTCCTTCCGCATCGCAAGGGTATGCGCTCACGTAGTCCTTAAGGTAGCGGTCGGTGCCGAAGATGGCGACGTGAATGCTGCTGATGGCCGGCTCCTGGCCCATCTCCATCCCGGGCTCGGCCTTGGTTGCGGCCTTGAGGGTGATTGGCTGCTGAAAGGACAACACAACCGGTACGGTCTCAGCTTCCGGGGCGACGGGTTCCACAATGGCTTGTTCACGTACGCAGGATACGGCAAGCGTGGCAAGTAAAAACAGGGATATGGAATATACTCTTTTCATCTCTTGTTAAAATGTGTCGGTGAGACTCGTTTTGTATCCAAGCCACGTGCCGCTTGTTGTAGCAGAATGTAAATCACCCCAATACCAGGTGTCGTAGACGCAGCGGACATAACCGTTATAATTAGTGCCGCCTATGTTTGTTCGGACCGTCTCGCCACTTGCGGAATTTGTGGCTCCAGTCATGTCTAAAAAACGATCCTCTCCGCCAGAACCCTTGAGGTAAAGCAGTTGTCCTGCAGCCCAATAACCGTTAGTTGTACTTGGATTGAAAAGTGTTGGAATCTTGCCGTCCGTGTTGAGTTTCTGAAGGAACAGTATCTCCGCCTGTGTGGGAAGGCGCCAGCGGCCGGCCGGGTATCCGTATTCCTGATAGGCCGCGCATCGCTTTCTTGCCCCCTCGTAGGAAACCGCGTATGTTTTTCCATAAGAGGATGCCGAAATGAACTTTGGGGAGATGACATTCTGGGTATTGTCGGCCGTAGGACGGTAATTAACCAGATCATCTCCTGAGATTGTTCCTGTCAGGATGCCGCTATATTCATTGGTAGCTGCTGCGCGGGGGTCGCCCAGTACCGTCTGGAATTCAGCTCCATCAACAAGCGGTGTAAATTTAAGAATCGTAGTGGTTACCGAGTAGATATTAGGGTTCACATTGCTTGTTCCATCCATTGCATCTGAATTGGAATTGACAGAACCCAGATAATGTGAATAATGCGATGAGCCGATGGTCCCGGTTGTAGTGGGGCCGACGCTGTCCCAGGCTCTTTCACTGCCGGAGTTAGTGTAATAACCGTTTACATACATGTTGGACTTGCTGTCGTCATCGTTGCTAGTATCGGTATTCGTGATATAAAGCGGCGGATACTGCGTAACGACCAAGGTCTTGTCGTATAGGCCGGAGTTGTCGCTCTTCAGCTTCAGGACAATGGTGTACTTGTAGGGCGAAACGTCATAATTGGTGGACGTAAAGTCGTAATTGAGTACGTTGGAGATGTGGATATAATTCCCTTCGGAGGAATTGGCTACATCAGACGTATTGGTTGCATTCTCATGGATTCCGGTAGTGTAATCGTCCCATTCCTTTACGCGGCTCTTGATTTCCACGGGACCGCTGGCAAAGTAGGGGATATCAACAGTATTGCCGTAGAAACGGATATTCTCAAGGTCCGGGACATTCACGTCCAGATAATAGCCGGGCGCCATTGCGGAGGTAATCTCGGTCATGGTTCTCCAGTCCAGCACCTGATAGCCGCAGGGTACGTTTACGGCGTCGTCTTCGGCATCACCGCCCAGCTGGGTGACATCCAGCACAAGGTGGTACCAGTTGTTGCTTTCGAAGGTGTTGGTGGGGAGCATCACCTTGTAATAGAATTCCTTCTGGGATTCCTGAATGATACCGGCCGTGTTGCGTGAAAGCTTCCACGGTACGATGAGCTTGATGTAAGGCTCGTTGGTGGCACCGTAAGCCCAGGACTCTGGATAGGTATAGAAGGATGTACTGGAAAAGGCCGTGGCGAAATCCGTCTTTCCGGTGATGGACGTATTGTCCATGTTGGGAAGATAGTCGAAAATGGGGGAATCAGCGTCCCGGCCACCTACCAGGGCGTCGGAGGCGGCTCCGCACAGATACACGCGGATGTTGTTGCCGTCGCTAAGGGGAGTCCAGGTTTCGGTAATGTCGCCTTTGGTGTACACCACTTCATCCTTCAGGTAGAAATCCATCGTCACCTTAGAGGGAAGCCGTTTAAGATCTACCTCGGCCTTGCCCACAAGAGTCTGGCCGGGGACGACGTGCACGGTGATGTTCTCTGCGAGGCCGGTCATGACGAGGCACAGGTCCTCATTGGCTGCAGGATTGACGGAGGAGCCGGATGCTGTCGTGAACGTACGGTGGGAAGACTCGCTCAGGGCAAGCGCCTGGAGCTCGGCCTGGGTGGCGTTTTCGCCTCCTATGACAAAGTCGGTCTCGGAGCCGGGATAATTGGCGATGGAATATACCTTATAATTGGCATTTGCGATTACCGCCGCCTGGATGAAACAGGTGAAGCTGTCTTCGATTTCGGGGGTGAAACGCCAATGGTGGAGGAACTTGCCGTCGGTCTCCGGGAAAAGGAATACGTCCAGCGTCTTGATGAGGTTCTCGTTGCCTGTTCCGGGTTTATCTGCTTTGGTGTCAATGTCGCTGCAGGTGAACGTAAGGCTGAGCCCTTCCCCGTCAGGGGCTTCATTCACTGACTCCCGCTGGCATGATGCAGCGGACAGCAGTGCGGCAAAAACTGAGGCTATTATGATGTATTTTTTCATATCGGCTACATGCTGGGGATGATGATGTTAAAGGCGCCGTCGCGTTGAATCTCGGTGTCCAGGGAGAACTCGCGGCCTCCGGAAGCCTGCACGGAGAAGGAGAGACCGGCCGTTATGGGCGGATTTCCGGCCGCAGGCCTGTCGTCGTCATCGGCGTATATATAGAAGTCTATGTTCACGCCGGGCAGGATGTCACCCACAGATGAGCCGATGGAACCTGTGCCCACATGGACGTTGGCACCGTCGTTGGGCGTTATGGTGTAATAATTGGCGTTCTGGGTGAGGTTGATGTGATAAGTACACTGCGTGGGCGAGTATATCTTGAACATGCCGTGGATGGGAACTAGCTTGCCGTAAGTGTCTGTCTTGAACGTAATGTTCTGGCCGCTGATTGTGCAGGAGGAGGAATCCCAACCTATCCAGCTGGCCATGGCGGACTGTTCTTCGGCAGAGCCGGTCATTTCTGTGTAGTTCCAGTCCATCACCGTCTCTTCCACCTTGAAGATACCGCCCATATAGGTGACGGTATAAGAATACTTGTGGCCGCCCAGCCATTTGGTCCCCTTAGGGAAAGACAGCCTGGAGGTACGGATGAGCGGGTTTCCGGTGATGGGATCTGTCTCGCCGGAGATCTGGTACACGACGTCTAGGACTTCAATGAGCTCTGCGTGCTGGGCAGGCCATACATAATAGAAATCCTTGGAATTGACCTGACGCTGAGAGAGTACGTCGATGGGCGTGGCGCCCTTGCCATAGCTCATGCCGCCCCAATCCGTCCTTGAGGAGAACGCGCCCGCGTGCGTGGGATTGGTAAAGGTGACTTCGGCCGTCCCGTCCTGATTGAAGGTGATGGCGGTCTCCTTGCTGTTGATGAAGTTGTCGTTCAGGTAAACCCCGTGCAGGTAGATGGGCTGCTCGCCGTCCGGAGTCTGGTTGGAAATCTGGAAGGAGATGGCTACCTGCGCGAAGAGGTGGTTGAATATCAGTGGAACATCCGAGTAGTCCTGTGCGTTGGTAGAACGGCTTACGGGATTGGAATACAGGAAGTCGTATTGCTGAGTGGATGTGGTAATGGCTTTGGCCGGGAGGTTGAGCGTATTGGCGCTTGTGCTCACGCCGGTGCCGAAGAATGCCGCGGTACTGTAGCTGTCGCTGTGGTCCAGCCAGCTGAAGAAAAGATGGGTGCCGCCGCTCCACTCATAGGTTCCGGGAGTGCCGTAGGTCCACTCGGACGTGCCGTTGTCCCAGACCAGGGTGTTGTCAATGTGGTACTTGCTGTCGTTGTACCAGTCACGGACCTGGAAAACATCGGTATTGCTTACCGCATCGGTGGCCTTTGTCTGGAGCGGAGCCGCAAAGCGGATTTCGGACGGAGTCCCTGCGGGGGCCAGCTTGTCCCGCGTACAGGCGGAAAGGACGGTCAGCGCCGCCAGGGCGGCCAGATATGTATAGTGTTTGCTCATCATCTTCTGTTTTATTCTACGCCGATTTCAATGTCGTTGTGGACAATCCACTGTTCCTCACGTGGATAATCAAAATTGACATACCAGATAGCGCCGGGAACAAGGAGGCCGGAAATGTTGATCTTGGCCGCGGCCGGGAAGGTAATCCAGCTGTCCGACTGCTTGAGGCGCAGGGACCTGAAAGTGCCGTCGCTGAGGTTGAAGGTGATTCGGATGCCGGTGATATCCTGCGGCAGGGCGAACACCTTGAAGTTCATCGATGTGGTGGGAGTGATAATGGGGTTGTAGGGCTGGTTTTTGTCGTCGTGGAAAGCCAGGGAGACGGTGTTCGACGAACTGCCGCTGACTGCGTAAGAGCAGGCCATGCCGGAGGCCGTGTCGAAGGAGGCCGTCACACCGCCCGCGAGGGGCATGGTGGTGGATGTTTCAGTCTCGTAGGTGGAGGTTTCCATCTCGAAGCTGGTGATGGTGATGTTGTCGTTGGCGCCTACGGTGAAATCGAAGGTTGTGAAGGCCGGATAGAAATCCAGGTTGATGCCGTTGTTGGCAGGGGCGCTCTGGAGAGAGGCGACCATGAATGCATCCGACATGTCGGGGGTGAAGAGGACCGTGTTGCCGGACTTCCTGCTGTAGGTTGCGATCTGTGAGGCCGGAATGGTGGCCGACAGGGTATGGTCCCCGACAGTGACCTTGGAAGCGGGATATCCCGACCAGAAGTCGTGGGTGCCCTCGCCCCAGGTGAGGCCGTTCTCGGCGCCGCTGGGCATCAGATCCGTGCGGCTGTTTACGCCAACGGTTGAGATGGTGTTCACGGAATAGTTCTGGGTGGCCATGGCCGTTTCGTCGTTCTTCATGGCAAGGACGATGATGTCTCCGTCGGACCAGTCGATGCGTTCGTAGGTCTTGCCGCCACCGTCGTAGTTCTCACCGCTGAACGAGGTCTTGGTGACAGGGGCGGCGCTGGTCTTGGCGCGGAAACGGATTTCCAGGCCGGTCATGTTCTTGGTGCAGCCGACAAAGCCCAGCAAGCTGATTGCTGCGGCTGCTATGCTGATGATGACTCTGCTTGTTCTCATGGCGCTGAAATTATTTTTCCCACTCCTGGTTGAAGGAGGATTGTGAAAAATCCATGGTGACCACTTCCTGTCCCATCGTTTTCACTGCGGTGTCAGGCTGGACGGTGGATGCAGCAAGAATCTCGGTCTCCAGTTCTACGGAAACCGTTCTGATTATGGCTGGAGCAATGTATCTTTTACAAGATTCCATATACACTAACTTTAACTAAAATTCTCTTCTCTGTCTAAAACCCCGCGAAAGCACTAATTCATAGCCTCTCCTGGGGGTGTTTATATAATAACTGACAAAAATAAACAAACCTTGACAAAGAATCAAGGTTAAAAAAAATCAGGTTGCATTTTTGCAAATTCTGAAACTATATTTGTAAATTCTGAAAGGAAAGGAGAGGAAAAGTTACTCCTTTGCGTCAATCATCCACGCCGTGACGGTCTTTCCCATCTTCTGTTTGAAAGCGGCGCTGAACGTGCTGTAACTGTGGAATCCGCTTTCGGCTGAGAGTTGATTTGCCGTAAAGACACGGTTGCCGGCAACGGCACGGTGATACAGGCGGATGAAGTGTTCTACGCGCAGGCCGTTGATGTAGGCATTATAGGTGAGCCCCTGTCTGGAGAAGTATTGGCTCAGATAGTAACGGTTTGTGCCGATGGCCTGGGCTAGTTGGGCAAGGGTTAGGTCGTACTGCAGGAAGAGCAGCGTGTCTTCGCAGTACTTTTTCAGTTGCGGGCCTATTGTGTCTGGAACGGAGTTTGACGAAGGAGTCTCCATGTCATCTTTCGAAGGTTCCTCCGCTACGGTGTCGCTGCTGTCCAGACTCCGAAGCGTTTCCACGCGCCACATCATCAGTCCCACGACTAAGATATTGACTGCCTGAATAGAATAAAGGAAAATAATGTTGCTATCGGTATAGCCATAAAACAACAGAGTGAGCAGGAGAACGGCCAGCACCAGGATGCTTTGCCAGAACTCCTTATGCTCCAGGTCGGCAAAATTGTCCCTGAGCCAGCGTCCATAGATACGGATGGCAAATACCATATACACCGTAAGCAGGACGACCAGAAGAATTACATAAATGCGGGCCGGGCGTAACAGGTCGATGTCTTTGCGGACAATGCCAAGGACCGACCATACGACGACCGGGACCAATGACACCAGAACCGGCCAGATATGCCGTTTCCGGTCTTGTAACATGGCCAGCATAATACCTGCCACCGAAATGATGATAAACAGTACATCCAGCAGGCTGGCGGTTATATATGTGGCGGCAGAAGGGTGTAAAGCGAAATAGATCCAATACAGGTGGCCAAGGGCTAAAGTGGCCAGGAAGAAAGCAGTCCATCGGCGCAGCCGTACGGGAGGTTCTATGCCGCTGACAAATGCATTGCCTTTGCGCAGCAATACATATAGTGCTGCTAGCAGTTCTAATGCCAGTACACCTCCATAGAGAAGGACGAAGAATATGTCCTGGGTTATAGATGATACATCCATCATAAGGCCAATGGGTTACATACCGGATAGGCAAATATAGTAATTTTTTTTGTGGAAAATGTTGGGTTTGACCGCAGTTAATGCAGATTTTCTTGAAAAAGCTCCACTAAAAACGGAAAGACTTCCCGTGGCGCATATCTCAGCGAAAAATTGAGATTTGACAGGATTCTCCGTAAAGTGTCCATTTTTCTTCGGAAGGCACCCTGCTGCTGGATGGATTCCAGGCGGCTGCCGCTGAAATGCCCGAAATTCCCTCCTCTTGCCACAATCCGGAAAAGCGCTGCGGAATCTACTTTTTCCGCCACCTCTGTTCCGGGGTCTATGTAGTCTTTCACAAACGACAGCAAAAGGAGATGCCAGCGGTGTAGGCCGCACTGCCGGAATAGCTGATGAAGTGCCTGATAATCACCCGGGTATGCTTTGTACGCCAATGCGAAATCGATAATCTGCCTGAGCCCCACTCCAACCCCGCAGGCGTGCTTGAGGATGTGGGAGGAGAGCATGAGCAGCTCGGCTTCCGACGATCCGACATCCGGGAGAAGTTTTTCGCTGATATGCAGGTCGAAGTACCGCCGGTGCAGCTCCACTTCGCATCCCCCGATAATGAAATCCATGCTGGAATCGGGCTTTTCTGAGCCTTCCCATCCGGCGTCCCGGAAGAGGGCTGCAGCGCGCAGAAAATCCGCTTCCGGGACATAGAGGTCGATGTCTCCGCCGGTTCTGAGTTCAGGCTTGGTGTAGCGGGCTGCACAGCTGCTGCCTTTCATCACCACAGGCTCCAGAGAGCCGGAGCGGAGGATGCCCAGCGCCTCTTTCTCCGCCGCGGCCAGTTTCAGGTTGTTGGTTACGATTTTTTTAACCTCCGCCAATAAGGTGAAAAGGACGTTCTCTGGCATGCGGTAATTCTCCGGAAAACGCTCTGCAGCCTGGTACAGGAGGCCCGCTACCGTCTGTCTCCTGGCCGTCTGGAGCAGGTCCGTCCAGGCGGCCTCGTCCGGTGGACTGGCCGGCAGTTCACCCCGCAGAATCCGCATCAGAAGCGCCAGGGAGGAGTCGCTGGTCATCGGCCAAAAAGCCTTTGCAGGAAAGAGCGTTTGTGGTGGTGCTTGTGGTGGGAAATGCGCCGGGTGCCGTTCACGATTTCGTAAATCTCGCCCCAGTCCGGCAGGCCGCCCAGGTTGCGGTCGTCGATGTAAATGTCGGCGACTAGCTTCTTGGAGGTGGTTTTGTCCGAGAAGTTGAGGCTTCCAGCCGGAGTGTCGCTGTTGATGGCGTAAAAAGTGAGCCCCCGGTCCTTGCAAAAGAGGATTGCGTCTTCCAGCAGCTCGCCTTCGCGCGAGGTCCAGAGAATCAATTTGTGCCCCTTGGACTGCATGCGGCGCAGGGTGTCGATGGCAAAGGGTTTTTCCCTGCCGATTTTCGGGTACTTGTGCTCTACGATAGTCCCGTCAAAATCTACTGCGATAGTCATTTATTCGTCTTTTTCTCCGTATCCGTAGCCATAGCCGTAACCATAACCGTAGCCATAGCCGTAACCATAACCGTATCCGTAACCATATCCGTAGCCCGAGCGGAATTCACCTCCGTTGAGGATGATGCTGGGATGGTTCAGGCGGCCGCTCTGATAGACTGTTTCCAGTTCCGGAAGAGCCCTGCGGTCCACCTTTCCGCTGCGCAGGATGAACAGGTTCATGTCCACGAAGCGCTGCACAACCATCATATCGGCCACGGCATTCACCGGCACGCCGTCCAGCAGGATGAAGTCGTATTCTTCCCTCAGCTGCTTGATCAGCTCGTCCAGGCGGGCGCGGCCCAGCAGTTCGGCCGGGTTGGGCGGGATGTGTCCGCCGGGAATGAAGTCCACGCCGGGCAGGACATCCTTGTGGAGAATCTCCGCCAGACGCATGTGCTCGTTGAAAATGTAGTTGGAAAGGCCTGGAACGCCGTGCTTGAGCGAGAAGAAATTCGACGCGGTGCGTTTGCGAAGGTCCATATCCACGAGCACCACTTTTTTCTTGGCGTCGGCAAGGCAGGCGGCCATGTTCGTAGTGAGAAAAGTCTTTCCGGCCGATGTCGAGAAGGAGGTGGTGGCAATCACCGGATGGGCGCAGCCTTCCGGACGCATGTAGTCCAGGTTGGTGCACATCAGGCGCATCGCCTCGGTGAAGACCTTGGATCTGGAATTCTTGTACGCCGTCGTAATCGAGGTGTCTCCTTTTTCACGCTTCTTCTCCCGGGCGTAGGGAATATCGGCCAAGAAAGGCATTGTGGTGCCTTCCTCGATATCCTTGCGGGAATAGACGCGGTTGTCGATGAGGATGCGGAGGATGAGCACCAGCGCCGGCAGCAGAAGGCCTATGAGGAACGCCACCATCAGCATCTTGTTGCGGGACGGATAGACGGGATGCCAGCTGGATGTGGCCGAGTCGATCATGCGGGCGTTGTTGTCGGCCATGGCCTGGGTGAGGGAGTTCTCCTCGCGCTTGTTCAGCAGGAACATGTACAGGGTTTCCTTGATTTTCTGCTGACGCTCGATTGACAGGAAGCGGCGTGCCTTGGTAGGCATGGAGGTAAACTTGCGCAGGGAACTCTGTTCCTGCTCGGCAAGGGCCTGCCGCTGGGAAATAATCATAGAGATGCGGCTGTCGATGAATCCGTTGACATCGGCCTTGAGGTCTTTGATGCCGTCCTCGACGCCGCTTACGGCCATGCTGTACTCACCGCCGCTCTTGAGGAGACTCTCCCTTTTGCGCACGGCGGCGTTGTACTTCTGGATGGCGTCCTCGATGTAGGAGTCCTCCGTGACCAGGTTGGCCGGAATAACTTCGTAGCCCTGGAAGGCCGACCGGACGTAGTCCTTGAGATAGCGCATTGTGCTCAGCTTGGTCTCCAGCTCCACAATCTGCTTGTTCAGGGCGTTGTTCTGGTTCAGGTAATCGGCGGCCGTGGCCTCCACGTCCAGGATTCTTTCGCTGGTCTTTAGACGGGACAGATCCTCCTCCACCGAACCCAGCTCGTCCTGGATGATGGCCAGGCGTTCGTTGATGAAGGCGGCAGTGTTCACGGCGATGCGGTTCTTCTCCCGCACGGCGTCTTCGTTGTACTTCTGGACCAGCATGTTCAGCACGTCGTCGGCCCGCATGAAGGAATAATCATTCTGGGAGAGCTGCAGGATGGAGCCGTCGGTCTCGGCCTGGACTACCCTGAGCCCGGCCACGAACTGCGAAGCCCGTGCAGGTACGGCCACCTTTCTCACCTTGATTTCCTTGTCCATGTACGACTTGAAGCTGGCGTTCGGGGAGAAGACCACCCGGTGACCGCGCACCTGGAGCGTATCGCCCAGCTGGACCTCCTGCTTTTGCAATCCGGAGCCTTCCACCGTGATTTGCGTCTCACCGGAAGGGGTGACCTTGAGGAGGCATTCGAAGTCTCCGTCGGAGCGGACTACGAACATCCTCACAGGGGCGTTCCGGTACAGTTCGACATTGCGCAGCCGGTCTTTTTCGATATAGTCGATATCGGCATCAAGGGTGGTCACCACCATCTGCATCAGCTCGCGGGACTGGAGCTGGAGGATTTCGTTGGACATGCTCACATGGTTGATGAGGCTGCTATAGGCGCCCATCTGCACGGTGCTCTGGGTGTTGGACGGGTCCTTGATGATGATGGTCGCGTCGCTCCGGAAGACATGCTGCATCTTGGAATAGCGGTAGTAGGCGAAGCCCACGCACAGCACGACGCAGATGACGAACAGGTACCAGTGGCTGAGCAGGTAGAAGAACAGATCTACCAGATTGACGCTGCTGTTGTTGTTTTTCTCGTTCATAATCTATCGGTTGCTCCAAATAAGTGCATTGACAATGATGGATAGCAGCGAGAGTCCCGCAGTTACGAAACTCATCGTGGTCTGGCCGCTTGCGCTGAGACTCACGCCCTTGGGCTTGATGTAAACCACGTCGTTCTGCTTGAGGTAAAAGACCGGAGAATCAAATAGGTCCTTGCTCTTGAGGTCCACCGAATAGGAGCGGCGGATGCCGTTCTCGGTGCGGATGACCATGACGTCGCTGATGTCGGAGCGGTTGGAGATTCCACCTCCGCTGGTGGCCAGTATCTGGAGGATGTTGATGCTGTTTCCCTTGACCGGCACCACTGCATTCCCCGCGCTGCCGATGACCGTAACGCTGAAATTCTCAAGCGTCACGTTCACGATGGGATCCTTGATGAATCCGTTGGCACGGATTCCGTCGGCAATGCCGTTGCGAATCTGGGTAAGGGTTGCGCCCCAGACATTTATGGTGCCCAGCACCGGGAATTCGATATTGCCTTTCTTGTCCACCACGTATTTCAGATTGGCTTTTCCGTCGGTGAAGAGGTTGAACGGGGCGGCCAGTTCGGGGGTGGAACTGGTGACGGTGATGCCCAGGCAGTCGTCCGGCTGGATGATGAGTTCCGGGGCCGGCTTAACCTGATAATCCGTATTGTACGCCATGTCCATCAGGTAGCTCATCTGCTTGGCCGTGGTGCAGGACACCATGGCCAGCAGGACCAGGCATGCCGGGAAAGAATTAAACAAGTGCTTCATATAGCTTAAAAATTGATTGAATCATGGTTTGTTCGCGGAACAGCTTCTCAAAGCGGGAACGGGCCCCGGCGGAGAAGCTTCCGTAATTGTCTGCCACTTCCTCGATGGCGGCGGCCATTTCCTCGGCGTCGCCGGGCGTTACATTCCTTCCGGAAACGCCGTCTTCATTGACCCAAGACACGCCTGAACCGGGAATCTTTGTGGCCACGACGGGTTTTCCGCAGGACATGGCCTCGATCTGGACGATGCCGAAGGCCTCCGTCTTCATGACGCTGGAAAGGATAAAGATATCGCAGGCCCCGTAATAGGCGGGAAGTGCCTCGTCGGCAAGATAACCCATCAGGGAAATTCTGTCCCGAAGGTTTTCGCTGTCGATGAGTTTCTCCAATTCTCCGCGCAATGGACCTTCTCCGCCTATTATGAGATGGTACTTCTCCGGCAGATGTTTCATGGCTTGGATAAGCACCGGATAGCCTTTGTACGGCACCAGGCGGCCGATGGAAAGAAGGATGGTCTTTCCAGGGAACTGCTCCTTGATGGCCGCTGCGCCGGTGGAGTCGGCAGCGACGGGACGGATGCCGATAGGAACATAAGTGCATTTACTCTGCACTTCCCGGAGCCAGGGCGATGACTGGATATAAGCTGGTGTAGTGCCGATTATGAGCTGCGCCCTTTTCACCAGCCACGCCTGCAGCGGGCGGTACAGGGCGAGAAGAAGTTTCTGCGAGACGATGTCGCTGTGCCAGTGGAGCACCACCTTCCCACGGAATCCGCTAAGGCGCAGCGCCAGCGCGGCCATAGGGTCCGGATGGTGGATGTGGATGATGTCGTATTCAGCCTTGTGGCGGTGGAGCCATGAAATCATGGCTGGCGACAGCATGGTGGCGGCTTTCTTGGAGATGGCCTTTACGCGGTACACGCGGCCGTGGTCGTTAAGACGGAGGGTGCCGTCAGGCGCTTCGAAGGTGGCGTCCTTGGGGTCGGTCCTGTCGGACGGAAGGCAGGCGCACAGCATGTCGCAGTCCACGCCTTGTTCCGAGAGGCCCCGGGTGAGGTCCCACATAACCTTTTCCACGCCTCCGCGGATTGGATAAAACTTACCGAGCTGCAGGATTTTCATCTTGTCTGAACAGTTGGTCCCATTGTTTCATAATCGCCTCGAAGTCAAATCGTTTGGCAAGATCGGCCGCTTCTTCGCCCATGCAGCGGCGCTTTTCCGGGTCCCGAATCAGCTCCAGCAGGGCCTTGGCCAGCGCAGCGACATCACCTTCCGGGACAAGGCGTCCCGTCCTCTCGTCCACAATAACTTCCCGGGGACCGCACTGGCAGTCGAAACTGACGGCGGGGACGCCGTAAGCCTGGGCCTCGATAAGGGCCATCGGCAGGCCTTCGTAATGGGAAGACAGGGCCAGGATGGCGGCCTTACGGTACTCGGAGGGCATGTCGCGGACCGTGCCGCAGAGCTCCACCGAGCCGGAGAGTCCCAGCCGGTCAATCTGCTGCTGCAGGGGGCCGCGGAGTTCTCCTTCGCCAAGGAGGCGCAGGCGCCATCCGTGCTCCGGCCCCAGCTCGTCGGAGACTGTTTTCCAGGCGTCGATCAGCCGGTCCAGTCCCTTCTGGTAGGCATATCGGCCCACTGCGATTACGGTTTGGCTGTCATGCGTGCCGGGTACGATGTCCTCCAGGTGGATGCCGTTGGGAATGCAGCAGATGCCTGGGATGTCGCCCCATTCGGCCATGTCCTGCCGGGTGAGGGTGACAAAGCGGTCGAAGCGCCGCACCTGGCGCACTTCGCCGGCACTGCGGAGCCGGTCCACCAGTCCCCATAGGCCTTTGCGCCCGTACTGCACGCGCTTGTAGCGGGAAAAATGAAGTTCCAGCACCTTGCGGCTCCCGTCCTTGATGCCCGGCAGGAAACCCTGCTCGTTGCAGAACATCGAGACGGTGATATCGGGCCGGATTTCCATCAGGGCGCGGCTGAGCCGCCTGCGGTGGCGGTACTGCTTCAAGGGATAATGAATCAGCTTGTTAAATAGGCTTCCGCCGTTGTTGTCCTCATAGCCGATTGCAAGATCCCGCCGCGCGATGCGTCCGTCCAGCGGGAAGGCGTCGGGTTTGCCTTTCTGCTCGGTGGTGATGATGGTCACCTCATACCCATGATCGGCCAGCCAGTTGGCTTTGTCGGTGAGGATTTTTTCCATCCCGGAAGGACGGTACAGGCCGGCTATGTTATAGACTATGCGCATACTTTGGATGAGATGAATTTGCTCAGTTGCCGGACACCGAAGGCCAGCAGAATGGTGAGCGCGTAAACGGCCAGGATGAACAGCATCGGCTGTTGGATGGGAAGTCTGTCGCGGAAAAGTTCCATTGGAATGCCGTGACAAAGGTAGATTTCATACGAAATGCCCGATATAAACAGCAGAACCGGCCCGTGGAGCCTGCCCAAAGGAAGCTTTGCGATGACGAGTGCGACGATTGTGGGAATCAGGATGTAGCAAAGCGTCCAAAGATAGGGATTCCGCGGCAGATACAGGACAAGGAAAAGGACGGATAGACCGAGGAGGAGGGCATAGTAGTGGTAAGGCCTAGACTCGCAGAAGGCATAGATGTCCTTTTCGTACCGGGCGAAAAATGCGCCTGAAGGGAAGGCCAGGGAACAAATCCACCAGCACCAGTCGTAGCCGATGAGAATAGTCACTGCCATCCAGAGGAGCGTTCCGGCAAGTATCCCTGCCGATTTCCATTTGCCTTTCAAGAATTTGAAGGAAAGGTAATATGTCAGATAGAAGAAGACGATGGCCTCTGCAAACCAGGAAAAAGGCAGAATCGGAGTGCCGTAGAGCGCCAGGTTTTTCCAGTCTTGAAGATAGTTCCGCTGGGGATTCCAGAGCAGGAGATAATAGGCTGCCAAGGCAAGAATGGCGGGAAGTACTATCCGCAGGAGCTTGCTGCGCAGGAAGTTTTTCAGATACTGCGGGCCTTTGTTTTGCCAGGAGCGCACGAGTCCGAAACCCGAGATGAAGAAAAAGACAGACACGATTGGGGCGCCCAGCTCCCGGGCCGGTTTGAGCCACCCTAGGTCCAGGAAGAAGTTCAGATGGTCGGCCACAATAAGCAGCGCCATCAGCGCCTTCACCAGAATCAGTTTGTCTTTATCGAATGACATCATAAGATACTGTCGTAAAGCCGAAGGTATGCCTCCAAGGCGGTGTGTTTGTCAAAGTGGCGGAGCGCATACTCGCGGCAGCTGCGGCGCCACGCCTCCCTGTCGTGCTCGCGGATTTGCCGGAGACGCTCGTACATGCCTTTTACATCGCCCTGCTCCACGATATACCCGGTTTCGGGAGTTACGGATTCCACGCTGCCACCGGTGCGGTATGTGACTACCGGGGTGCCGCAGGATATGGACTCCAGGTTCACGGTGGGGTAGTTGTCCTGCCAGGTGGGGTTCACCAGTGCAGTTGCGCCGCTGTAAAGGTGCACAAGGGCGCCGACATCCGCCGTGCGTTCGATGGTGACCACCTTTTCCGGGAGGGAGCGTTTCTGGGCCTCGCTCATTTTGCCCACCACCACAAGTTTCTCGTCCGGGGCTAACAGGCCGGCGAGTTCCGCCAGGTCGCCAAGTCCCTTCTCCTTTAGCCAGATGGATGCGACGGCAAGGTAGTAAACCTCGCTGCCGGCAGGGTTTTCCTCGGGCGAAAACACCTGTGTATCAATTCCGTTGTGAATTGTCAGGCAAGGCACATCGGCCAGGAAGGATTTTGCGAGTTCCGCCTTCATCCAGTCGGATACTACCACCAGCGTAAAGTTAGGCAGCGAGGTGAAGCACTGTTTCTTAAGGCGATAATTGCGGCGGGAACGGTCCAGGACATAACTGGCCGGGAATCGGGTCTTGCAGGGACAGTCGTGGCACTCCGTCTGCCAGCGGTCGCAGCCTGCCGATGCGTAGTGGTAGCAGTGCCCCGTGTACAGCCAGCAGTCATGGACTGTCCAGATGACGGGTTTTCCGCTGGCGGCGAGATAGTCGCAAAGCTCGGGATAATTGAGGAAATAACCGTGGACATTGTGGATATGGATAATGTCAGGGTCGATTTCCTTGATGCGTTCGATAAGTCTGCGGGTGGCTCTTTTGGATGCCAGCCCGTGGGCGTCGAAAAGGCGGGTGGCCAGAAAGTGCCGGAGCAGGTCCGGGCGGTTGCCAACGGGAACCAGCTTGGAGCTGTGCGGCGGAATGCCGTCCCGAGCGCCGCTGTAGGCGATATAGCTTTCCCATCCTGCGGAGATGGCCATTTCGCCTATCTCACGCATGATTTTTCCCGTCGAGGTGCTCTCCCTGACGGTAGGATTTATCTGCAGGAGTTTTTTCATTCCGTCTGCTGTTTTTCCATGATGCAGGCCTGCACGAAGAACGGCGCGAAAATCATGATGATGTCGCTGGATACCTTTACCCATCCCAGCATGTTCACCAGAAGAATCAGGAGGAAGAGCCAGCGGTCATCGGCAAAAATCCTGCAGCAGGTGGAGGTAATCCTCAGGAACACTGCCGTCAGGAGCAGCAGGCCGATGGACCCGAAATAAAAGATATACCGCAGGTAGCCGATGTCGGTGTCCATGTAGAATCCGGTTTCCAACTGGCCGAAGCGGTCCGGAGTTCCTTCGGAATTGAAGAACAGTCCGTCTCCCAGCATCCAGGTCTTTATGGATTCCGGCCATATGACCATCCCCTTCAGGATGTTGGTGGAATTGGTTTCCCAATAGCCTTTTTCCACCAGCGAGAAGAAGCCTTCGAAACCGAAGCGGAAGTAGCTGCGGAAGGCATAATTGGTATTGTAAAGCACTACAATCAGGAGCAGGCTGAGAAGGAGGCAGACGGATGCCGTCACCCAGAATCCGCTCAGGTAGCGTTCCCTTTTTTCGGTGAAGAAAAGAAGCACCCAATATACCAGCGCCAGGGCGATACCTATAATCGTGGTCCTGGAAATCATGTTGCCGATGACGCCGATGATGATGAATGCAAACACATAGAACGCCTCCAGACCCCTGTTGGTGGCCGAATCCGTCTTGTGAATCAAATGTGCCAGAATCACCAGCACGGCGGCAAAACGCAGTCCGGACGGGTCCAAGGCTGCACCCAGGCCGTACATTCGGCCTTCTGCCGGCCCCATGAAGTCCGCGGCATTGCCCATCAGACTGTCCACAAAGTTTTTCAGGGATGGAGACTGTGTCATCATATACGCCAGGATGCACTGCGCCACGCAGACGGAAACCATATACAGACTGATCAGTTCGACGGTCACTTTGCCGTGTGCGGCCCGGATCATGCTCACTACAGTATATGCGCCTCCCATCCACACCCAGGCCGATATGATGTACTGGGCGTAGGAGGTGTCCACCGTATTGTTCAGAGTGATGACCAGATAGGTCCACACGCTCACCGTTATACAGATGAGGCTGAAAATCAGGAAGTCACGGGAGATGGCGAACGTCCGTTTGCGCATAAGGTCCCAGCCGAACAGGACCAGCCCCACAGCCGCAATCACCATCTTGGTATTGACGTCCGACAGGGACGGCAAGTTGAAGGGGAAGATGAACAGGCTCGTGATGATTCCCGTCAGGATGATCAGGATAATCTTTTTCATACCGGCCTATCTGAAAAGTCTGTGAAAACCATAAAATACCTTGTCCACTGCAAAGCAGTAGAGCCGGACCGGGAAGAAGCATCCGCGCCGGGCCCATTGCTGGACCAGCCGGGTGCGAAGTGGCAGGTAGGGATTCTCGCTGATATAGCGGTCGGCCTCGGGGTACCATTCCTTCCAGAGCTGCATCTGCTCCCTGCTGCCCGACATGAGGAATGGAAGCTTGACATTGAGCTTGAAAAAGGCTATATCCCTTTCGGAGAAACGCCCTTCCGGGAGCAGCCCCAGGCTGCGGTCCACATTGAAGCGGATATCTTCCAAGTGCTTGGTGGAGAAGGTGTTGGAATAAGCGCCGGGGTTCAGTTTGAAGTAGTGGTACAGCGCCTCCTGGACATGGGCCACCCGGCCGGCCCTTGCCGTGACGGGAATCATTGTCATGTCTTCGCCCATGGCGTGTCCTTCCGGGAAGGAGATACCTTTGAAAAGCCTGGCCCTGACCAGTTTGTTCCACACATTGAATTTGGCCGTGCCACCGAAATAGCCCTCCCGGACCATGGTTTCCCCGTCTGTGAAAGAGGGGTTGGAAAGGCGCCTCCGGCTTCCGCCGAAATCCAGATAATAGTCGCAGTAGGCGAGGTCGGCATCGGCCTGGACGGCTGCCTGGTACATTTTTTCCACCATCGTGGGCTCCAGCCAGTCGTCGGAATCGGCATTGAGAATCCACTCACCCGCGGCGGCTTCCAGACCGGTATTGCGCGCGGCGGGCAGTCCCTTGTTGGCAGGATGCGTCAGAATCCGCACATTGCGCTGATATTCAGCCGATACGCGCCGCACTATGTCGATGCTCCCGTCGGGAGAACCGTCGTCCACAAAAAGGAATTCGATGTCGGGGAAGGTCTGCTCCATCAGGGAGCGGACGCAGCGCTCGACATACGCTTCCACTTTGTAAACCGGTATGATTACTGATACGGTCATTCAGGCAAATTCTCTTGCAGATACCGCCGGCTTTCTTGAATAAGGCCATCCAGCGCTTCCCGCTTCCCTTTGAGGCCAAGAAGTCCTTCCGCATCCAGTTCCACAGTGTCCCTGTAATCGTAAAGGGAACTCGTAGCCTGGGCCGATGTCAGCAGCGAGCGGATTCGGCTGTCCGCCTCCGAGCGGGCATCCACCACGCCGATGAGCGGCTTGTCGTAGAGGAGGGCGAATGCGGCCCCGTGGAATGATGTGGTGATGACAAAGTCGGCATTCTTGAAAAGGAAGGCGAAATCCTCGGGCCCGGCCGATTTGATGAGCTTTGCTCCCGGGCGGAGCACATCCTTGGCCCTTCCCTGAAGGAAGACTACATTCATGCCCAGCGTCTGCTGAACCTTGTCCACCATGCCGTGAATCTCGGGGTAAGGGTCAAACATGTATGAAAGCGCATAGACCAGGATGTATTTTTCGGGGACCTTACAGCAGGACCGTGCTGACAGGGCATCCCAACGCTCCCTGGCAAGCAGCAGCGTGGGGTCGCAGCAAACGGCTGCTTCCCGGCCTGTGAGTTCCCGGATGATTTCCACCCCGGACCGCTCCCTTACAGAAATAGCCTTGTAGCGCGATAAGTATTTGGCGTAGAGTTCTTTCCATTCTTTGCTGATAGCCGAAGCCGCTATGCTGGAGGCGTAGGAAATCTTCCTCTGCTCCGGGGCTGTGAATGCGAGCAGGAAGTTTACGTCGTCCCCTATGAAACGGGGATTCCAAACCTGGTCGCTCCCCGTGATGTAGAGGTCGTACTGCGGGGGATTTTTCACTATGCCCTCCCGGTCGTAGGACTGCTTGGAAAGGATCATGTTATGCTGGTAGAACGCCTTGAATTTCCGCTTCATACGCCACGTAGGGAAGCCGAACAGAAGGTCCCGGAAAAAGGCTATCACGCGCGCCTTCAGCGAAGGACGGGAAAGCTCCTCGTAGCGGTAATCGATGATTTCGCTCTCGTAACCCATCTCGCAAAGTGCCTGCTGTAGAGCGTAAGCCTGTAGCGCCGAACCGCAGTTCAGCACTTTGTGCATGGTTATGATGCCGATTCTCATTTCTGTTTGCGGTCCAGGGGATAGCGAAGCAGCAGTTTGACGCGTTTCATAAGGGGCATTTGCTCCAGGCGGTCACGCTGGGCAGCCCAGAAGTCCCTTGCGAAGCTTTCGTCAAAGAAAAGGGAGCGCCGGTAGCAGCTCCACCAGAGGTCCATGTTGGGGCAGGCCTCTTTCCACGGCTTGGCGCCGTTGTAATGGACAATACCGCAGCTCAGGGCCCGCTCCACTTCTTCCTTGCCGTAGATTTCCTCCATCTCGCGGCGTCTGTCCACTATCAGGTCGTACAGTTGGACAGTCATGCAGAAGGACGGCCCCAGCGGCAGGAATCGGCCGTTGCAGGCTATATTGATGATGTCCATGTCCTGGTAAAGATAGTCGTTTTTCCCCAGCTCGCGGAACTCCTTCAGTTTGCCATCGGCCAACAGCCTGGCGGAATTAATGATGAGGTTGCCGGAGTAATAATAGCCTTTCTGCCAGTCCAGGCCGGCCTTTTCCGTGATGTATTTTCGTATCTTGGGGCGCAGGCGAGAGACCGTGTCCACCCCGGCGAAATAGTTGTCGCCAAGATCCAAGTCGTAGAATTTGCCCAGGTCCTCGCGGATGATGACATCCACATCCGAGTACAGCAGTTTTCCGTATTCCGGAATAAGCTCCGGTGCCAGGAGCCGGTAATATGCAGTCTCGGGGATGCCGCGCACCTCGTATCCGCCTACGAACTCGCCTTCGACCTTGCGGAAGGTCAGCCGGCAGTTTCCGTAGCGCTCCGGAAGCTCGTGGAGGCGGCTCCCGGAGAAGTCGCAGCCGGGCCCGTGAAGCACGAAGATGTCGTAGAAAGTGGTTGGGGCGGCACTTTCCAGTAGGGAACTCATGCACACCCCGGCCGCCAGTTCCAGCGACCCGTCAAAGGTAAATAGGATGGGAACGGTTTTCATGCTTAGGCGCGTATTTGTCTGGCAAGCCGGATGAGGGAGCCAAGCCCGGCGTATCTCAGTCGGCAGATCAATTTCTTTTTAAGGGGCAGGGGAGCGCGGTCCAGGCAGGCTTTGTAGCGGGCATACAACTGCCGATAATCGGCCTCTTGGTCCGCTCCGGCCCAGGTGGCGTCATACAGCCTTTTGGCTGCATAATCGTCAAAGGCTTTCCTGGCGTCGGCATCCTGAAAGCACGGTTCCATGGCCTGGAGAAGCAGGAGCCATTCCTTTACCGGACGCTCGTGCCAGCGGTTGGTGATGGAGCCTTCGTTGAAGGATTTATCGTAGTGATAGTAAGCTTTTTCAATGTAGGCAAGCTTCAGCGAATGGTCCATCAGGCGGATTAGCAGAAACTGGTCTTCGCAGCAGTTGACCCCGCTTAGGAAGCGGATGTCATACTGGCTGTAGAGGCTGTGCCGAATCAGTTTGTTTACCATGCCGGCGTGCAGCTCGTCCAGCAGTTTGTATCGGACTACCCGGGAATCCGTGGTGCCAGGATCCTGCCGCTTGTACACCCTGCGGTCGCCGAACTCCTCCACAAGGTCGCAGAGCACCATGTCGGCATCCGTTTCTTCCTGTTTTTGCAGCATTCCTTCCAGCATGTCTGCGTCAATCCAGTCGTCGGAATCGACAAAAATCGAAAATCGGCCCTGCGCAAGGTCCAGGCCTCTCTGACGGGTGTAGGCCACTCCCTGGTTGGGATGGTGGAAGTATCGGATTCTGGGGTCGTCGTATCGGCCGATGATTTCCTCCGTGCCGTCGGTGCTGCCGTCATTGAGAATGAGCAGCTCGAAATCCAGGAACGACTGAGCGAGGATGCTCCCGATGCAGCGCGCGATGCTGCCCGCCGCATTGTAGGCCGTCACGATGACCGATATTTCCGGCTTATTGTTCATCGCGCAAGTGTTCCTTGAAGGGACAGGCGTTGATAATTGATTCAAAATCAATGTTCCGGGCTACAGAGAAAAGGGACTCGTCCTGCAGGGCGGCCTCCAGGTCTTCGGAGCTGCCGATACGGACAGGCTCCGGAACATCCCTGCCGACAGAGGCAAAGTAATCTAGATATTTGAAACTTCCGCCGGCGATGTTGTCCGAAAAACGGACCCAGGCGTTAGGGATGCCGTAGCTGTCGGCCACAATGAGCCCGTGCAGCGAAGAGGAAAGAATCATCTCGCAGGAGCACACAGCGTCCGGAATATCGTGCCAGTGCTTATAGTCGGCCATGCTGATTACCAGCACATCAGGCCTTGAAATCACAGCCTTCACGAGCGGATTCTTTTCGTCGATATAGTGGGGGATGATGCCGTATTTGTAACGCTTCGGGACTTGGGGGCGGTAGTAGCGGGACACCAGCAGCGCCGGGTCTCCATACACCGGCGGGCAATCGAATCCCTGCTCCAGTAGCAGCTGCCGGGTCAGGGGACCGCGGACGGAATGCACTTTGGCGGGCATCACATGGAGCCGGCTTTTCTCCGAGCGGAAACCGCTGCCCCATATTTCAAGCTTCTTCCCGTGGCACTCTCCCAGAATGGACCCGATGCAGCAATATGTCTTTACGGGAAGGCGGGAAAACAAGCGTGAGCGGTTCATAATCAGCACTTTCAAGTTCGATATCTCCTCCAGCATGGAAATATTGATATCGTCGCCCCAGTTGTTCCTGGCATAACCCAGCCCCTGCCTTCTGACATAGGCATAGACAAAGATTTTGTTGCGCTTGAACAGCGACATGGCGTCATAAACCAGACGCTTCAGGGTAAGTATGGGATGCCTTTCCATAATATATCAGCGGGATAAGCTTGTCAAGCGGGTGAACTGCTCCAGCAAAAAGGCCTTTTCAGTCTTTTCGAGCAGCATCAGATATATGCTCAGGGTGCAGGCGGCAAACGAGAACCCGGAGAACAGGAACAATCTTAGCCATACGGAACCGACAGGTATCAGCTGCACCAAGAAAGAAAGGCCGACGGGGATAGTCATTACCAGCAGCGGCTTCACGATGGCTTTCCTCACCCATTCCGCCAGGGGGAAATCATACCATTGGTTCCGCATCAGCAGAAGCCTTGCGGCAATCAGCGCCAAATCGATAATCAGACGGACTACGATTACCATGTACGGCACAGCATGCCCCATCAGCACCAGCCAGCAGAAAAGCAGATTGGCCGAGTAGATTAGCGACACGGTAGTCTGATACTTTTTGATATCCTTGTCTGCGGTAATCAGTGTAATCAGCGGATTGCTGATGGTCTCAAGATAGAGGCACAGCAGCGTCAGCAGGCAGAATTCCACGGCGTATTCCGGATAGTTTCCCAGCCATAGCCCCAAAAAGTCCTTGATTTCAAAGCATATAGGCACAAGAATCAGCAGGAGCAGATAGGCCGACATACGGGAAGCGCGAATCGTGAGTTTGGCCAAATCTTCGGAATTGCCTGTTACATAGTATTTTACGATTTGTGGCCGAAATGCGGTCTGGAAGGAGGCGACAAAGCGGCTGACTACGGCCACAATCTGGTTGCTGATGCCCATGGCGGCATTGACCAGGACGCCGTAGAAATAATTCACCAGCATCGTAACGCCCTGATTGGTACCGACATAAGTAGCCGTCCCCATCACAGACCATCCGGTGTATGAGAACAAGCCCTTGAAAGTCTGTCGGTTGCGTGGCCTTTTGAATCGGCACATGGGGAAGGAACGTCGGCAGTAAAAGCGGTATATCAGAAGATTTAAAAGCCTGACACCCAGAAGGAGTATGGCATATACAATCAATTTGTCCCCGTGGATGGTCATAATCAGGAAGGCCACCGCCAACTTGAAAAGCACGTCGAAGATGGAAAACCAGGCATACACCGACATCTTTTCGTATGCGTTGATGGACGCTTCGAAAGGGGCTTGCAGAATCGAAAAGAAGGTGGAGAGGATTGACAGTTGGTAAACGATATTGGCGGCCCCCATTCTGTCCGCCGGAATATTCATGACCGTATTCAAGAACCACAGGCCGATGGTCTCTCCAAGTAGGATGACGGCCAGTCCGATGACGAGGTGCGCTACTACAGCGGTGGAAAATACTTCCTGCTGTGAATCTTGACTGCCCTGGGCAAGCTCGGCCGTGAGGAAGCGCTGTGTAGCCCCTGTCAGGCTGGTATTTATGAAAGTGAAAAATACAATTACGCCACCTACAGCGTTGTAGATGCCGTAATCCTCTATCCCGAGCGAGTTGAAAACGATTCTCGTGGTATACAGGGATACCAGGAGAATGATAAACATCCTCAGGTACAGGTACATCGTATTTTTTGCGATGCGTATGTTGTTGGCTGTAGGCATTGAGTTGCCTCAGCGGCAGCCATAGAATGCTACCACTGCCTTATTTCCACGCGGCGGTTGCGCTGGCGGCCTTCGGCCGTGTCGTTGGAGGCGACGGGACGGGAATAGCCGTATCCGTCAATGCTGATGAGCGAAGCGCGGGCTCCTTGGTTCACCAGGAAGTTCTTCACGCTCTGGGCGCGGCGCAGCGACAGGTTCAGGTTGAAATCCCTTCCGCCGATGCTGTCGGTGTGACCTTCCACGATAATGCCGTTGCCGGGGTGTTCCTTCATCCACTGAACCACCTCAATGAGTTTGTCTTTTGCATCGGCGCGGACTACGTCGCTGTTGGAGTCGAAGAGCGCTTCGGCGCTGAAGGTTGTTATGACCGGATGGTCCACATCGTGATTGCCGCTCGGGGTCTGAGTGTGGGTGTCGGCGGTATAAGCGTCGGAGGCGGGGGTCTTGTGGTCAATCTTGTTCACGACTACGGTGTCGCGGACGGCCGGACGCGGCTCGTTCATAACCACCGTCACGGGCGCGGGCTGCACATTGATGATCGTAGGCTTCCTCACGGGCTTGCCAAGATTGATGCTGATGCCGATAGTCGCACTTAAGGTAAGAGCAGGGAAGCTCTTGGAATCCTGATAGATACGGCTGCTGTAAGTGGTTGCCTTGATATCGGGGACAATGGCAATACGCTTGGTGATGTACAGGGGGAAGGCGATACCTGCACCGCCGCCCAGCGCGCTGTTGTCAATCCTTGCCCAGCCAAGGTGGAGGTAGGGGATGATGTTGCGGTGGGCACGGATGAGCATGTCGGCATGGAGATATTCGTATCTCTTGTAGCCGAAGTCTGTGTATTTGTCTGAAATTGAAAGGCCCTGGAGACCGACCCGGAAGCCGCCCCAGCCACTGAACATGTATCCGAAATAAATATCGTCGGCGATGCCGGCGCCGTTGTGTGAGGCGTCGCGGTCAATATTGCGCTGGCCGTCGAAACCGAAGTTCATGCCGAGTCCGGCGCCTACGAACCAGCGGGTGTTGTCTTCTTTATCTTCCTGTGCGCGGGCCGATATGCAAAGCGAGAAAAGGGCGGCCGCAATGAGTGCAATCTTTTTCATGTTCTAGAACCTATATAAAACGCCAACAGATACCAATCCACGGAGATCCAGCGGGAAGCCGCCGTAGCCTTCGTAATCTTCGGCCTGCTCTTTAGCGCTGGGCATAAGGCCGTTGTACTTATCAGTATAGGCCTCTCCGCAGAGGTCGCCGAAAATGCCGAAATGGTCGGTGAAATTGTATTCGACAATGCCGCCGAAGCGGAAGCCGAACACGGTATTGGGGTCGCTTACATCCTGCCAGGGATGATGGGAGTCCGTCATGTTGAAAGTATGGCCGAGGCCAAGGCCGCCGTACAGCTTGATGCGGAAGAAACTGGCCAGGTCGGAAAGGCCGTAGAGGTCCAGGATGGCATCGGCAAAGACATTCACGCTTTGGAATGTGTAGGGATAGAATCCATGGGCCGCAGTGTCCCTGGTGTTGCAGGCACCGGCATTTTTGGCGTAGGAGGCGCTCAGGCGGAAACCCAGGATGTCGTTGACGTCGAAACCGCCGACGATACCGGTCTGGTAAGTAATCAGTCCCAGGGGCTTTCCGTTTTCCTTGTAGGAGAAGTGGTTCTCATAAATGTTTAGCATGGGCCCTGCTTGAAGCCCCACATAGAAGCGGCCCTCGTGGATGTGTTTTGTCTGCTGGGCTGAAGCCATCGCACAGGTCAGAAGGATGGCGAGCGTTACACCGGCAAGTCTTTTCATATCGGTTCGTTTTCTTTTGTAATTCAATGTACGGCTCCGCCGCTGGGACTGTCATTTGCATCCCAGAAGGCATGATTATGGAAAGCCATTTCCATTTAGGGTGCAAAAATACATTTTAGAGCCCAAAAATGCAAGAGGAAAGCGCTAAAATGGCAAAAAAATGCTATATTTGTATTTTCTAAGACTATGAAAAGGCAGAGTTTTATATATTTTTCACTGATACAGGACATTGTTTTGTCTTTGTTGGCTTCCTTGATTTCCATCCTCGTAATCCGGTGGATATCGGAACCAATACCCGGCTATACCGCCATCGTGCTCAAATGGCTGGCGGCAGCACTGGTGGGAACAGTTCCGGGAATTCTGATTTCCGGCTGCAGCCGTGATGTGAAAAAATATGCTACGGTAAGATCCATCGCCCGTGTGATAACGGCCATCTTCATCAAGGAGGCCGTCCTGGTGGTGGCGCTGGTCGTCGGCCTTGTTCATTTTCCGCAGACGCCTCAGTATGTGCTGGTTATGCTCATGGACTTTATCCTCACAGTAGGCGGCTTGTCATATCTGCGGGTGGCTTCCCGGCTTCTGTCCGGGCGCGGACCCAATCCTTCGGAGAAGGCCTCTCGCAAGACGGCGCTTGTTGCCGGCACTGACTGGAACGCCCTGAATCTGGCCTCAGAGCTGGAAAAAGACGGCTACGATGTCATCGGCCTTCTTTCCAGACGGCCGGAGATGAACGGCCGCGTAATCCAGGACTATGTGGTGTACAGCTGCCAGTCCGACGACGACCTTGACAAACTGCAGTGGCGTTTCGGCGGAGTGGACGGCATTTTCTTCCCCCGCAGCGTCGTGGAATGGAAGAAGGAACCGCCGGCAGCGGAAGAAACCCGGAAGCCCGATATTCCGCAGCGCGACAGGATGTCACTGCTGGGCCATGCCACAAAACGCGGAATAGACATCGTCATGTCCGGCATGCTCCTGCTTATTTTCTCGCCTGTCATTGCCCTCTGCGCTTATTTCATCAAGCGGGAAGACGGCGGCCCCGTATTCTATGCCCAGGAGCGTATCGGCCGTGGCGGCAAACCGTTTTATATTTATAAATTCCGTTCCATGCGCACCGATGCGGAGGCTTCAGGTACTCCGGCGCTCTATTCCGGCGACGACGATCCCCGCCTCACCCGTGTGGGCCATTTCCTAAGAACCCATCACCTGGACGAGCTGCCCCAGCTATGGAATGTTTTCAAGGGCGATATGTCCTTTATCGGCTACAGGCCGGAGCGGCAGTATTATATTGACCAAATCAAGCAGTACAACGCCAGGTACGACTATCTGTTCCAGATCAGGCCCGGTGTAACCAGCTACGCCACTTTGTACAACGGCTACACCGATTCCATTGACAAAATGCTCACCAGGCTGGATTTGGACCTGTATTATCTTCGTAACCATACCATCTGGTTCGACATAAAGGTTCTCGGCCTAACATTCCTGAGCATCGTCAGCGGTAAGAAGTTTTAACGGCCTATGCCCATGGCAGAAGCGAACGCATATTGGTTTGTGGCAAAGACGCGCCACGGAGCGGAGCTGGGAGTAAGGAACCAGCTCGCCCGGCTTGGCGTGGAAAGTTTTGTCCCTACCAGGCTTCGCCGCGCCAGCAGGGGCAAGGGAATGGTGGAAGAACCGCTGCTCACAAGTTTCATTTTTATGCGCGCCTGCAAGGCCGATGCGCTGAATCTCGTCCACAACTGCGGTGTAAAGGCCAGCCTGGTGAACGACTGTGCCACCCGCCAGCTCATGTTCGTGTCCGACAAATGCATGGAGGATTTCCGCCGCGTATTGGAAGCGTCCATCCAGGAAGGCGGGCTAATCGACAAGCCTCTCGCCATCGGAGAGAAGGTCCGCGTCATCCAGGGCGCTCTTAAAGGAGTTGAAGGAAATGTGCTGGAATTGCAGGGCAAAATTTATGTGGTAGTAGGGCTGCTTAACTGCATTTTTGCCCGCGCAAGGGTTCCTAGGGCGTGGTTGGAAAAGGTTTGATAATCAGTCGGTTATCTCTTAGTGTATCAAAATCAAGTATCAAAATTAAATCTCGGAACGCTTGAAATGACGCTCGATGCGGGCGATCATTTCGGGCCCTTTATCCTTAAGGAAATCCAGTCCTTTTTGGGTAAGAAGGTACTTCTGTCTAGGGTGGCGGGGGACCGAAGGATACAACAAGCACACCATTCCGCTCTGGATGGCAGGTGTCAAGTAGGATTTAAGGAAATTATCGCGTCCTTTCAGATGCAATTTGTCCATAATCTCCTTTACAGACATAAAATCTTCACCGATGGCGGCTGCCAGAAAGAGAAGATTGGGGCTTTCCGGCTCGATTTTGCGGATTTCGCTTGTCTGTTTCTTGTCTGATTCTTTAACTTTTCTTGTATTCTTCTTTACCTCTACTTGTCCTGTTGTTGTATTATTGTTGGCCTTTGGTTGTACTCTCCATTCGGCTGCAGGGCGCACATGTACATATCTATTTCTAAGTTCCCACTGTTCCCCGAGGAGCATATTCCTAAAGAAACGCTCCAGGTATATAGGTTCATAATTGATATTCTTCACCGAATTCTGGTAGTTCGCCCTTGCTAGTGCGTTGTGGAAATACCATGAATTATTTTTAAAAGTATCAAAATTAAAACTAACACCTAACTGCTTGAGATACAGTATGGTAAGTACTGCCGTAAGCCTTGTGTTACCGTCTCCGAAGGGGCAGATGTGCCAGATTTTGGCGACAAATGCGCTAATATGAGCAATGAAATTATCTGGCGAAATATTGTCGTAGCTGTATGCGTTTTCCTTGGCCAGACAATTCTCCAATTCCTCCGGGACGTTTTCCAGATTTGTAAACCGGAGAGTGTCACCGCCCAGGACCCATTCTCTTATGTATTCTTCGAAATCCCTTAGCACACCAAGGTTTTCATATACACCTTTAAAAATGATACTGTGAAGCTTGCTGAGACCCGCTACGCTTAGTTCTGCTTCTGTCTCAGTCATTAGGAGCGCAGCTATGTTTACAGCTACTTTATCGGCCTCTTCCGTCTCTGAATCCTCGCCTTCCTGGGCCTTTCTGTCCTGGTAATAGTCCTGAATGAGATTTTGGACATCATCGATTGTGATTTGGCCGGAAACATGCTTTTGTGAGCACTGGATTAGATAATCCGATGCAGACAGTCCGTCGGATGCTTGTAGGCCTATCGCTGTCTGCCAGATAGCGGCCATGTTGCCGAGCTTGGTCTCTTTGGTATGTTCTGATGTGCTTTTCATGGTGTCTATAAGGCAAAATTAGTAATTATCGCCTTAAATTCCAAAGCAAAAGAAAAGCCCGGCGCTAAGTTAGGAGCCGGACTTTTATTCATGTAACAAGAACAGCCCGATACCTTATATTATATAGGTAACGGGCTGTTCTTTTAAAAATGTTTAGCAAATTACATCATGCCGCCGGCGGGCATTGCAGGAGCTGCGGGTGCGGGTTCCGGAATGTCAACGATGCCGCATTCGGTGGTGAGAAGCATTCCTGCTACGGATGCAGCGTTCTCCAGAGCTACGCGGGCAACCTTTGTAGGATCGATGACGCCTGCCTGGAACATGTTCACGTATTCACCGGTACGGGCGTTGTAACCGAAATCGGCCTTGCCTTCGCGGATTTTGTTGATGATGACGGAGGCTTCTTCGCCGGCGTTCAGGGCAATCTGGCGGAGAGGCTCTTCGATGGCGCGCTCGATGATGCGGATACCGGTGGTCTGATCCTCGTTTTCGCCTTTCAGTCCCTTAAGGGCTTCAGCTGCACGGATGTATGCAACACCGCCGCCGGGCAGGTAACCTTCTTCGACAGCTGCGCGGGTGGCGTTGAGAGCATCGTCCACGCGGTCTTTCTTTTCTTTCATTTCCACCTCGGTGGTAGCGCCGACATAGATAACTGCCACACCGCCGGCGAGTTTGCCCAGGCGCTCCTGGAGTTTCTCGCGGTCGTAATCGCTCTTTGTGGTCTCGATCTGGGCGCGAATCTGATCGGCCCTGTCCTTGATGGCTGCTGCATCACCTGCACCGCCAACGATGGTGGTGTTCTCCTTGGTGATGGTGACCTTCTCGGCCTTGCCAAGCATCTGGACGTTGGCGTTCTGCAGGGTGAAACCGCGCTCTTCGGAAATCACGACTGCGCCTGTGAGGGTGGCGATGTCCTGAAGCATCTCCTTGCGGCGGTCGCCGAAGCCGGGAGCCTTGACTGCTGCCACTTTCAGAGTGCCACGCAGACGGTTCACTACCAGCGTTGTAAGCGCCTGGCCGTCAACATCCTCGGCGATGATTAGCAGGCTGCGGCCTTCGCGTGCGACGGGCTCCAGAACGGGCATGAGGTCTTCCATCGAGGAAATCTTCTTGTCGGTGAGGAGGATGTAAGCGTCGTCCAAGACAGCTTCCATCTTGTCGCCGTTGGTCATGAAGTAAGGGCTGATGTAACCGCGGTCGAACTGCATGCCTTCAACCACTTTCACCTCGGTCTCAGTGCCTTTGGCTTCTTCGACGGTGATAACGCCATCCTTTTTGACCTTGGCCATGGCATCGGCAATAAGTTTGCCGATATGAGCGTCGTTATTTGCCGATACGGTACCTACCTGCTCCACTTTGGAGTAGTCTTCGCCGACGGGCTGGCTTTGCTTTTTGAGGTCGGCTACTACAGCTGCCACAGCTTTGTCGATACCGCGCTTGAGGTCCATGGGATTTGCACCGGCAGCGACATTCTTAAGGCCGACGTTGATGATGGCCTGGGCCAGAACGGTGGCGGTGGTGGTACCGTCGCCGGCCTGATCGTTGGTCTTGGAAGCTACCTCCTTGACCATCTGTGCGCCCATATTCTGGAACTGGTCTTCAAGCTCCACTTCCTTGGCGACAGTTACGCCGTCCTTTGTAATCTGCGGAGCACCGAACTTCTTTGCAATGACGACATTGCGGCCTTTAGGGCCCAGGGTGACCTTAACTGCGTTTGCAAGGGCGTCTGCGCCTTCCTTCATAGCGGCGCGGACATCAGTATTGAATTTTATTTCTTTTGCCATAGTTACTATTGTTTTAGATTTCCGGCTTTAGATTCCCGGTCAAGCCGGGAATGACGTTTTGTCAAGCCGGGAACGCCATGACATGCCCGACTGCGATCGGGCATCTTATTTACAGAATTGCCAAAATATCGGATTGTTTTACTATGAGGTACTTTTTGCCTTCGACGGTGACTTCTGTTCCGGCGTATTTGCCGTAGAGGACAGTTTCGCCTTCTTTAACCTCCATGGGTTCGTCTTTGGCGCCTGGGCCGACTGCTACGATAACTCCCTGCTGGGGTTTTTCTTTTGCATTGTCCGGGATATAGAGGCCCCCGGCGGTCATGGTTTCGGCCTCTTTGGGTTCGACTACCACTCTTGTTCCTAATGGTCTAAGCATAGTTTATTGTGTTTAAAAAATATCTTTTGAGATTCCTCGGCTTTGCTCGGAATGACAAGCGGCTTCGCTTGGAATCGCAGTGTAGAAATATCAACCCTTGTGCCAATGCCGCCCGGCTGACAAAATGGCAGGCGGGCGGCAGGAGGGGATTGACAAAACTGCTATTTGAGTTTTAGCACGAAGGTTTGGGCGGCTTTGGAGCGTGGCAGGAACATCTTCACTGCGCGCGTCCAGGCATCGGCCTCATTTTCGCCGACGCCTTTAAGGGGGAAGGTCTCGCTTACTTCGCCGCTATTTATAATAAGGTCTATCGTGAGGGCTACCTGGCTCATGCTGCCGGGGGTCTCCATGCGGGATGTGATGTCGTAGTTTATGCTGAGCGGCTTGGCGGAGGCATCGTCGGACAGCTTGAGTCCGCCGGCCTCGAGCATTTGACCTATGCGCTGCTCCAATATTTTAGTGGCCGATGCAGGGATGCTGTCGGCAGGCCATTCAAGCCTGAAATCCTGAGCGCTCAATCCGAGGGCTGCAAGAAGGAGCAGGGCTCCTGTAAGAACAATTTTTTTCATACTTTTCTCTCATGCGAATTTTGTGCCGTTTTTTCTTAATACGGTTGGGCATTGATTACCAATCATTTATAAAAAATTTTAAAAATTTTTCGAAAAAAGTGCAGAAAAAATTTGTCAGTTCAAAAAAAGGTTGTACCTTTGCAATCCCGTTCGAGTTGCGAGCGGGTTTTTCTACCCCAAAAGCCGAAAGGCGGGGAGTTAAAGAGATCATTGAAAAGACTGAAAGGAAAGTACAAGCAAGTACCGGAAGTTGTAATACAATTTCTAAATTTAAACGAGCGTCAGTTTCTTTAGGAAACTAAGAAGCGTCAGGGACAAGCTAAGCATTATAAGAATATACAATGAAGAGTTTGATCCTGGCTCAGGATGA
>JAFUVU010000038.1 GCA_017477465.1 Bacteroidales bacterium
CAAACGGACCTGTGGAAGGATGTAATAACAAAGTTAAGGCGGTCAAGAGGTCCATGTATGGAAGAGCAAAGGATGATCTCTTACTAATCAAAATCATCCTCTACTCAAAAAAATATGTGCACGAAAATTGACGAAGAACCGTTTTTGCGTAATGCGGCACACTGGGGGCCGATGGTGCTGTGATTATTTTGTGGGAGGAAGGGTATTGAGCAGAGTTTGGACGGCGGTTTCGAGGTAGTATTCGGCCGTTTCCGGCTGCAAAGCGTCTTTGCGGGAAAGATGGCGGGGCGAAACTTCTATTATTGGATTAAAACCGGCTTGTTCCAAAGCCGAACGGTCTTCTATTCTACCGGATAGCAACGCTACCGGAACGCCAGCGGAATGTTGCAGTACCGCATAAGGGACTTTACCCATAAGTGTTTGGAAATCAGAGCGCCCTTCGCCTGTTATAACTATATCCGCACCTTTTATGGCTTCGGCAAAACCGCACAGCTCCATAATCCTGCTGCATCCTTGCAGGCAGCGGGCCGAGCTGTGAGCAAGAATGGCGGCAGCAATGCCTCCGGCCGAGCCTGCGCCGGGTACATCGGCCACACCGTGCCATTTTGCGGCCAAAGCTTGCATCTGCCTTTCCAGTTGATTTACAGCTTGTTCCGATGCTCCTTTTTGAGGAGCGAAAGCTCTTGCCGCACCACGGGGACCAAGAAGCGGGGCGTCCACATCGCAAAGAAGTTCAATCGAACAGGATTTCAATACAGTTTTGATTCCGGCTACTGACAGCATGCCTATCCCGCCATCGCATGTAGCCGTCCCACCCAGCCCGATTATCAGATGTCGGCATCCGGCATGGAAGGCCGCCATGATAAGATCGCCGACTCCCTCGGAAGAAGCGATAAGCGGATTCCGCTCATGCGGCTGTAACAGGGACAAACCGACGGCCTGCGCCACTTCCAAGACTGCGATTTCCCCGGCTTTAGCGAAATAGGCTTGAACAATCCGCCCCAACGGATCATGAACAAAAGTGCTGACGAGCGATGCATCTAAGGCCTCGGACAGAACGGCGAGGGTGCCCTCTCCACCATCGGCCAGAGGTAGACTGATTAGTCCTAATTCCCGGCTATATTTTGTCAAAGCTACCGCTATGGCATTTGCTACAGCCGATGCCGACATACATTCTTTGAACGAATCCGGTGCTATGACAATCTTCATAACGATAGCGAAATTAGCGCTAAAATCATTCAAAACAAATAAAAAGCATATAAAACAACACTTTTTATCAACAAGTCCTTGCTTTCGTTCCGATGATTGCCGATGTTTGAATCCGGGCGTCACCTAATGGACGGCCAACAATGTCTATGACTGAAAAACACAAACAAAGGGAATTGTATCGCAGTTGGAAGAATACGTACTACCATCTAAGCACGGACGGCTGGAAAAACGGACGGCTGTTCAATACCGTAGCACAATATGCTTATGGTATGACTCTGATTGGGCTCATCCATTTGAGGTTTGGTTTGACAATCTATTCTTTCTCTTTGATGCCCAATCATTTTCACATTTTACTAAGTGGAATGGGAATGGACTGTGTAGCTGCCTTTGATTATTTGAAACGGAAAATCAATGCCCGGCTAGTCATGGATGGAAATCCTTCACTTCCACTTGATTACTGGTTTAAATTAACGCCTGTAGATACACCTGAACAGATGAAGGCCAATTACATTTACATCGATCGGAATGCATACGAACTACAATATTGTGTACCAGGTGGATATCTCTGGAGCTCATGCTATGTTTACTATTCAAAGATAAGCGATTTGTTCATGGCCTGTCCAGCAGCTTCATTTTCAAAACGCAAACTGGAGCAGATGACCGGATCAAGAATAATTATTCCGGACGACTGGCAATTCCACCCGGTTTATGGTCTTCTACCCTCTTCTTTTATAGAACAATCCCTGTTTTACAGATTGTTCCCAAACCCTAAGGAGTACCAGACGCATCTGGTGAAAGACTATGAAGCATTTGCAAAAATTGCCGATTCTTTAGAAGAATCTTTCATATTCTCCAAAGAAGAACGCGAAGACTTGGTTCAAAAACTGTTATGGAAGCTATTCCCCGGGAAAAGGCTCAAAGAGTTAAATGGCAATGAAAAGGGGAAACTGGCTGTCATCATGGTAAATCAATATAAAATACCGGTCCAGGATATAGCCATCGGCCTAAACATGTCGGAAAAAATGATCAATCAGTTCCTCCGTTCGAAAGACTATGGCCGCGGCAATTAATCGACATGGGTTGTCGGCATTACGCGTTTTCAGCCATTTTTGTGTAATGCGAAGAACCAGGGTGGTCGGCATTACGCGTTTTGGGCCATTTTTGTGTAATGAGGAGGACCGGAGTTGTTGGCATTACGCGTTTTGGGCCATTTTTGCGTAATGAGGAGGACCGGGGTGGCCGGCATTACGCGTTTTCAGCCATTTTTGTGAAATGCGAAGGACCAGGGTGGCCGGCATTACGCGTTTTCAGCCATTTTTGTGTAATGCGAAGGACCAGGGTGGCCGACATTACGCATTTTTAGCCGTTTTTGAGTAATGCGGTGGACCTGGAGGTTGAGGGAGGAAAATGCCGATGAGGATTTGAGCGGCTGGTGAGTCAGTATAAAACCTAGTACAACAATCGCCTGATTATCAGCGATTTCCTGGAAATCGAGTGTGGCAAAAAATCACACTTGATTTTCATAATTGCCTCAGTAGTAATGATTTCCGTGTCGAGGGGGACGGAGTGCTACAGGCAGGAGATTATTATTTCGTCGGTGATTTGTTCGGGGGTTAGGGATTCGGTGTCTATTACGACGTGGGCGGCTTGTTGGTAGAGGGGTTCGCGGGCCGACAGGAGGGCGGCCAGGTCGCCGCCGGCAAGAGGCCGATGGGCCGATTGCCCTTCGATGCGCCCCTGAAGCGTTTCGAGCGAAGCTTTAAGGTAGATGCAGACCGTTTTGTCTTGAAGCAAAGACGTGGCGCCTGGAATAGTTACCGTGCCGCCGCCAAGGGCCAGGACCGCCGTGCTGCCGGAATACTTTTTAAGCGTCTCCTCCAAGGTTTTTTGTTCGAGCTTGCGGAAAGAAGCCTCGCCGCCGGAAGCAAAAATGTCGGGGATGCTGCAACCCGCCTTTTTTTCGACAAGGGCATCCAGGTCAAAAAACGGGCAGCCAAGGGAATCGGCAAGGAGCGGGCCGACAGTGGACTTACCGCTGCACATGAAGCCTATCAGCGAGACGAGCATATTCTCCGAATGGTTTTCTTGAGGATAGCGTGAGCGGGGACGGCCATGTCGCCGTGGTCGTAACCATCAAGTTCATAGATACTTACGTCGGGATGGCCGACTTCCTTGAGCATACGCCAGAAGTAGGCGGTTTCTTCATACCTGCCGTACAGTTCCTGATTGCGGTCGGCCGATATTATTACGATGGGCGGAGCGTCCGGACGGATGTGGAAAAGGGGCGCATACTCGTCGATAAGGGGCTGCTTGGGAGACATTCCCTTGCCTTCACGGATGGCAAAATGGGTGATGACCTGCCCGCTGTAAGGCACGAGGGCGGCAATTTTGTCCGCATCTATTCCATACTTCGCAAGCCATTTTTTATCCAGGCCGATCATGTCCGTAAGATACCCACCGGCCGAATGGCCAGCGACGAATATCTTGTTCTCCGAACCGCCATAGGCCGATACATTGTTGAAGGCCCATGCAACGGCGGCGGCCGCATCGTCGATGCAATCGTCAATTTTGGCTTTCGGGAGCAGGCGGTAATTTACGGCAATCACCACCAGACCGCTGTTTTTCAGCTCCTCCGGGATGAATTTATTGCCGCCGGTGAGACCGCCGCCGTGGAACCAAACCACTACGGGGCAGTCTGCCTTGCCTGTGGGATAATACACATCCAGCTTGCAACGTTCGGCTGCGTAGGCATCGGCCTTTGAGTATGGAATATCCGTTAGAGTGAGATACTGGGCGAACGCTGCCATGGAGCAGAGCAGCATTGCCATAATAAGTGCTATCCGTTTCATGTTCACAAATATAAGGAAAGTCTCCGGTAATACAAAGCTAATCCTGCCCAGAGTTTTTTTGCAATTCTGCCTGGGATTAACTATATTTGTATGATTATGGGCATTTCAGACAGACAATGGACCATCAAGGCGGCGGCCGATCCCGAAAAAGCAAGCCGTCTGGCAGCAGAACTTGGCATAGACCGAGTCCTGGCAGACCTTCTGGTCCAACGTGGCGTTGAAAACTTCAACGATGCCCGCGCCTTCTTCCGCCCCCGCCTGGAAGACCTGCACGATCCTTTCCTGATGAAGGATATGGACAAGGCAGTGGAGCGCCTGCATGAAGCAGTCATCGGCTCGCAGCATATCCTTGTTTACGGGGACTACGATGTAGATGGCACCACCGCCGTCGCCCAGCTGTACTCGTTCATCCGCCACTTCACCCAAAAAGTGGACTTCTATATCCCGGACCGCTACGACGAAGGCTACGGCCTTTCCTACAAGGCTCTGGACTGGGCATCGGACAACAATGTGGACCTGGTAATAACCCTGGACTGCGGCATCAAAGCCATCGACAAAGTGGAATATGCCCGCGGAAAAGGCATAGAGGTAATAATCTGCGACCATCACCTCCCGGAAGACGTCCTCCCCAAGGCAGTCGCCGTGCTGGATCCAAAAAGGGAAGACTGTCATTACCCCTTCGACGATCTTTGCGGCTGCGGCGTAGGTTTCAAACTGGCTCAGGCATACGTCCAAAAGTATCAGCTTGATCCCGCCCTGCTGGAACCGCTGCTGGACCTGCAGGTAGTGTCCATAGCATCGGACCTGGTTTCAATGACCGGTGAGAACCGAATCCTGGCTCACTTCGGCCTTAAGCGGCTTAACGAAAACCCGCGCAAAGGCCTGCTGGCCATGATAAACCTGGCAAAGCTGGAGCCTTGCCACATAAGCATCGACGATATTGTTTTCAAAATCGGCCCGCGAATAAATGCCGCAGGAAGAATGGAAAGCGGACGCCTTGCGGTAGAGCTTCTCACGGCGACGGACGACCGCACCGCCTTCCGCATCGGCGAGCAAATCAACGACAACAACAACGAGCGCAAATCCATCGACCGGGAAATCACCCAGGAAGCGCTTGAAATGGTGCAAAACGGGAAAGCCCTGGCCACCGAAAACGCCACGATAGTCTATAACCCCACCTGGAACAAGGGCGTCGTGGGCATTGTGGCCTCCAGGCTCGTAGAGGCGTATTACAAGCCCACCGTCGTGCTCACAAAAAGCAACGGCTTCATCACCGGCAGCGCCCGCAGCGTCCAAGGCTTCGACCTGTACGCCTCAATAGAAAGCTGTGCCGATCTTTTGGAAAACTTCGGCGGTCACATGTATGCCGCCGGCCTCACGATGAAGGAGGAAAACCTGGAAGAATTCTGCCGAAGGATGGACAGCTTCGTGGGCGGAAACATTACCCGTGAGGAACTTACCCCCGTGGTGGAAATAGACGCCCGCCTGGACTTCTCCCAGATTACGCCCAAGTTCACCCGCATTCTAAAGCAGTTCCAGCCTTTCGGTCCCGGCAACAACAACCCTATTTTCCTGACAGAAGACGTGTACGATGCCGGCAACGGTCGCAAGGTAGGTGCAGGCGGGCTGCATCTTAAGCTAGACTTGATGCAGGAGACCCAGCCTTATCGGCAAATTGCCGCTATCGGCTTCAATATGTCGGAATACTACGACCATATAAAAGCCGGCAACCCGGTGGATGTATGCTATTCCATAGTGGAAAACTTCTACCGTGGCTCTTCCACCGTCCAGCTTCGCCTCAAAGACATCCGCGAAAGGGACGAGCTCATCTAACCCATCAAATATTTGCCGATTTTAGGTATCCGCTGCAGCAGGACGGCTATCAGGCCGGTCACGATGAAGCTGCAGAGGGCCGTTGCGAGTATTTGGACAGGGGTAGTCCAGACGCCCAGCACACCCTCGGAGCCAAGGCCCAGCCAGGAGCGGAACATGGCGGAGAACTGCGCGAGGACCAGCATGTGCATCAGATACATGCCATAACCGGCTTTGGACAGGGGCTGAATAAGATTAAGGTAGAACCAACTGTGAGACTCCGGCCCAGTCTGGAACGGGAAGGGCGAAGCATCTTGAGCAGCGCCGATACGCCTGAATACCAATGTAATACCCAATGCCGACAGGAACACCGGGAAGCCGCAGAAAGCAAGTGGAACCTCCCACGCGACGGCAAGGTCGAGACCGCCCTGCAAAAAGCCGTCCGGAGAGGTTTCCGTCTGTGCGAATTCCATGAGCATGCCGCCGAAAATCGATCCTACTCCCAGGAAGAACATCATCCAGCCAAAGGCGGCAGTACGGCGGGTATTATGAATGAAACGCCTGATATACAGGCCCCAAAGCAAATATCCGATGAAGCCGCTAATGTAATAGAAAGTGCCGTACGGGTTCCAAGAGGCCTCTCCCCAAAGAGGGAACTGCGCCGGGGCGGGAAGTCCGTCGGCAGCCTGGATAAGCGGCGCGACGCCGCCGGCAAGCTGCCTGACCAAAGGGAAAAATGTAGTGAGAAGCCAGATAGCCAGGTAAATGCTGAGCTCTTTACGGGACACCTTCTGGGCCCAGGGCGAAAGCATCGGCATGATAAGGTACACGCCCACAAGCATATACACAAACCACAGGTGCCCTGCCGCATAATTGAAGTTAAGCAGCAGGCCTTGAAGGTTCTTTACAGGCTCGCCCCACACCAGGGCATACACCAGCGTCCAGACGGCCAAGGGAATGAGGATTCTCACTGCCCGGCGCCTCAGGAACTCGCCCGTAGAATAATGCAACGGGAACTGTAAATAACTGGAAGCCAGAAGGAAGATTGGAACGCAGCAACGGGAGACAGCCTCGGCCAAGGCGACCCAGAAGGCATCCGTAGCTGTAAGTATCTGCGCTCCGTCACCGCCCAGATAGAACGGTTCCGTGCCGTGAACAATCATCACCAGGAAGCAGGCCGTAACCCGCAGATAATCCAACCAAATTTCTCGTTTCATAGTATATATCCAAGTTCTTTAAAGCGGAAGCGGCGTTTGCGGCCGGTTAGGTCCCGCACAATAAGCCTGCCATCGGCATCTACGCCTTCAATCACTCCTTCGAATTGCTCCTCCGAAAGATAATCCTGATATTGTGCCGATGTTCCCTTTTGGAAAAGCATGGACGTATATCGTTCAAATATAGCATCATACCCGCTTGAACTTGCCGATAGCAGCTGTTCGAAAATGGCGATCAGCCGTTCCAGGGAGGGCTCCAAGTCATACTTTTTACCGGTACTGAGGGACAGCGAAGTGGCATTGGAAAGCTGCGGAAATTCCCGCTGGTTGATGTTCAGGCCGACGCCTATCACGGATGCCTGGACAGACGCCCCGGACAGGACATTTTCGATGAGGATGCCGCAGATTTTGCGTCGGCCAAGATATATGTCGTTGGGCCATTTGACGGCGGGAGAAACGCCGCACTCCTCAAGGAAAGAAGCGACGGCAAGCGACATAATATAATTGAGCCGATGAGCCTGTGCGGCCGGCAGCTCCCCGGGGCCGAATTTGAGCAGGATGGAAAAGGTGAGGTTGGCGCCAGGCTCCGTGAACCAGCTGTTTCCGCGCTGACCGCGGCCTGCGGTCTGTTCCCGCGCAGCAAGGACTGTCCCGGAAGGCAGTTCCGCGATGCGGCGCATGGCCTCGGTGTTGGTGGAATCGATTGTTTGGAGCCAGTGGATTTGCATGGTAGGGAGATTCTTCGACTTCGCTCAGAATGACAAGGGGCTAAATAACTGAGGAATTGTCGTTTTCCATGGGTTCGTTGAAGGGTTCGAGGAAGGGGTTGTACATGCCTTCGCGGGCTATGGAGGTGGGCTGGCCGTGGCCGGGGATCACGTCCGTCGGCCCGGGGAGGGTGAGCAGCTTTTCCTTTATCGAAGCCATAAGTATGTCATAATCACCGCCTTCAAGATCTGTCCTGCCGATGCTGCCAGCAAAGAGCGTATCCCCGCTGAGCAGGAGATTGTTTTCGGCCGAATAGAAGCATACTCCGCCGGGGGTATGACCGGGTGTGGTGATGACCCGCCAGGCAGTGCCGCCCGTTGTGACCGTGTCGCCATCGGCAATGTCTTTTGTGGGGAAATTGTGCTGCATGGATTTGAAGCTTTGCATTCCGCGGAAGGCGGACGCTCCGTTTGCGAGGATGCCTTTGTCCAGAGGATTCATGTAAACCGGCACCTCAAAGCGCTCCAGCAGGCGTTCTACGCCCCAGACATGGTCGAAATGGCCGTGCGTGAGAAGGATTGCGTCCGGAGTGAGGGAATGGACTTCGAAAAAGTCAAGGAGCTCCTTGAGCCCTTCTTCGGAGGACATGCCGGGATCGACGACGGTGCAGTTGGGGCTATTATCGGCCCAAGATACTATACAGTTGGTTCCCAGAGGGTTGAAGGTGAATATTCGGGTATGCAGCATAAAAGTGATGACTTTGGTAATTGCAAATTTAACAAACTTTTGCCAACTTTGTAGAATAAAGACCAACACCAGGCAATGCATATTGGAATAGCAGGAAATATCGGCAGCGGGAAAACTACGCTCACAACGCTCCTTGCCCGCCATTACGGCTGGACGCCAAAATTCGAGTCAGTAACCTACAACCCCTACCTGGCCGACTATTATGCCGACATCAAGCGCTGGTCCTTCGCCCTGGAGATGTATTTCCTGCAGCAGCGCCTGCACGACGTGCTGGAAATCGCCAAATCAAAAGACGTAATTATCCAGGACCGTACCCTCATGGAAGGCGTAAACATCTTTGTTGCAAATAATTACGCCCAAGGCAACCTATCAGAACGCGACTACAACACCTACATGGACACCTACAACGTGATGATGGAAGTGGTGAAAGAGCCGGACCTGATGATTTACCTCAAAAGCAGCATCGAACACCTTGTAGCCCAGATACAGAAACGCGGCCGCGACTATGAGCAGTCAATCTCGATCGAATATCTGAGCGGCCTCAACGAAAGGTACGAAAAATGGATAGCAGGCTACACCGGACGCCTCATTATAGTGGATACGGAAAACCTGGATTTCCTGAACAGGCCCGAAGACTTCGCCTCTATAACCGACCGCATAGATGCAGAGTTGTACGGCTTGTTTTAATTTGTTATATTTGTGAGTTTTGAAAAGATGACCGGAGAACAAAATTTTTAGATTATGCATATAGCAATCGCAGGTAATATCGGCAGTGGTAAAACCACGCTTACCAAAATGCTGGCGGCCCACTACGGCTGGACGCCAAAATTCGAATCCGTTGACTTCAACCCCTACCTGGCCGACTTTTACGAAGACATGGAGCGCTGGTCCTTCAACCTCCAGATATACTTCCTCAACAAGCGCTTCCAGGACGTCGTGGAAATATCCAAGCACAAAGACGTGATAATCCAGGACCGCACCATCTATGAAGATGCACGCATCTTCGCCCCCAACCTGCATGCAATGGGCCTGATGTCCACCAGAGACTTCGAAAACTACAGCGACCTGTTCGACCTCATGATGTCCCTGGTGAATCCGCCGGACCTCCTGATTTACCTCCGTTCCAGCATTCCCAACCTGATTTCGCAAATCCAGAAGCGCGGCCGCGAGTACGAGCGTTCAATCCGCATCGACTACATAACCGGCCTCAACCAGCGCTACGAAGACTGGATCAAAGACTATAAAGCCCGCCTGCTTATAATTGACGTGGACAACATCAAGTTTGAAAACAGACCCGAAGACTTCCAAACTATCACAGACAAGATTGACGCAGAGCTCTACGGCCTCTTCCCTTCAGAACAATAATACCTAAACATATATGGCAGAAAGAATTACCATTATCGACTTCGTAGAGAAGTATTCCAGACAATACGAAAACCATCCCTACCTTCGCGAAAAAGTAAACGGCGAATGGAAGGTTATCACCCAGGGTGAAACCCGTGAACAGGCATACCGCATCGGCGCAGGTCTCATGTCCCTCGGCCTTAAGAAAGGTGACAAGATAGCCCTCCTGTCGGAAAGCCGCGCAATGTGGATTCTGGCAGAACTCGGCGCCCTGTACGCAGGTGCGACGGATGTTCCGCTGTCGGTCAACCTTGGAGAAGGCAAAGACCTCGTTTTCCGCATCAACCATTCCGAATCCAAGTGGATTCTGGTTTCCGGCAACCACCTGCCCAAGATTCGCGCAATCCTGCCCGAATGCCCTGCAGTTGAAAAGGTCATAGTCTTCGACGACGTGGCCTTCGACTACGACAAACTCGAGCCCAAGGAAATCCGCATGAGCGAAATCCAAAAAATGGGCGACGAATTCCTCAAGGCCCACAAGGCGGAATTCGAGGCAAGGTACCGCTCCATCGGCCCGGACGATTATGCCAATATTTCCTACACTTCGGGCACAACGGCCGATCCTAAAGGCATCCTCCTCACCCACCGCAACTACACCGCAAACGTGGAGCAGGGCAACTCCGTCATCTCCATCGAGGAGGGCAATGTCATGCTCATCATCCTCCCTCTGGACCACTGCTTCGCGCACGTCGCCGGCATGTACACAATGATGATTTATGGCGGCTCCATTGCTTTCGTTCCCATCGGCAAGAATGCTTTGGCAACTCTAAGGAACGTTCCTACAGCTATTTCCGAGGTCAAACCCCACGTGATGCTGTCCGTGCCGGCACTTGCCCGCAACTTCAAGAAAAACATCGAGAGCGCCATCAAGAAAAAAGGCGGAATCACCGAGAAGCTTTTCTACTTCGCACTCGACAACGCAATCAAGTACAACAAGGAATACTACAACCGCGGCACCGGCGGCACCTTCTGGAGAAAGCCTCTGGTCGACCTTTTCGACAAGCTCGTCTTCTCCAAAGTGAGGGAAAGCTTCGGCGGCCGCATGAAATTCTTCGTGGGCGGCGGCGCCCTTCTGGACATCGAGCTTCAGAAGTTCTTCTGCGCAGTGGGCATGCCTATGTTCCAGGGCTACGGCCTCACTGAGGCTACTCCTATCATCTGCGCCAACTCCACCGGTCACGCACGCTTCGGCTCTTCCGGCCGCATCGTCAAACCAATGGACTGCGTCATCCTCGATGCAGAAGGCAAGCAGGTTCCCAACGGCACCCGCGGCGAGATTGTAATCCGCGGCGAAAACGTCATGGCCGGCTATTGGAAGAACCCCAAAGCCACTGCCGACACCATCATCGACGGCTGGCTCCACACCGGCGACATGGGCTACATCTGCCCCGAAGATCCCGATTTCCTGTATGTGGTAGGCCGCTTCAAGAGCCTCCTCATCTCCTCCGACGGCGAGAAATACTCACCCGAAGGCTTCGAGGACAACATCACCGAGACCTCCAAGTGGGTGAATGCCTGCATCCTGCACAACAACCAGAAGCCTTTCTGCGTGGCCCTCTTCGTGCCCGACAAGAAAGCCCTGGAAGAAGCTGTCACAAAACACGGACTGGATCCCAAGTCCGACGAAGGCAAGCGCTACATGCTCGACCTAATCCAGGCCGATGTGGACGCCTACAAGAAGGGCGGCAAGTTCGAAGGAATGTTCCCTGAGCGCTGGTTGCCATCGGCCATCGGCATCTGCGACGAAGAATTCACCATCGCCAACAAGATGATGAACTCCACCATGAAGATTGTCCGCGGCAAAGTGGAAGAGCACTACGCCAGCCTGCTGGATTACCTCTATACCGCAGAAGGCAAAGACATCCACAACGCCCGCAACCTCGCAGCCCTAAGCTAAACCCGTGGCACGCAAATAGCTGCAACTCAGCGAATTATGAAAATCAAGTGTGGCAAAAAGTCACACTTGATTTCTGTATATGGCTCAGTGTCAGAGAGTTCCGTGTCGAGGTTTTAGAGGACTTCGCGGAGGAAGGGGCCGGTGACGGAGTTTTTATTGCGGGAGAGTTGCTCCGGGGTACCTTCGGCCACTATGCGACCGCCGCCTTGACCGCCGGTGGGGCCCATGTCGAAGAGGTAGTCCACGCTTTTCAGCACGTCGAGGTTGTGCTCGATGATAATCACGGTGTTGCCGGCATCGACCAGGCGCTGGAGCACCTCCAGAAGGACCTTGATGTCTTCGAAATGCAGGCCGGTGGTGGGCTCGTCAAGGATGTAAAGAGTTGAGCCCGTGGAGGGACGGGAAAGCTCGGCGGCAAGCTTCATGCGCTGACTTTCACCGCCGGAGAGGGTGACCGCGCTCTGCCCAAGACGCACATATCCAAGGCCGACATCGACCAAAGCCTTAAGCTTGGCGGCAATGCGCGGAACGGGCTTGAAGAATTCGTAGGCCTCGCTGATGGACATCTCAAGCACATCGTTGATATTCTTGCCCTTGTACCTCACGGCCAGCGTGTCTTCCTTGTAGCGCTTGCCGCCGCACACCTCGCAGGGGACATGCACCGACGGCAGGAAATTCATCTCTATCACCTTGATACCGGCGCCTTTGCACTCTTCGCATCGGCCTCCCGGGACGTTGAAGGAGAATCGGCCTGCTTTGTAACCGCGGACCTTGGCGTCCGGCGTGTCCTCGAAGAGCGTGCGGATATCGTTGAAAACTGCCGTGAAAGTGGCAGGATTCGAGCGCGGAGTGCGGCCGATAGGGCTTTGGTCTATCTCGATGAGCTTGTCTATATTGCCGACCCCCTCGATGGTGCCGTACGGAAGCGGGCGCTCCTTGCTGCGATAGAACTTCTGCTTGAGGATGGGCATTAGCGTCTCATTCACCAGCGAGCTTTTACCCGAGCCGGAGAGGCCCGCCACGCCGATGAGGCATCCCAGAGGGAAGCTCACATTCACGCCCTTGAGATTGTTCCCCCGGGCGCCCTTCAGCGTAAGGAAAAGCCCATTTCCTTTGCGACGCTTCTTCGGCACTGCAATCTTCTCTTTTCCAAGCAGATAGTCCAAAGTGACGGACGGGCCGATCACGGCATGCGCCGCAGTGTCCGGGTCCATCGGCTCGCCTTTCAGAAGCGTGGCGAGAGGGGCATTAAGGCAGATACGGCCGCCATTTTCGCCGGCTCCGGGGCCGACATCGACCAGCCAATCGGCACTTAGCATTGTTTCGGCGTCGTGCTCCACTACCATCACGGAGTTGCCCTCGTCGCGAAGGGCCTTCAGCGAAGCTATGAGCTTGCGGTTGTCCTTTTGGTGCAGGCCGATGGAGGGCTCATCCAGGATATAAAGCACATTGACCAGCTTCGAGCCGATTTGCGTGGCCAGGCGGATGCGCTGGCTTTCTCCGCCGCTGAGGGAGCCGGTGGGCCTGTCCAGCGAGAGATAGTCAAGGCCGACATCAAGCATGAACTGGACGCGGTCGCGCAGCTCTTTGAGAATGTCGCGCGAAATATTCTTTTCCCTTTGATTGAAGCCTTCCGGTATGATATCCAGCCATTTACGAAGATCTGTCATTTCCATGGCCGCCACTTCCGGGATTGTTTTTCCGTCTATTTTGAAACAAAGAGCGTTGGCATTTAGGCGAGTACCCTGACAAACCGGGCAGGTGACTGTATCTTCTATATTGTCGATTACGCCGTCCCAGCTTTCCATTTCGCTCAGATTGCCTTCGCCGACGCGGAAAAGGTCCTCCGAGCCGAAGACCAGAAGGCTTACGAGTTCATCCGGCAGCGCTGCCACCGGGTCGTAGAGACTGCAGCCGAATTTTCTGAATATCGAACGGATTATGTCGAACTTCCGGTTTTCACGCACTTTCCCGAGAGGTGCTATCGCGCCATCCGCTACAGACTGCGTGCGGTCCGGGATTATGCTGTCCATGTTCACATCCACTATGGTGCCAAGTCCCTTGCAGTGAGGACAATAGCCCTGCGGAGAATTGAACGAGAAACTGTGCGGCTGAGGCTCCTGAAGCGAAAGGCCGCTGACCGGATCGACAAGATGTTTGGAAAAATGGGCGATGGTATCGCTTTCCACATCCAAAACTGCAAGCGAGCCCTTTCCGGTTCCGAGCGCACGGGACACGGATTCCCGGATGCGGCGGTCGTCACCTGCTTCAGGCTTAAGGCGGTCAACCACCAGTTCTATAAAGTGCGGTTTGTAGCGGTCAAGCGCATCAACTGTCTGTAGTTCATGGATTTCTCCGTCTATGCGTACCTCCGTATAACCACGTTTGCGGAGCTGGTCGAAGAGGTCCCTGTAGTGACCCTTTCGGCCTCTTACCAGAGGGGCAAGCAGATAGCATTTGCGGCCGGCGTATTGCTTAAGGACCAGATCGACAATTTGCTCGTCTGTGTATCGGACCATTTCTTCGCCGCTTTCAGGAGAGAAGGCCCTGGAACCTTTGGCATACAGAAGTCGCAGAAAATCATATATTTCCGTACTTGTGCCGACGGTGGACCGGGGATTGTTCCCGGTGGTTTTCTGCTCTATGGCGATGATCGGGCTCAGGCCTTTGATTTCCTCTACCTCCGGCTTTTCCAAGATGCCCATGAAATGCTTTGCATAGGTGGACAGGGTATCCATGTATCGGCGCTGTCCCTCGGCATAAATCGTGTCGAAGGCCAGCGAACTTTTTCCACTGCCGCTGAGCCCCGTAACAACCACGAATTCGCCGCGCGGAATAGCCACATCTACATTCTGCAGGTTATTCGCCCGCGCACCGCGCACCTCTATATACTCTCTCTTTGCCATAGACTACAAAGATACAAAAAAATGCCTCCACCGACAATATCCGCGAACCTCGACACGGAAGTCTCTGACACTGAGGCACATATAGAAAATCAAGTGTGACTTTTTGCCACACTTGATTTTCATTATTCGCTGATAGTCAGCTAGTTGCGTGCCACGGGCGGAGGTGCTACTCTGTGGTTCCGGAGTAGGTGGTAGCCGATGTCCAGGAGGCTACGCCGACGCCCATCGGGGAATCGGCCATGCTGACCTGCAGAGGCGCTACGTTGTAGTACTTGTTCCTCTCGACAGTGAAGTTGAGCGGGGCGTTCTTGGTGAAAGTGCCGCCATAAAAGCCTGTGGCCGATAGAGTAAAGCCCGTGGAGAAGGTGGTCGGAGGAATGACGAACCAGAATGCCGTGGCCGATTCTTTGGTGGAGCCGAGCGTTATGCCTTCTTCCGAACTGATGGTCACGTAATTGTTGGTTTTGCTGCTTTGCATCTCGATTGCAGGCATGGTACCGTACGACAGCGGAATCTTGGCGCGGCCCGACAGCTTTTCTCCGCCGGCCGAAGTTATGGTGACCGATTTCAGCACCACGCCCTCTCCATAGAGGTTGATTTTCAGAAAACCGCAGGCATTCTTGAACACAAGGTCCTTGGAATCAACATCTTCCGTAACGGCAGTCATTACGTTAGCCCCGGGGCCTACGGAGTTTTCCCGATACGTCTGTACATCGGGTAAATCAATTGTCACCACGCCGGCATTGCTGATAGCCATGTGTTTGGAAATCATGTACGGATATACCGCGTAATTCCTGTCCAAAGGTTTATATGAAAACATAACACCCCTGTCCTCCGGAGAATTCACCTCATAAAAATCTCCGGACTCCGACTCATCCATTCCGTCAAACATATACTCCCTGTTATACGTAGTTCCCCGGAAGAGACTAATCTCGTCTTCTTCGTTCCAGAGAAACTCCAGGTCCTCGCTGAGCATAGTCCTGGTGGACTCATTCTCCCGGAAAAAACTCGCATGGAAAACATTGTCGCTTTTCGGCTGCTCCGGCTCGACCTCGGCAATTACCGCCGGTTTTGCGCAGGAGGCCAGAAGAAGGACAACTCCGATATAAAGAATTCTTTTCACCTGTAAGTCTATTAAAAGGGTTAGTTATTGAACATGACGCCGCTGCCCCAAGGGTCGATATTGCCGCCCGGCTGTGGTTTTTCTATTTGCGGAGAGTTTGTATTCATCAGTTCCATCTGAAGGTCCACAGCCTCTGCCTGCGGAGTCATGTACTCAGTCTTTGTCATATCAATATCAGATTAATTCCAGTCTCCTTCTTCTGCGTCGATTGCGATTTCAATCATTTCCTGGTCAGGAGAAGTATTCAGAGTAAGGTCGATGTAGTGGCAGTAGCCCGGGCGGAAACTAAGCGAGTACTCCAGCAGATAGGCAATGCCGCCCATGGTAAGTTCAATCAGCGGAGTGCGCTTTTCGATGTTCTGGGGCACCAGGACAGCCTCGAAGCGGGTGTTGCTGAGCTTCTTCATGGTGATGGTCTTCTTGGCGCCGAAGGCATCTTTCTCGACGGAACCTTTGCTCCAGTCCACAGCACAGTCGGTGACGGTGTTGTACACATGGGCCACGATATCGTCGGGAATCGCGCCTTCGAACTTATCGCCGGTGAGCACTCTCACCACCACCTTGCTCATCATGTGGTGGAAGGCAAGGTTCACCGCGCCGTCAGTCCTTGAGACATTTTGTGCCGACGCCCACATCAAATCGGAAGCCTCGTATCCTCCAAGAGCCTCGGCTGTCTTTGCCGAATTCTGGTCCACCTCCACTGAGAAAGGATAGCTGTCCACCGAGCCGATGGAAGCCTGATAAGGGTAGAAGGCATAGAAGTCGCAGGCGCCGTCGGCCCAGTAAAGGGTACGGGCCGACGTCCATGCACTGCCGTCGAAGCTGAGTTTCTCGTTGTTAATCCAGTTGCCGCCAATCTGAAGGGGCACCTGCTCTGCGCCGTCGCGCTCAACGGCATACAGGCTCACGGCATCGCCTGCCTCAAAGGCAGTAGCCGTAGCCTTGGTAGCCTCCGGCAGCGAGAGATTGAAGCGAATCACACCTTCTTCCGCCACTCTGGACTTCTCACAGGCCGAAAAGGCCAGTATTGCAAGGGAAATATAGAATATCTTTTTCATTGTCATCTCCTCCATTATTTTACATTAGGATGTTCACCCATGTACACGGGGCCGTGGCAGGCGTCCTTGTGGAAGTCAGGATCCACACCGAAGGTGCGGTCCACATACAGGCCGGCCTTGGTAATGGTCCCGAAGCTGTCGTCGTCCTTGGCGTAGAAATCTGCAAGGGTAAATTCTTCACCTGCATAGTCCTTGATTCTCTCCACGATAGCCTGGCGGCTGATGGCCGAGAAGTAAGGAATGTTGTTGTTCATGCAGGAAGTGGCCTCGGAGCGGTAAATGCCGCGGGTGTGCATGTAACCACCCTCGTACATATCCACATAGTCGGAGTACTGCGAATGATAGATAAGGTGCGCCCAGGGTACCTGCTTCATATCGCCGTTCATGGAGAGATTCTTGTACCAGCCTTTGGACTTGTAGAAGCCGTAGGAGGAATGGGTATCGTCATCTCCCTGAGGGTGGTCGCAGCCGTCCTTGCAGTCGCAGTTCTGGATATAGGCATTATGATAGATATACTCGTCGGCCAGTTTGCCGAAGCCGTGACCGCCGGCCTCATGCTGTACGATGCCGCGGAAGTCGTAAGGATAAGCGTCGGTACTAACCGGGCAGCAGGCAAGGGCCGAACCGTCTCCGTACATATAGCAGATGCCTTCGTAGGTGGAGGTGTTCATAAGAAGAATCACCAAGCTCTTTGTAAGGTCCATCGAAGGATTGGCCTTCTTGGCCCAGGCAAAAGCGTCGTCCGGCTTCTCGCAGCGGATGCGGTTCTGGGTAAATACTGCGCCGAATTTGCTGTCCTTCACTGTATTGACCGTCCCCACGCCGCTCTCATCGCTCATAGCAGTAACGGCATAAACGTTAAAGTACTCTTTGTAAGTCTTATACGGCTCAACATCAAAGAGATACTCGTAACCCTTGCTTGCATTGTCCGCGAAAATGCCCTTGGCTATATCCTTTGCATCGTAGGCATCACCGGTAAACACAATGTCAATTCCTGGGCCTTTGCTTGCAGTCTGCAGCGTCTGCACATATCCGTCAGGATACTCGTAGTCGTACTGCTCAACGTCAAAGGTGAAGGAGGAGCCCTTCTCGTCAAGTCTGAAAGTTACCTGTCCGCTGCGACCTTTGTAGTTATTATAAGAAGGCGAATTGAAACTGCCCTCATTTACCTCGAATGTATCGTCGGTACGAGGCATATCCGCAACCGTTATGGTGACATCGGTCTTGCCGGTACCAGACATGGGACTGACAGTCACCCATTCAGGGAGTGAAGTTGCATCCACACTCCAGTCGAAGTTGGCCGGGGCGCGAAGGATATATGTCCTGCTGATGCCGCCGTTGAGCGCCCTCATTCTTGGACGGCTGAGGGAGAAGTCGTAATGGGCAGCAATGCGCTTGAAGTCGCTCCAACCGATCTCTGCTTGATAACGCTTCACGGACTGCGCAGGAACGCCGACGGTGAAGTTGTCTTTTGCTACGCCGTCGAAGGCACCGGAACCGATGGAAGGAGGTTCAACGGCGTCGCAGGTGATGGAAGATATATAAAAACACTCTGCAAAAGCATTTGAAGCAATCGTCTGGATAGTCGACGGAAGTGAAATAGCTGTAAGATTTGAACAACTCGCGAAAGCATCTGACTGTATAGTTACAAAACCTTCAGGAAAAACTATAGGTTCAGATATACGGCTATTCCACCTAAAAGCCTGATCACCAATAACTCTCAAAGATGATGGTAAAACTATTTTAGAGAATTTATTACCCGCTCCATGAAACGGATTACCGTAAAAAGCGGTTTGTGGTATTTCAATAACCCCTTCGGGAATAACAAGTTCTCCTTGAAATCCGCATCCCGAAAAAGCACTTTGCCCTATTTCTTGAACATTGCATAAATTAAGACCTCCAGTGAAAGTTGTCAACTCAAAAGCATTACCTTCAATTGTCTTCACATTCTCGGGTATAACTAAATCTCCCTTAAAAGAACCTGTCGCCATAAATGTTCCTGCCGAGATTCTTTCTATTTTTTCAGGTAATGTAAGTTTTCCACTGAAATTACCACACTGAAAAAAAGCATATTCCCCTATACTTGTTACACCCTCTGGAATTAGCAAATCACCAGTGACAGCCTTACACTGGGCAAAAGCTCTAACACCTATGGTCTCTAGCTTCCTAGAAAACTGTATATTAGCAATATTTGTCATTTCGAAGGCATAATTGCCAATAATAGTAACATCATCCGGAAGAATCACTGGCCCAGATAGTGTTGTGGCAGAAAAAGCACAAAACCCAATTTCCTTAACAAGCTCAGGGAACACAAAATTCACAAGGCTTTTCTTCTGATAGAAAGCATAGTTCGGAATCACATCCGCCTCATTATCATTCATATTGCTTCCTGATGCCGTTCCCGCTACAATCTTCGCCTCCTTCATGTTGATGGACTCAAGGATGTCCATGTTGTCCCTCATGAAATAGAAATCGGCCCCATTCACCTGGCCGGAGACCTTCAGATTGCGAATCTTGGCGGGGTTCTTCCCGGCGGCGGCAATAAGGTCTCCAAGGGTGCCGGGGGTGGTCACGTTAACCACATAATACTGGCGGGCCTCGCCGCCGTGGGTGTTGAGGTCCTCGGTCCAGTCGGTGATTTGGGTATCGGAGAGCACGAACTCATAGTCTCCGCTGGGAGTCTTCTTGTTCACGGTAATGTCGAAGGAGGTGAGTTTGCCTGCAGTATATGCCACATTGGAACCTACACTGAAGCCATAGGCGACACCGTCGATGGTAATTGCGAAGAGCTTTGTTCCGGCAGCCACGCTCTGTGGAACGAGGACGGCACGGAAAGAGTCATCGGCCTGAACAGCCATGACGATGCCGGTATTCTGGGCCGCACCTACGGGGCTCACCTCGCCTGTGGCAAAGTTGATGGTGGCCTTGCGGGTAGTGCTGGTTGCAAGGACGCTCTTGCCCATAGACTCGAACTCTTCCTCGTCAAAGCCGGAACCCGCGATGAGTTTCACCTGCACGCCAGCCATCCTGTGAGCGAGACGGAGTTTCACCTTTGCCTCCGAAGGGGTGACATCGGCCACCTTGCACCATAGAAAGTCGCTGGCCTCATAGCCGCCCAGCTGACCATTCTCCCCAAGCTTGCTCTGGTCCTGCTGCACCTCAAAATTGAGGGCGGACGTACTGGAAACCGAGCCCTGATAAGGATAATAAGCATAGATGTCCACATGAGTGTTGACATCCTTATAATATGATGCTGTGAGAGCACTCCACTTTGTGCCGTCAAAGACATACTTTGCATTGTCAACTTGATTGCCCTTATCGGCCAGAGTGCCGGCCACGGTATTGTCCGAGAGCATGTTGACGGCATATAGGCCCAAAGCGTCACCCGCCACGAAGCCCTCGCCCGTAGCCTTGGTTGAAATCTGGTCGATTGCACCGTCAATCATAACCGGAATAAGGTCTGACGACACCGGCGCCAGCTCCTCCTTGACCGCACATCCGGCAGCAAGCCCCATAAGGACCGCCGCCATCGAAATCAATTCTAATAGTTTTTTGGTCATAGTTATATGTATTAAAAGCAATAATTCTAGCCTGCTTTTAATCCTTTGGAATGTCCTCATGACCTGGAACGCCAGCCCGCCGACCGGCACAAAAAAAGTGTGGAGACATTCGTTTACCGCTCTGAGGCTCTGGACAGCCCTGCATCAAATAAACAGTACTCCACACCCGTATGGAAAGCACTCAGAACGAGTGCAATAGCCATACAAGTGATGAATGTAATGCCTATCCCCGATGCATAGAAATTGTCCAGATTTCAGAACAAGGATAAAAGCTAAAATACTTTCATCTAAATATGTAAAGCCCGGCCTGTCGGCCATGACTCCTGCAAATATAGTCAAAGATTTTAACAAAAATGCACAAACAGCCACATTTTTAGGCCCCTCCCCCCTGCACACAGGGCAAAGCCGTCCTGCAGCAAGGGGCAAAGCCGTCCTGCAGCAAGGGGCAAAGCCGCCCTGCAGCAGAAAGGCGGCGGAAAGGGTCAAGCGTGGGGCATTCGGCTCTTCCATTCAAGAGCAGAAACAAGCCTTTAGGCATAAAATATCCTAAACATCACCGACATTCTTCTTAATTATCTCCCATTTACAACGTATCTTTGCGCCCTGTGATTTTGTCTATTGTAATATCGCTGGCTCTACATGTGCCCACTGATACTCTGACGTTAAACCCTTCGGTGGCGACGGCGGCCAAGGATGTGGCATCGGCCGGGGCGGTGGTCAGCAAACTCTCGTCCCGAGAGCTGACAAGATACGGGGTGAATAATCCTAAAGATCTTAGCAGCCTTCTTCCGGGAATCCATTTGCCGACATACGGTGCGTCGCTTACCTCAACCATATACGTCCGCGGGCTTGGTTCCAGAATGGAAAATCCTGTCATGGGACTGTATGTCGATGATTTCCCAATCCTGGACAAGAACAGCTATGACCTTGATTACCTTGATATTGCGTCGGTCAACTTTCTCCATGGCCCGCAGGGCACGGCATACGGCCGCAATGCCATGATGGGCGTCATGTCGGTACGCACGGAGGCGCCGGAGCCAGACAGACCCAGGCAAATCCGGGCAGGTCTGGAATACGGAACCGCCTCCCACATCAGGGCGCGGCTCAGCTGGAAAGAAGGCCGGCACAGTTTCAGCGCCGGACATCGGCACTCTTCGGGATACTTCAGGAACAGTTTCAAGGACGCGATGGCCGATCCATACGACGGCGGACAGCTCCGCTGGCGCTGGGAAAAGCAGTATTCCGAGAAGCTTCGCATCAGTAACCTTCTGCAAATGAGCATCTCGGCCGAAGGAGGCTTCGCATACGGGCTCTACAAGGACGGCGTCAGGCAGGAAGCCGATTACAACGACGAAGGCTCGTACAAACGCCTCACTCTGCTGGAAGGCTTCAAAGTGCATCGGCAGTCGGAGAAGTTGGTGCTGGATGTGATGGCATCGGCACAAATTCTTGCCGATCACATGACGATGGACCAGGATTACACGCCCGTCTCCATTTTCACGCTGCAGCAGAAGCAGTTATCTCCGGCGCAGACCTTCGAAATCATCGCCCGCCCGACCAGGCGGTTCAAGCATTGGAGGCCGATGAGCGGCTTTTTCGGCTTCCTCAAGTACAACGCCATGGCGGCGCCGGTTCTTTTCAAGCGACAGGGCATCCAGTCGCTCATCCTGGACAACGCCAATGCGCACATTCCCGAGGAGATCGGCTATCTGCAAATACCTGACAATGAGTTCCCTATCGACAGTTACTTTGACATCCTTAGCTGGAACGCCGCGCTTTATCACCTGTCGGCATTCCCCTTTGGAGACTGGACATTCACGCTGGGGATAAGGCTGGATTACGAGGGCGCCCTTATGCTCTACGACTGCACCGCAGTGCTTGATTATCAGCTTGTTGGCATGATGAGCGCACCGCGTCCGTTCACCGACAAATACCAGGGATCGGCAATTCACGGGGCGCCGGTGATACTGCCGAAAGCGGCGGTCGAATACAGGGGCGTTCCGGGGCTCAGGCTCTTCGCATCGGCCTCGAAAGGGTACCGCGCCGGCGGATTCAACACTCAAATCTTCTCCGACATCCTCCAAAACCGCATGATGGACGGCATGATGGCCGATATGGGCGTGCACCTGGACATCCCCACCGTCTCCGTCGGGGCCGACAAAACCGAGTATCAGCCCGAGGAAGCCTGGAACTTCGAGGCCGGCCTTTCCTACGCGAAGGGAGGTTTCCGCGCCAGCTTCGACGCCTTCTACATGGACATCCTCCGGCAGCAGCTCACCGTTTTTCCTCCCGGCAAATCCACGGGCCGAATGATGGTAAACGCCGGTCGCAGCCGCAGTTACGGGACGGAGGCTCAGCTGAGTTACAGCCGCGGCGGCTTCGGCAGCATGCTCTCCTGGGGCTGGAACGACGCCCGCTTCACCGAATTCAACGACGGCCTGGCCGATTATGCCGGAAACCGCATTCCCTACTCCCCGGCGCATACTCTGTTTGCATCGGCCCACTACGAATGGGAGCATTTTTCGCTGGAGGCGCACCTTCGCGGGACAGGGCCGATTGCCTGGAACGAGGCAAACACGCTTGAGCAGCCGTTCTACCTCACTGTCGGCGCCCGCGCAGAGGCCCGTTTCCGGAAGTTCAAGCTCTACCTCCAAGGCGAAAACCTCAGCAACACACGATATAACGCTTTCTATTTCAAATCAATGGGCAACGAGTTCTTCCAGGCAGGAAGGCCTTTGAACATGCACCTCGGAATTCAGATAGTACTATGATGAAAAGACTGATTTTAATACTGGCCGCAGCATCGGCCATCCTCTCATGCAGGAAACCGTTCAACCCCGCCGACTTCAGCGACAGTCTCATCTATCAAGGCTCCGTATTTGTGGAATACCAGGGGGAAAGCTTTGAGAACAAGGACATTATCGTCACTTTCACCCTCTCGGAGGACGAGAAGTCGGCCGATATCCAGATTAACCAGATCCGCTTTGTGCCGATGATGCCGGTGACTGTGGACACCGTTCTGCCAGTCAGCGTTTCCGGCAGCGACGGCAGCTACACATTCTCGGCCGATGGCGTCTATCCCCACTCCCCCGCCGGCGCCGAGCAGAACAAATACAAAATCAACAAGTTAAGCGGCATGGTCACCGGCTCCATGCTGTCGTTCTCCCTCTTCTTCGGCGACTACCCCACCAGCTTCATCGGCCAGCGTCAAGAAACCTCGACACGGAACTAACTGACACTGAGGCACATATAGAAAATCAAGTGTGACTTTTTGCCACACTTGATTTCAGGATTTTGTTGATTATCAGGGACTTGCGTGCCGAGGCTAGAGGGTTTGGCCGCCGATGAACTCGCGGAGGATGGAGGTGGGAGGAATGGCGGCTATCTCGGAGGGCTGCAGCGGAACGATGTAGGAGAGGAACTTCAAAAGGCGCACCGCGTCGGTGTATGCGGCCGATGAGGGCTGGATGCGACGGAGAAGCGGCTCGGCGTAGTAGCGCAGCAGCGGAAGCTCATAGAGGAGGGCGCTGTTGAACTGGACATCGGCGTTTTCCTGGAAGGGGAAGATGTACTTATTCTCTCCCCTACGCACTGAAGGCCAGCGCATTATGGTCTCCTCCGGGGAAATGCCGCGCACGCGGTTGTCACGCACCATGCGCCTGAGGAGCCGATTGTCGGTGGTGGAAATGCAGCAGTTCTCATCCAGCTTCAGCGAAGTCAGGGCCGATGCATAAATCCTGAAAATCCTGCTCTGATCGACCGAGGGAACCATGTCAGGATCAAGCGCATGGATGCCTTCCATCACGAGGATGTCGTTCTCGTCAAGGTGCATGAGATGACCGTCGTAAGAAGGCTCTCCCTTAATGAAGTCATAGTGCGGAATCTGGACTTCGCCACCTGCAAGCAGAGTGTTCAGATGCTGCCCCAGAAGCTCCAGGTCCATAGCCTGCAAAGACTCGAAATCGTAATTTCCGTCTTCATCCTTCGGAGTGCGTTCGCGGCTTAGGAAATAGTTGTCAAGCTCGATCACTTTAGGATTGAGTCCCAACACTTTAAGCTGCTGAGCCAGACGCAGGGACGATGATGTCTTTCCGCTGGACGAAGGGCCTGCAAGGAACACGATCTTCACTTTTTCGCGCACGGCGAAGACTTTGTCGGCAAGGTCGGCGTAGCCACGCTCCTGACGCGCTTCGCACAGGTTTATAAGCTCCACGGCCTTCCCTTCCATCAGACGACGGTTAAGGGCGCTTACACTGACGATGCCGGTGGTCTTGCACCAATGGCCGTATTCCTTCAGCGTATTGACAAGCTTAATCTGCTTCTGCCTGGCAATGGGCCGATTGATATCTTCCTCGGACGGCGGCTGCAGGCAAAAGCCATGATGATAAGGCATCAGGTCGAAGACCTTGAGGCAGCCCGTCGATAGCACCAGCGGGCCGTAGAAGTTGTCGGCCACCCCGTCAAGATAGTAAACCGAGCAGGCGTAACGTCCGCGGGAGCGCTGAATGTCGGCCTTAAGCGGCTGATTCTGAGCCTCGAAGATACGTATTGCTTCCTCCGACGTCATCTTTACATGGGTGAAGGGTAGGTCCTGCTCGACAAGACGGCGCATCTGCTCGCGGATGCGGAGGATTTCCTCGTCGCTAATGCGGCAGCCGCGGAACTTGCAGTACATGCCGGCAGGCAGGGAATGATTGATTTTGAGTATCTTATCGGGGAAAAGGCTACGCACTGCCCGCTGCAGAAGAAAGCTCAGGGAGCGAGAATAAGTGCGCCGCCCGTCGGGATGGTTATAGCCGATAAACTCCACCTCGTGCGGATTGAAGACGCTGTAATCCAAGGGTTTGAGCCGACGGTCCACCAAGACGGCAATAACGGGATAGGTTTTGCCGCTCTTCGGGTCGGTAACTGTTTCCGGGGCTATGGTGGAAAGTTTTTCACCAAGCGGAAGCTTGTAAAACTTCCCGTCGTTTATACATTTTACGCTGATTATTTCCATGTTGGCAAGTCTATTTCTCACGCAGGGAGATTGCAAATCCGCCGCCGGGGGCCATCTTCACATGCATGCTGTCGCCGGCTTTCACCTCGCTCTTGGAGATGGTGTAGGCTTTGGGATTGGTCTTGAAATGGGCATCCGGAGCATCGGCATAAAGGATTGCCTCGTATGTGAGGCCGGGAGTGAGGAAGTCAAAATTGACGTCCACTTCGCGGGCATTCTCATCGGTAACGCCGCCCACGTACCATACATCCCTGGGCTTCGCCTTGGCAAGATCCTTTGCAGTTGCGCCCTCCGGCAGTGCATACACGAAGCGTGCGGCATTGGTAATCATGTCTTTACGCGCATCGGCCAGACTTGCAGTTGATACTGCCGATGCATTCAGGGTGCTAAGCTTGGGATGACGGGCGGTGACAATGTAATCGCCTGGCTCGGCCTGCAGATACAGGCTCTTGTCCCAGTCAACCGCAACATCCTTGATGAACTGGAAGGCGTCCATGAAGCGGGCGTAATTCTCGGGAAGATCGGCCGCCATCTGCAGAGGGCTGTAGAAGGTCACGTAAAGGCCCAGCTGATTGGCGATTGTGTGCCACATCTGCCCGGTGGTACCGGGAGCCGTGACGGACATGTCGGTCTCGAAAATGCCGGGAGTATAGTCCATCGGGCCGCCCTGCAGCCTGGTAAACGGCAGGATGGTGGTGTGATCCGGGTGGATTGTTCCGCGGAATTCGGTTCCCATCGCACTTTCATTGCCGATCATATTGGGCCAGGTGCGGCAGAGGCCGGTAGGGCGCACCGCCTCGTGGGCGTTCACCATGATGTGATGCTTGGCGGCCTCGACAATGGCATAGTGGTAGTGATTGTTGATGGGCTGGCTGTAGTGATGCTCGCCGTAAGGGATGATGGCGCCTACGTAACCGCTTTTGACGGCATTGTAGCCGTACTGGTTCATGAGCTGATAGGCGCGCTCCATGTGACGCTCGTAATTAACTGTGGACGAAGAGCTTTCATGGTGCATTATAAGACGTATGCCCTTGGAGTGAGCGTATGCGTTGAGAGCCGGAAGGTCGAAGTCCGGGTACGGAGTTACGAAGTCGAAGACATAGTCTTTCTGACAGCCGTACCAGTCTTCCCAACCTTCGTTCCAACCTTCGATGAGAAGGCCGTCGAAGCCGTTTTCGGCCGCGAAATCAATGTATCGGCGCACATTTTCGTTATTGGCGCCGTGATTGCCGTGAGGTTTGGCCTTGGCGTAATCGGTGACGCCCAGTTGCACGGACGGGAAGTCGGAGGTATATGACCAGTGCGATTTTCCGGTAATCATTTCCCACCAGACGCCCATGTACTTGACGGGATGGATCCAGCTCACATCCTCCAGGGCGCAAGGCTCGTTAAGGTTAAGGACAAGGCGGGAAGCCAGCACGTCGGTGGCCGATTCGCACACCATAACCGACCTCCAAGGGCTCTTGCAAGGGGCCTGCAGACGGCCTTTTACGCCCTCGGCATCAGGGGTGAGGTGCGACGTGAGCACTAAATTCCGCTCGTCAACGTCCAGATGCATTGTCGGATAGTCCAGCACGGCAGCCTCGTGGATATTGATGTACAGGCCATCGTCGGTTTTCATCTGCAGGGCGGTCTGCACGGAAGGGCCGGGAGTGGGGAACTGAGGGCCGCCGCCGGAAGGACGCACAGTAGGAGTGAGCCTGCCGACCTGAGACAGCGGAGACTCGGTGGGGCAGAATTCCTGCATGTCATAGTCGCCGGGAATCCACCAGGCGGTGTGGTCGCCCGTCATGGCAAACTCGCTGCATTCTTCGGCCACTTTGAAATAGGTGAGCTTGTTCTCCAGAGGAAATTCATAACGGAAGCCGAGGCCGTCGTCAAAGAGGCGGAAGCGAATGTTCATGGCAACCCCGTCCTGACGCTTGAGGCACACCAGCATCTCGTTGTAATTGTTGCGGATGGCGGCTTCCTCGCCCCAGACCGGGGTCCAAGTCTCGTCGAAGCTGTCGGTCGTGACGTCGGCAACTGAAAAACCTTCAAGGAGGTCATCCTGGCCGATAAGCTTATACCCTAGGCGCGAAGCCTTGATGACGGGAGTGCCCTCACGTTCAAGGGAATAGACGGGACCGCCCTTGGGAGTAAGGCCCATGCGAAGCTCCAGCTTTCCGTCGGGGCTCCTGAGCACATGCGATTCGTCGGGCACGGAGACGCCGGCCCGGGTGCAGGATGCCATGGCCATGGCCAGCATTGCAATGAATATCTTTTTCATGACTATTTGGTAAGTACGATATATTCGCCGGGAGCCATGGTGAAGGACTGGTCACCCGAAAGGCTTTCACCTGTGAAGGCATTGGTATAAGTGCCATCCAGCTTCACTGCAACGGTGGCTGCGGGGGCCTGCAGATTGAGGAAAGGAACGGCCACCTGCTCGCCCTGAGGGCGGTTGTCGTTGGCATCGGCAGCAGCGGCGACAGCTTCCTGTTTCACAGGCACGCCGAAGTTTGCAAGCACCACCACACTGTTGCCCTTGACCTCACGTTTGAAAGCGAAAACGCCTTCAGGAGCATCCAGATACTGGATTTCTCCACCCTTTTCACCAGCGGCGAGGGCGGGATTGCCGTGCTTGAGCTCAACCAGCTTCTTCCAGAAAGCGGTGTATTCGTTGGCGCTCCATTCGGTGATTGGATCTTTCTCGAAGAAAGCCAGACGGCGGCTGAGGCCGATTTCCTGACCGGTATAGATGAGCGGCTGCGAACCGGGAAGGGTGAAGCAGAGCACGGCGCAGGCATTGGCGGCAGCGCCTTCACGCTCGAACTCTGTTCCGGACCAGGAGTTTTCGTCGTGGTTGGAAGTGAAAGTGAGGCGGAAGGCCTCCTTGGGGAAACGGGCTGCATCGCGGCCGATGTAGTCTTTCAGGTCCTGCACGCTCTTACTGCCTTGGGCGAGGCCGTTCAGCAGGTGATGCAGCTCCCAGGCATAGTTGGCGTCGAAGGTTTCCAGAGGGTTGGCGAGGTTGTCGCGCTCTGCCTCGGCAAGTAGATAGATGTCGGGATAGTCTTTGTTTAGCTTGGGCAGGATGCCGTACCAGAAATCGGCGGGGACTTCGCCGGCGGCGTCGCAGCGGAAGCCGTCCACGCCTTTTTCAAGCCAGAAGCGCATCGCATCGTCCTGGGCCCACCAGACCTCCTGATTCTCGTAATTGAGGCTGCGGGTGTCGGTCCAGTCGTACTCCCAGATTGCATTGCCGAGGGAGTCGCGCTCGTAGAAATCGGCCGGTTTTTCGCTCATCCAGACATTGTCGGGGGCGGTCTGATTTGCCACCCAGTCCAGAATCACTTTAAACCCTTGGGCATGAGCAGCATCTAGCAGCGACTGGAAGTCCTCCATCGTGCCGAACTCGGGATTCACCTTCTTGTAGTCGGAAATGGCGTAATACGAGCCGAGGGTACCCTTGCGGCCCTCGGTGCCGATTTCGTACATCGGCATAAACCAGAGGACATCGACTCCGAGGTCTTTAAGGCGAGGGAGTTGTGCTTCAACGCCTTTGAAGCTTCCTTCGGGCGAGAACTGGCGGATGTTTACTTCATACACTACTGAATCATAAGTCCATTCGGGATGATTCTGAACCTTTTTTTCACAGCAGGCGGCAAGGCTTAATGCAGCGGCGGCCAATAAGATTATTATTCTTTTCATATCAAAAAATTTTCAGCACATCTACAATATTACAAATTATCTGTCTGAATTGCAACATCATGCCAACTTTTAAAGAAGAACGGGCGGCTATCGGCGCCGAATGGCTTATTCCTGTTTTTTTACTATATTTGTCGACATAGTAAGATTATTCGTCGATGGCCACAAATACGACACAAAAACAAGCAGCCAAACAGTTCGTTAAGGACTGGGCCGGAAAAGGCTATGAAAAGAATCCTGCGTTCCCTACTTGCGGTTGCCAAGGAAAACAACTGCCCCGGCAACCGTTTTCCTTGTCCATGACAGCAAGAAGGGCCACACGGAACCCTTCCCAATGGCACAAGTTTTGCCCGCATCCTATCCCGGATGAAACGTTTTCCCGATACAGCACTCCTGTGCATTCTCCTGTCCGCTGCCCTCATGGTAGCGGGCTGTTCCGGTAAGCCCAAGGAAGACCCCGTCCGGCAGCAGATTGAGGCCATCTCATCAATGAAGGAAATCGGCCTTGTGGAGTACCGTGTGAGGAAAATCATCAAGGCTGACGACCAGGGGGAATGGTACAAGATCGGCGACAGGATGATTCTTCTGAGCTGCACAGCCTACCTCAAGGCCGGCATTGACCTCTCGGAATTCAGCCCGGATGATGTCGAGGCGGACAGGAAGAAGGGGATGGTCACCGTCACCCTTCCGCATGCGAGACTCCTGTCCATCGACATCCCGCCCTCAGAAATCAGGCAGGAGTGGGACCAGGTGACCCTTCTCCGGTGGCCCTTCTCCGCGAAGGAACGGAATGAACTGCTACGCCAGGGCGAACGCCAGATCCGAGGGAGCGTCCCGTCGCTCGGCATCCTCCAAAAAGCGGAAGAAAATGCCGTCAAGTTTTTCAAAGGGGCTTTCAGCGAGCTTGGCTTCAATGACGTGAATGTGGTGTTCAAGTAGGATGCAGACATGGAAAAAAGAAAAATCACAATATCATTCGGTCCCTCGGTCATCCTCTTTGCCGCCCTTGTCATCCTCGGGATTGTCCTCGTCAAATACCCCGGGAATAAAGGCAGGCACTCCCTCACCATAGGGGACTCACCTGTCATAGCCACCCGCATCCGTTCCCTTGGGGAACTGACGACCGCCTGCTTCTATGACGAGGTCGTCGTCTCCGGCACAAAAGAGAATTTGCTTTCCACTTCGCCTCTGGGGTCCATCGCCCGGGACGGCTTCGGGAGGGATGTCGATGACCACATTGTCATAATTGCCAGGGGCACGGTGAGGGCGGGGATCGACCTCAGCCAGATTGACAGGAGCCATGTCCGCATCTCAAGAGACACAGCCATCATAACTCTTCCTGAGGTAAAGTATTTCGATACGATAGTGAATCCATCGGACATGGAGGTCTTCGCCGAATCCGGCAGATGGTCCCAGCAGGAAGTCGGACGGCTCCAGGAGTCTGCCAGGAGAAAGCTCATCCTGGAGGCCGAAGAGGCCGATCTCAGGAAAACCGCCCGTGACGGCGCCGTGGATGCCATTTCGGACCTTCTCAAGGCCTGCGGGTACACCTACATCCGTTTTGATTCGGCTCCATCTTGCAACACTTTTAGATTCCAACCCCATGAAAGCCGTTGAAGTCGTCTCGGACATCATCCGCAAAAATGACCGGGTATTCGACACCCAGAGGGGATATGGCCCCTGGAAGGATTTCCGGGGATATCCGGCCGTTCATTCAGGAAAACGTTCAAAAAAACAACTTCATTCGCATTGAGAATACGCACAAAGACATTATCTTTGCATTTTCCGTGAAAAAACTTTTGAAATATGGCATATTATCAGCTTAACGAACAGGAAGTCGGCCGCAGGGAATCCCTCGCAAAACTCCGCGAACTTGGCATCAACCCCTACCCCGCACCGCTTTATCCGGTAAACACCACTACAACAGAAATAGCTTCTAACTTCAAAGCGGAAGAAGGCAACTTCCAGGACGTGTGCATCGCAGGCCGCATCATGAGCCGCCGCATTATGGGCGCAGCTTCCTTCATGGAGCTCCAGGACTCGGAAGGCCGCATCCAAGTGTACGTAAAAAGGGACGAAATCTGCCCCGGAGAGGACAAGACCCTGTATAACACCGTGTTCAAAAAGCTGCTGGACATCGGCGACATAATCGGCATAAAGGGTTTCGCATTCTTTACGCAGACCGGTCAGCTGAGCATCCATGCCAAAGAGCTCACCGTACTTTCCAAGTCCCTGCGCGTACTGCCCATCGTTAAAACCGATGCCGACGGCACGGTCCACGACAGCTTCGAAGACCCGGAACTGCGCTATAGGCAACGTTATGTGGATCTGGTGGTCAACCCTCAGGTGAAGGATACTTTCGTCAAGCGCACGCTCATAATCAATACCATGCGCGAATGCTTCAACCAGGCCGGCTGCCTGGAGGTGGAAACCCCTATCCTTCAGCCGATTCCGGGAGGCGCAACGGCCCGTCCGTTCATCACCCACCACAACGCGCTGGACGTGGACATGTACATGCGCATCGCCAATGAGCTGTATCTCAAACGCCTCATAGTTGGCGGATTCTCAGGCGTTTACGAATTCGCCAAGAACTTCCGCAACGAGGGCATGGACAAGACCCACAATCCGGAATTCACCTGCGTAGAAATGTACATCGCCTACAAGGACTACCTGTGGATGATGGAGTTCACGGAAAAGATGCTCCAAAAAGTGGCCGAGGCAACCGGCGGAGTCAAGAAAGTAATCGGCGGGAATGAAATTTCCTTCGAAGGACCTTTCCGCCGCCTCAGGATACTGGACGCCATAAAGGAATACGCCGGAGTGGACGTCAAAGGCATGGACGAGGCCCAGCTAAGGGAGGTGTGCAAAAAGCTGAACGTAGAGGTGTCACCGGAGATGGGCGTAGGCAAGCTCATCGACGCCATTGTGGGCGAATATGTGGAAAAGAACCTGGTTCAGCCTACTTTCCTGATCGACTATCCCGTGGAGATGTCCCCGCTCACCAAGCGCTGCCGCTACGATGATACCCTCACCGAGCGCTTCGAGCTCTTCGTGAACGGCAAGGAACTGGCCAACGCTTACTCGGAGCTCAACGACCCTGTGGACCAGCTGGAACGCTTCGAGGAGCAGGCAGCCCTCAAATCCAAAGGCGACGACGAAGCCATGTACGTAGATTACGACTTCGTCCGCGCCCTTGAATACGGAATGCCGCCCACCAGCGGTATCGGCATCGGCATTGACCGCCTGACCATGTTCATGACAGGGGCGGAAAGCATCCAGGATGTCCTCTTCTTCCCCATGATGAGACCGGAAAAATTCTAGGATGGTAATAACATCGGCCCAGAATCCGAAGATTCGGAATCTGCTTCTGCTGCAGGAAAAGTCCAAGGCAAGGCGGGAGCAGGGGCTCTTCGTCGTGGAAGGCCGACGCGAGTTGGAGCACTGCCTGGCGGCGGGGTTCAAGGTGCGGACGCTGTTCGTATGCCCGGAGATTTCTCCACTCCGCTTCGCTCCGGTCGAAATGACAAATGGCATTTCCTGCACCACATCTGGCATTTCGAGTACCTCAGATGGCATTTCGAGCGCAGTCGAGAAATCTCTTTGCATCGAGATCCCGGAGCATCTCTACCGCAAGGTCGCTTACAGGGAAAGCACTGAGGGCATTATTGCAGAGGTTGAATACAAGTCCTTGGAACTGACGGATTTAACCCTGCCGGAAAATCCTCTTATAATGGTTCTGGAGAGCGTCGAGAAGCCGGGAAACCTTGGCGCCGTCCTGAGAAGCGCCGATGCAGCCCACGCCGATGCAGTGCTGATCTGCGACCCTTTGACCGACCTCTACAACCCCAACCTCATACGGGCTTCCATCGGCGCTGTTTTTACAGTGCCCACTGTGGCATGTTCTTCCAAAGAAGCCATTGCCTTCCTACAAAAGCGTAATATCCAGATACTTACAGCGCAGTTGCAGGACTCATCCTTCTATTACGACATTGACATGAAGCGCGGCACTGCGCTGGTAATGGGCACCGAAGCCACCGGCCTCACCGACGAGTGGAGGAAGGCAGCATCGGCCCATATACGTATTCCTATGCTGGGACGGCTGGACAGCCTCAACGTCTCTGTAAGCGCCGCCATCCTTCTTTTCGAGGCCGTGCGGCAAAGGCAGGGCTAAACACTTATTTTATCAGGTCGATGGCGCCGAAAACGCCGAGCGACGCAAGGAGCATGATGGCTCCGGCCAGCAGAACGCCCAGAAGAACGAACAGGACGCTCCTCTTGAAGTCCATGTCAAGGATGCTGGCGGCAAGGGTACCTGTCCAGGCGCCGGTTCCCGGAAGCGGGATGCCTACGAACAGCAGCAAGGCCCAGTAGAGCCCCCTGCCGGCCTTGGATTCGAGCTTGCGGCCACCTTTTTCGCCTTTTTCAAGACACCAGGTGAAGAAGCCGCCTATGTATTTCTTGTCTTTTCCCCACTCGAGTATGCGCCTGGCAAAAAGGAAGATAAACGGTACGGGAACCATATTTCCAAGTACCGCCACTATGATAGAAGGCACAATTGGAAGGCCGAAACCTACGGCGTAGGGAATGGCACCGCGCAGTTCAATGAGCGGGACCATTGAAATGAGGAAGACGATGAGGTATTTTTTCATTGGATTTTTTCCAGTAGGCCTACTATTGCCGGGAACGCAGCGGCCTGGGATACTGCAGCGCCCGGGGGGTCAAGTGCCACAAGGTCTAATATATTGCCCGGCAGTTGTTTACGGCCGATTTTAAAGCGAGCGCGGGAGCAGCACGCCATGTATTCCAGCGGGAAGCTGTTTTCCGGCAATAGGGAGATGAAGAGGTCCGGCTCGCCTGACAGCATCAGGTTGACTTTTTCCCTTGACGGTCTGCCGAACCAGTTAAGGTCCTTGCGAAGTACCGTGGTGTTGATGCTGGTTATCAGACGCTCGTCCTTGCCCAGACGGCGGAAGTCGAAGAAGAAGATATCGGCCTTAATTGAATTTTCGCGGAAAAAGGCGAGGAGGGCGTTTTTTGCAGCGTCGAAGCTTGGATCTTCCACGTCGATGAAAGCTACGGCCGACCGCACCGCCTTCAGCGGAAGCAGTCCCGTAGGCTCTGCAGAGGCATCTTTGCGCAAACTCCTGCGCTGGAAAAACTCCTTCAGCATTACTGATTACTGGCGATTAAGGCGCGGATTTCCTCCTTGGCCGTGCGCCAGCGTGGAATGTCTATTTTTGTGCCGATGACCTCGACCACCTTTGCGGCGATGATGGACCCGACTTCCCCGCAGACGCGGATGGGCATGCCCAGGGAGTGCGCATAGAGGAAGCCTGCGGCGTAGGTGTCGCCTGCTCCTGTTGCGTCGATAGGCTCCGCCGGCCAGGGATCGATGAAGTGATACTCGTCGCCTGATTTTACCATCGAACCTTCTTTGCCCACCTTTACGACGGCGATTTTGCAGTGCTTTGCCAGCTCGTCCAAAGCTTCGCGGGGCTCCATCTTTGTGAAGGCCTTGGCTTCGGATTCGTTGGCGAAGACTATATCTACGTAGTTTTCAACCAGATTGTGGAAGAAGGCGTCGTTGGATTCTACCACATTGTAGGAGGCCATGTCGATGGAGATGATGCAGCCGGCGGCTTTGGCAAGACGGGCGGCTTTGGAGATAAGCTCCTGATTCTGCACAAGATAGCCTTCAATGTGGAAGTAGTCATAGCCTTCGAACTGTTCGGGGGACAGATCGTCCGGGCCAAGTTCCAGGGTTGCGCCCATGTAATCGGCAAAGGTGCGCTCTGCGTTGGCGCCGGTGATGAAGACCATGCATCGGCCGCTGGACTTCTGGCTGTAAAGCATTTGCGCTTTTACGCCAAACTGTTCCATGGTGCTTTTGAAGAGGTTGCCCAGGTCGTCGTTGCCGATTTTTCCTAAGAAGCCGGACTCCATGCCGAAGATGGCGGTGCAGGTTATGGTGTTGGCTGCACTGCCGCCGGGGACGTATTTTACACCGTATTCCTTCAGGGCTTCCCAGATGCGGTCTCCGGTTTCCATGTCCACGTGCTGCATGCTGCCAAGCGGGAGGTGATACTTTTTCAGGAGCGTATCGTCCGGCAGGACTGCCAGAATGTCGGTAAGGGCGTTGCCTATGCCAAGGATGGATTTCATTAGCGTATCTGGTTTAACAGACAAATTTAGCGATTATTTACGGAATTTCAATTACCTTTGCATCCATATGGACAAGAAAACGAAAAATATACTAAGCTACATATTCTGGGGAGCCGTCGCCGTAGTGCTCATTTATTTCTGCATGAAAGCCGTGGACTGGCAGCAGTTCGGCGCCGCCCTCAAAGTATGCCGATGGGAATACGTCCTGCTTTCCATGCTTCTGGGCGTGATTGTAATACTCATCCGCTCGATAAGGTGGAAGATGCTGCTTGACCCGTTCGACCCTTCGACTTCAATCGTCACCACCTTCAATTCATACAATATCTGCATGGCCGTAAACCTTGCACTTCCCCGCGCCGGCGAAGTTGCAAAGCTGGGCTATATCGTAAAGCATTCAGCAGTGGGGGAAGACGGCAAAAAACTCCTTGGCTTTGACAAGGCCCTGGGAACGCTGATGGTAGAACGCGTGTGGGACGCCTTGATAACCCTTAGCATGGCTGCCGTGCTGGTTGCTATAAAATGGGACAGCTTCGGCGGCTACCTTATGGAAAGCCTGAACGGCCTTGGCGGCGTCACCAGCCTTTGGTGGATACTCGGCATCGTAATTCTGGCCGTTGCAACTCTACTGCTGCTTGCCAGGAAACTTCATGAGCGCGGCGGCGTCTGGGCCAAAATCTGGGGCTTCATTGAAGGCATCGGCCACGGACTGGTTTCCTTCCTGCACATGAAGCGGGTATGGCTGTTCTTCGTTTTCACTGCCGTTATCTGGGTGATTTACTGGATCATGAGCGCCTGCATCGTGTGGGCCTTGCAGGACATCGAAGCTTTTGCAAGCCTCACTCTTACCGACGCCTTCTTCCTCATGATTGCCGGCAGCATTTCCTCCGTCGTTCCCGTGCCGGGCGGCTTCGGCGCTTATCACGGCGTAGTTGGCGGCGCATTGCTCAGCATTTGGGGCATCCCTATGGGAACGGGCATGATTTACGCCACCTTGAACCATGAGTCTCAGGTGCTTACGCAGGCTATCGCAGGCTTGGCATCCTATATTCACGAAAACTTTTTCCGCCGATGAGGTTCGGTATAATAGGCCATCCCGTAGCCGGCTCCATGAGCCCGCGGCTGTTCGGGGCCGCGTACGATGGTCGTTATCCATACGATCTGCTTGATTATGAGCAATTTGCCGATGCGTGGGCCCGTTTTCTGGACGGCTATGACGGCATAAATGTCACGGCTCCATACAAGCAGGATGCCTTTGCACATGTTCAGAAGCTTTCGGACAACGCGCGCCTTTCGGGCGCGGTGAACCTTGTAGTACGCGACGGCCTCTCCGGCTACAACACCGACGTTGACGGCGTCCTATACGCCTTGACAAGCGGGGCGTCGCTTGACAAGGGTTTCGATGCTCCTGGCGCGGCTCACGGGCAAATCGCTTCAGTCGCTGCGCGGCCCTGTTCAGGGCAAATCGCTTCAGTCGCTGCGCGGCCCTGTCCGCTTATGAAGCAGGCCGTTTCTTCGCGCTTTCAGGATTGCGACGCTTTGGTGGTCGGGGCCGGCGGGGCAGCCAGAGCAGCAGTCGTTGCCGCAAAGCTTCTTGGCTGCAGAGTAACTGTCTGCAACAGAACTCATTCAAAGGCCGCCACCCTTGCCGATGAACTAAACTGCGACTGCATCCCCCTTGCCGATGTCTCCTCCATTGCGCCAGACCTTATCATCTACACTTTGCCTGGATCGGCCCCTGTGCCGGAGGGATTGCCGTTTGCATCGGCAATTGTGCTGGAGGCTGAATATAAAGCGCCTGTGCTCGCCCATATTCCTTGCAAGGCCTATCTCAGCGGCCGTCTTTGGCTTCTTGGACAGGCGGCGGCAGGCTATGAACTTTTCACAGGCGAAAAACCTTCCGTGGAAAAAATGTTGCAGGTGCTGTAAAAAATTTGTAACTTGCCACTGCGCTTACGTGATACCCACGCAGGTTATAAATATTTAATACTATGGCACTGAACAAAGTAATGCTAATCGGTAACGTTGGCAATGACCCGGAAGTACGTTACCTCGAATCCAATCCACAAAATCCCTCAGGCAACGTTAAAGTAGCCTCCTTCCGCCTCGCAACAACAGAAAGATACAGAGACAGAAGCGGCGAACTCAGAGAAAACACCGAATGGCACAGCATTGTGGTGTGGCGCAACAATGCAGACGTAGTGGAAAAATTCGTCCACAAAGGCAGCCAAATCTACATTGAAGGCAAACTCCGCACCCGCCAATGGACAGACCAAAGCGGCAACAAGCGCTTCACAACAGAAGTAGTGGCCGATAACCTGCAACTCCTTGGCAAACGCCCCGAAGGCGAAGGCGCCGGATATCAAGGCGGCTATGCACAAGGTGCCGGTTCCCAGGGCGGCTACGCACCAAGCGCCGGGCCTCAAGGCGGGTATGCTTCAGGCGCTGGTTCCCAGAGCTATGCACAAGGCGCTGGATCTCAGGGCGGATATGCTTCAGGCGCTGGCTCTCAGGGCTATGCACAAGGCGCTGGATCTCAGGGCGGATATGCTTCAGGCGCTGGGTCTCAAGGCGGTTATGCTTCAGGCGCTGGCTCAATTCCAGCCGGGTTCCAACCAGCATCGGCCGGCTACCAGCCCTCTTCACAACCCTCGCCAAGCCAGGCGGGCATCCCCGGCCCCGGCGGCCCTGCATCCCAGCCCGGCGCCCCGGTTCCGCCGCAGCCCGTAAACCCCGACTACCAAGGCCCTCTCCCTGCAGCCGAACCCTCAGACGATCTGCCGTTCTAACACTGGCAATCTGAAGCCTAGCATAGACAATCTGTCGTTCTAACACTGACAATTTGCTGTTCTAACGCAGACAATCAGAATTCCAGCACAGACTATCTGCATTCTAACACTGACAATCGGCCGTCCTTGCAGGCACAAACAATCAGACGCGAAAAATTATATCGCGCGCGACTGGATTGACGCCTCTCGTAAGCCGCTCATTGTCAACAACTTCTAAAATAGCTCCAGCCAGCCGCCCTCAAAAGAAGGCTCGACTGGCTGGAGCTATTTTACAATCAACTCACAATCCACACCTTACAAACCACCCCAAGCCAGTCGGCCCCGAAGCGCATGACATTACGCAAAAACGCGACAAAACGCGTAACGCGAACAACCACGGTGCATGGCATTACGCAAAACTGCGACAAAACGCGTAACGCGAACAACCACGGTGCACGGCATTACGCAAAAAAGCGACAAAATGTGTAATGCGATGAACCACAGTGCATGGCATCACGCAAAAATTCGGCAAAATGCGTAATGCGAAAAACCACAGTGCATGGCATTACGCAAAAATGGTTCTTCGTCAATTTTCGTGCACATATTTTTTTGAGTAGAGGATGATTTTGATTAGTAAGAGATCATCCTTTGCTCTTCCATACATGGACCTCTTGACCGCCTTAACTTTGTTATTACATCCTTCCACAGGTC
>JAFUVU010000039.1 GCA_017477465.1 Bacteroidales bacterium
TCGTATTCAAGAAAATCCGTCGCAAAGGATTCCAGACGCTCAACGGCCATCGCCAGAAGCTCACCAAAATCCACATCGACGCTATCGCTTAACTTTAAAAGACTGAAAGATTATGGCACACAAGAAAGGTCAATCCAGTTCAAAGAACGGCCGTGAGTCGCATTCCAAACGCCTTGGTATCAAGAAGTTCGGCGAAGAAGTCGTAAAGGCCGGTAACATTATCGTCCGTCAGCGCGGTACAGTCCACAATCCTGGTCTGAACGTTGGCATGGGTAAAGATCATACCCTTTATGCCCTTGTTGACGGCATCGTAAAATTCACCCGCAAGCGTGAAGACAAGTCCTTCGTTTCAGTAGTTCCTTTCGAGAACTAAACCCGAAGGTACAAATGAGTATTAAAGGAGGACCTGTACCCAAGGGGACAGTTCCTCCTTTGTCTTTTTAGAGAGATTTAGATATGCTTACCCTGAAACTCCTCCGTGACGATCCCGAGTATGTAATCCGCAAACTCGCCGTCAAAAACTTTGACGCCCGCGCAATAGTCGAGAACGTAATCGCCCTTGACGACAAACGCAAAGCGCTCCAGACAGAAAGCGATGCCCTCCTTGCCCAGCAAAAGAAAGCCGCAGCCGCCATCGGCCAGCTTATGAAGGAAGGCAAAAAAGCAGAAGCGGAAGCCGCAAAGGCCGAAGTTTCCGCCCTCAAGGCCCGTTCCAACGATCTCCTTGCCCAGGCCGATGAAAACAATGCAGAGCTTCAGAACCAACTGGTTCTGCTCCCCAATATCCCCTGCGACCAGGTTCCGGAAGGCAAAGGCGCCGAAGATAACGTAGTCGTGAAAATGGGCGGCCCCGAGGTCGTTCTCCCCGAAGGCGCACTCCCCCACTGGGAACTAGCCAAGAAATACGACATCATCGACTTCGACCTCGGCGTGAAGATTACCGGTGCCGGCTTCCCCGTTTATAAGGGGAAAGGCGCCAAGCTTCAGCGCGCACTCATCAACTTCTTCCTGGACCGCAACACCGCAGCCGGCTATAAAGAGGTCGAGCCTCCGGTAATGGTCAATGCAGCCTCCGGCTTCGGTACAGGCCAGCTTCCCGACAAGGAAGCCCAGATGTACCACGCCAACCTGGACGACTTTTACATGGTTCCCACGGCAGAAGTTCCCGTCACGAACATCTTCCGCGACGTTATCCTGGGCGCAGACCAATTCCCCCAGAAGCTCACCGCATACACTCCCTGCTTCCGCCGCGAAGCCGGTTCCTATGGCAAGGATGTGCGTGGCCTCAACCGCCTACACCAGTTCGACAAAGTTGAAATTGTACGCATTGAAAAGCCCGAAAACAGCTACGCAGCTTTGGACGAGATGATCGCCCACGTAGAAAGCCTGGTGAACGCCCTCGGTCTCAAATATCGCATCCTGCGTCTTTGCGGCGGCGACATGAGCTTTACATCGGCAATCACTTACGACTTTGAGCTGTGGAGCGCAGCACAGGGCCGCTGGCTGGAGATTTCCTCCGTTTCCAACTTCGAAAGCTATCAGGCCAACCGCCTGAAATGCCGCTACAAGGACGAGGACGGCAAAACCCAGCTGGTACACACCCTCAACGGCAGCTCGCTCGCTCTTCCCCGCGTAGTTGCAGCCCTTCTGGAAGACAACCAGAAAGAAGGCTACATCGAAATCCCCGAGGTTCTGAGGCCTTACACCGGATTTGACCGCATAGACTAGCGTAGTACAGCAATTAGCTATTAAATAAAATGACCTGTGTAGTTTACATAGGTCATTTTGCTTAAAACGCTAAGGCTCAGTCGTTTACACTACAACGCCTTGAGCTGCTCAATAAAGGCTGCCATACCTTTGGTGGCCACATCCTGGATGAAATGCACCCGAGGATCGGAAAGAGGCACAGGCTTTGGATCAATCACGTAAATGGGGCAGCCGGAAGGGGCGTAACGGTAAAGGCCGGCGGCGGGATAAACCTGAAGGGACGAACCTACAATCAGCAGGATATCGGCCTTTTCCACAAGATCGATAGCCTTTTCGATTTTGGGGACGGCTTCTCCGAAGAAAACTATGTGCGGACGCAGCTGGCTTCCGTTCGGGGCCAAATCGCCAAGCATTATCGGCCTGTAAGCGACGTCTATCACCTCTGCCTCGGAACCTGTCTTGTCATATACTCCGTTTTCCGGACGCATTTTGGTGAGTTCTCCGTGCAGATGAAGCACCCGGGTGGAACCGGCACGCTCGTGCAGATTGTCCACATTCTGGGTTATGACATCCACATTATAAGTAGATTCAAGACCGGCTATCGCCTCGTGGGCAGCGTTGGGTTTTGCATCTTTCAACTGCGCACGTCTTTGATTGTAGAAATCCAGCACCAACGACCTGTTGCGGTACCAGCCTTCTATGGAAGCGACATCGTTCACGTCGTACTGCTCCCAAAGGCCGCCCGTGTCACGGAAGGTTGCGAAACCGCTTTCGGCCGATACTCCGGCGCCTGTCAAAACTACGAGATGCTTTTTCATGCTTAATCCTTGAATTCAAAGTAATACTTGCGTACCCAGTACTCAAACAGAGGATCGATAATGGAGGGATTGTCGTTCTCGTCAAACTGGAGCACCTCTTTTTTCATAAGCGCGTCCTTAACCCTCTTTACATTTGCCGATGAGTTGAGACCGTATTTGCGGATAACGTCGGCACTTGAGAAGCGCGTGACGCCTTCGACCGTTGCCCTTAACAAACTCACTTGGTGGGTTGTAAGGTCGCTCACCATGGCGGAGAAGCGGGGCTCGTGCACTGCAAGAAGGCAATTCAGCGCATCTACCAGGACAGGCTCCATAATGTAGCCGCGCGTCATTGCATCGCAAATGGCCGCAAAGTGATTGATATACCACAGATGTCCCTTGAACAGGCGGCAGGCGCCTTGCAAGAGCTCTTTTTCCACTACCTTTCCCCCGGCCAGGAAGCCCTTGTGGACATGATCGGCCATTTCCCTTTCATCGACAGGCGACAGGCGGACCCTTTCTACAAGACGGCTGAAAAGCAGGCTTCCCTTGAAAATCCTGCTCATGGCATTTACTCCGCTGCCACAGAAAATGTAGGAAAAACGACGTTTGTCCCTGTTCTCCTTGAGGGAATTGTCCAGCGGGCGCAAAATGGCATCGGGATTGTCAAGAAGGGTCAGGCACTGGAAGTCGTCGATTATCAAAATGAGCCTGTCTCCCCTCTCCTGAGCAAGGCGGAAGGGGAAGGACAGCATGGCGGCGATATCGGCCTGATCCAGTTCCCAGCCCAAAGTGAGGACCTGTTCCCCGTCGGCATAAGCGGCAGGGTCGAAGACAAAATGCGTCTCGGAGAGATAGCGCTGCACCAGGTCGGCGTATTCTGACGGAGTGGAAGCCACCATTCTGATGAGGGTGGAGCCCAGGCGCAGCAGGAAGGCCTCCGGCGTGCGGATATTCAGAGCCGAAAACTGCCCTACGGTAAAGGCCGTGCCCGAAAGCCGCATTGTGAACAGCGTCTGCTGAATCAGGGACGTCTTGCCCGTCTTTGGAGGCTCATACAGGGTAACGTGTTCCCCCTGGGAAAGAAAGTTTCCCAGGAGGGTGACATCTGACCGCCGGCCGACAAAGTTCTTGCCGGTCACATACTGTGAATATGGGAAGGCGGTATCCATTTCCTACTCTGCAACAGGTGCGGGTTCTTCCTGAGGGGCGGCTGCATCCGCGGCCGGAGCTTCTGCAGGGGCCTCTGCGGGTGTTTCGGCAGGAACTTCGACTGTCTCCTTATAGCGGGGAAGAGGGCTCTTTATGCCGATGGGTGCCAGCACATTGCAAAGCCAGAGCGCCACGCAGGCGATGATGACGGCACCGCACAGGCAGCACCAGAAACGGCGCCACATGGACTTGCGGCGGGCCTCAGGATCAACTGCGGTTAGCTTGGGATACTTGGCAAGCGAAGTGAGAGTCTTGCCAAACTTGACGCTGACAAGCGACTTGGCATTGATAGCCCAACCATTGGCGTTAAGGACGGGACCGAGGTCGCGTCTGCGGAGTTTGCGCCATGCAATGAACATGGAAGGCCCGGAAATCAGCAGCATCACAACGGCAATGATAATGAGCACCTGCCAGAAAGTGATACCCTTAAGGGCGGAGGCAATACCGGCAATGGCGGCGCCGACAAGGCCGATACCCATGCTCACGGCAGCGAAGATACCTGCAAACTTGGCGATGTCGAACGGCGCGGCAGGAGCCTTTCCGTCGGCGGCGGTATTCGTTGCTTCAGTAAGGCCTGTCATCGATTTTTCGTTCTTTTCAGCCGCTTTTTTATCGACACGGTCACTCACCATACGCGCAACCTTCTTATAAGGAGTCCAGAAGGCCTGACGGACGGAAATCGGGTTATCTACGATAGCTATTACCTTGGCGGTATAGTCGTTGCCTTCACGGTCATAGAATACTGCGTTCTTCCCTTCGCGGAGGCCGTCCACATCGCCGTCGGTAAGCACTGCGGCAATGTTGAAGCTCTTTCCGAGCTTTTCGCTTGTGCAGGCGCAGTAGAGGATGTACATGCCGCTGAGGGAGGATATCTCAGGTGCAGGACCTGCCACTTTTACGCAAAGGTCGGTGCTGCGCTGGTCGATGTACAGGCGTCCGGCCTGGAACACGGCCTTCTGGGCGGGGTCGTAGAAATCGGCCAGGACTACGTAGTTATTGAGGAAGCGGTAGAAGTATTTATTGAGGCGGAGGACTTTGTCCACTTCTTCGATGGAGAGGGCGTTAGCCTCTTCGGCTTTGTCTTTTTCCACCAATTCAAGAAGGGCGGCCTTTTTGTCTTCCTTGAGGATTGCCGACACGGCTTCAAGGCCAAGTGCTTCTACCTCAGCGCCTTTCTTGGCATCCAGCCATGCAGTGTAGGGAGCGAATTTGCCGATAAGATCGGCCCAATCTGCCTCGGTGACTGCTTCTTTGTCCAGCCCTGTGAGGGATACCATTGCATCCACGGCGCCCTTCCAGGCAGGATTCACGGCTGCGAGGACAAGCTTTCCGTCGGCAGCGGGCTTTGCAAGAGGCTGCAGGCCGATTTCGCCGCTGGCGGCTGCAAGGTTTCCTTCGATGGCGGCGATCTTGTCCACGCTCACATCGACGGCACCTGCGGTTGCAGGATCGAAGCCAATCAGCTTGCAACGCATGAAATAGTCGGCCACTTTATCCTTGAGGGCGTTCACTGCGGCAAGGGCATCGGCGGTTTTGTCGCCGAAGGGGAAGACTTCCTTGGTGCCGGCTTCTTTCCATGCTGCAAAGTCTGCGCAGGCTGTGTAGAAGGCTTCGATTTGCTCTGCCGTGATGCCGGCAACACCGCTACGGTCTGTCGCGGACGCTATGCCTGCGATGGTCTCGATAAGCTTTGCGGTAGCCTCGTCGTCAGCGCTCGCGGGGGTGATGATGCCGTCGCCGTTGAACTTGGTCTCGGCAAAAATTTTCACATTGTCGGCAGTGTCTTCCAGGGCGATTTCGTCCTTTTCAAGCTTCAGGTTTTTCAAAATCTGCCTTGCCGATGCTTCCAGGCGGGCACCGTCGGGATCGGCCGTATTGAAATCGGCCAGTTTAAGGCTGTCGTTCTCCTTGAGCAGATCGTCGGCGTTCTTGACGATGCGGGTGAGCCACTGGGCAGTCTTGATCACTTCATCCACACGGATTTTTCCATCGGCATCCGTGTCTATGAGCTTCAGGGTCTTTTCATCGAATTCTAAGCCGCTTACCGGGCAGCTTAGGACTGTCCACATTTTGCGGTCAAGCTCCGGAAGATGGCGGATGTCTTCTCCGTTTCTGATTTTTACACGGACTGTTCCGCCTACTGAGGCGAATTGCCAGGGGTAGGTGTCGTTATTTTTTTTCATATAGAAGAGGGTTTTACTTGGCTAACAAACTTGTTAGGGCAAATTTAACAAAATATTTTGTGGATTTCCAATTATTTTCTAACTTTGCAGCCCATTTAAGAAAAAGGAGGTGTAAAAGCAATGATCATCGTACCCATCAAAGAAGGCGAAAACATCGAAAGAGCCCTGAAAAAATTCAAGCGCAAGTTCGAAAAGACCGGCGCCGTCCGCGAAATGCGCGCCCGCAAGAACTTTGAAAAGCCTTCAGTGAAAAAGCGCATGGCGCTCCAGAAGGCTATCTATGTTCAGCAGCTTCGTCTTCAGGAGGAGCAGTAAGCTTTTACAACCTTACATTATAAGAAGCCTCGCAGTCTCAATGACTTGCGAGGTTTTTTTCCTTTATATGGTGCATGCAAAAAAAGCCGGCTGCCTCACGGCTGCCGGCTTTCTAACCATTATTAACTAAACCAACTAAAACTAACCTTGATTCAGTTAATGCAAGAGCTGTGCCAAACTTATACCAGGTGCTCGTGCTCAACTTCCGCCCTTGCTCTTTCCACCGACTTGGAACGCTTGAGAACAAAGCCGGAACCAAGGTATTTGGTGCGGACATCTTCATCGGCGGCAAGTTCTTCCGGGGTGCCGGCCTGAAGGATAACGCCTTCATACAAAAGGTAGGCGCGGTCCGTAATTGCCAGGGTTTCACCCACGTTATGGTCTGTAATAATGACGCCGATGTTACGGTATTTCAATTTGGCTATGATATACTGGATATCTTCCACTGCGATAGGGTCCACCCCTGCGAAAGGTTCGTCCAGCAGGATAAACTTTGGATCTACGGCAAGGGCGCGGGCTATTTCGCAGCGGCGACGCTCACCGCCTGAAAGCTGAATGCCAAGCGATTTGCGGACTTTGGAGAGGTTGAACTCGTCTATCAGCTGCTCCATGCGGGCTATCCGCTGCTCCCTCGTCATGTTTTCCGTGCTCTTTGAAAGCTCCATGACCGACATTATATTGTCTTCCACGGACATCTTGCGGAAAACCGACGCTTCCTGAGGCAGGTAGCCGATTCCCTTTTGGGCACGCTGGTACATGGGGAGGGTGGTCACCTCGGTGGTGTTGCCTTCGTCGTCGTCAAGGAAGATGCGGCCGCCGTTGGGCTTTATCTGCCCTGTAATCATATAGAAACTTGTGGTTTTACCGGCACCGTTGGGGCCGAGGAAGCCCACAATTTCGCCTTGCTGCACTTCCATGGAAACGCCCTTCACGACTGTGCGGACGCCATATTTTTTTACTAGTTTTTCTGCTCTCAGTTTCATAGATTCTTCGCTTCGCTCAGAATTACAGGTTATTTGGTGTCGAGCCCCATTGCCGCTACCAGTTCACGGACTGCAGGTTCTTTTTCCATCAGGTCCTTGGCTTTTTCCTCAGGCATATATGGGACCTTTTCCGTGTTTTCGGTTTCCGGGACTACTGATACCTGAACGTTAATCTTAGGGCATGCAAGCAGTTCCCTGATTCTGTTTTCCAGGGGACGGAGCATCTTTTCCTCCACCCATTGTTTTTGGGCTTCGTTGGTTACGAACAGCTCTATAATTTTGACGCCGTTTTCTTCTTTTATTTCGGTTTTGCCGCTGGAAAGCATGCTTGCAAGGCGTGGCTTGGAGCTGTATTCGCCGGCCATCTCTTTCCATTTAAGCAGTACGCTTTCATTATCGGGAAGAGCGACTTCCTGAGCGCCGGCATCCTGAACGGCGGTTTCCTCCTTCTTCTCTTCCATTATGGAACTCATGGAAAGTGCCGACCCTGTCTTGGCAGTACGGCGACGCCCTGCAGGAGATTTCTCGACTGCGCTCGAAATGACAGGGGCAGCGCTCGAAGTGGCAGGAGCGGGGGCGGGAGATTTCTCGACTACGCTCGAAATGACAGGGGCGGGGTTGTCATTCCGACCGAGCGGAGCGAGCGGAGGAATCTCTGCCGCAGGCTTTCTCACCAGATAGCTTAGCTTCATCAGAGCGAACTCTATGTGAAGGCGTGGATTGACAGCCGCTTTGTAGCCGCTTTCGCAGGAGGTGGTTATTCCCAGTGCTTCGAACAGGAATTGTTGGCTGCAGCGGGATGCCTGCTCCGCATAACGCTGTTTCAATGAATCCGGGAGTTCCAGAAGGGGCTCCAAACCACCTGTCTTTGCCACCACCAGATTCCTAAGGTGAGTTGAAAGAGACCCTACGAAATGCAGCGCATTGAATCCTTTGGAGAGTATCTCGTCAAAGGACAGGAACGCGCTGGCGTAATCCCCTGCCAGGAAGTTGTCCACAAGTTTGAAACTGTATTCGTGATCCAGTACATTCAGGTTGCGGATTACGTCCTGGTATTTTACATCCGTACCGCAGAAGGCTACCGTCTGGTCGAAGATCGTTAGGGCGTCCCTCATTGCGCCATCGGCCTTTTGTGCTATTACGTGGAGGGATTCGTCGTCTATCGTTATGCCTTCCTTGGTGGCTATGCCGCGAAGGTTGCGCACCATGTCCGGGATGCTGATGCGGTTGAAGTCGTAGGTTTGGCAGCGGCTAAGGATGGTAGGAAGGATTTTGTGCTTCTCCGTCGTTGCCAGGATGAAGATGGCGTGTGCCGGAGGTTCTTCCAGCGTTTTCAGGAAAGCGTTGAACGCCGCCTGCGACAGCATGTGAACCTCGTCTATGATATAGACGCTGTATCGGCCCACTTGGGGAGGCACCTGAACTTGATCCATCAAGGTTTTTATGTCCTCCACCGAATTGTTGGAGGCGGCATCAAGCTCATGGATGCAATAGGAACGGCCTTCCTGGAAGCTTACGCATGACTCGCACTCGCCGCAAGGCTCCATGTCCGGACCCGGATTGGAGCAGTTTATCATCTTTGCGAAGATGCGCGCCGTGGTGGTTTTGCCGACCCCGCGGGGCCCGCAAAACAGATATGCGTGCGCCAACTGCCCGCGCCTAATGGAATTGGACAGCGTGCGCGCTATTGTATCCTGGCCGATGAGCGTTTCGAAGGAGTCCGGCCTGTACTTCCTTGCCGATACGATATAGTCACTCATAGACCACAAATATAAGAAATATCCGTGAAAGAAAAAACGGCTGCTACAAGCCCTTCAGCGCTTCCTCGACGGTATTGTCCACGGGCAGGTAATACTTGTAGAAAGCATTGTCGCCAAGTTTGGAATAGCGGGCCACAAGGGCATTCAGCTGAGGAAGGAGATAGGGAAGCGTGGACGTCCAGTCTGCGTCGGAGCAGCTTATTCCGTCGGTGGCTTTGGCCCAGCTGCGGAACTGCTCACCTAGTTTTGCACTCTGCAGGAAGCTGTCCATCGCGGCAAAATCGGCAATGGAGGACAGCGTAGCCGTATATTTGTCAAACATTGCCGATGCAAAGCGCATCTGCGTCGCTTTCCTGTTGCATTCCACGAAGAAAGTGCTCGCATGGGTTGTGTCAATCGGCACGAAGACATCCGGCATTATGCCACCGCCGCCGTACACTATCCTGCCGCTGCGGGTACGATGCACATCGGTGGTATCCAGATGTACGCTGTCGGCGCTGAACACTTCACCGTCGGCGTAACGGTTGTAGATGTCGTAGGCATAGTCGCGCTCGCTGGTGTAGGGCTTTTGGATGCATCGGCCCGAAGGAGTGTAATAACGGGCTACAGTGAGACGCACGCCCGAATTGTCGCTGAAGAAGAAAGGCTCCTGCACCAATCCCTTGCCGTACGAGCGACGGCCCACCACCTTGCCGCGGTCATTGTCCTGGATGGCCCCTGCAAAAATCTCGCTTGCCGATGCTGAATTCTCGCTTATCAGAACCGTCAGATCCACATTCAGCAGCGCTCCCCTGCCATCGGCCTGATAGACCTCACGCTTGCGGTGACGGCCTTCCAGATAAACGATAGTGTCGCCGTAGGACAGGAAATCATTGGAAAGGAGGAGAGCCTGGTCCATGTAACCGCCGGAGTTGTCGCGAAGGTCGAAGATAAGGTGCTTCATGCCCTGCTCCTGAAGGCTGAGGGCGGCATCGTGGCATTCTTTGTACGTCGTCCTGGAGAACTTTCCAAGGCGCAGATAACCAACGCCTTCCCGCACCATGAATGCTGCATCGACGCTGTGAACGGGTATCTTGCCGCGGGTTATCTCGAAGGGAATCACTTCCGCTCCCCTTTTGACGGTGATGGTGACTTTGGTGCCCGAAGGCCCCTTTATGCGACGCACCATGCTGTCCTGAGGGAATTTAACGCCCGCGATTACCTTGTCGTCCACTTTGAGCAGGCGATCGCCGGGTTGAAGGCCTACCTTTTCGGAAGGGCCACCGGCAATCACTTCCAGCACAACGGCAGTGTCATTAGGCACATTGAACTGTATGCCGATGCCGTCGAAATTCCCGGCAAGTTCCTCTTCCGAGGCTTTCAGCTGAACCGGAGGAAGATACACCGAATGCGGATCCAGCTTTGCAAGAGCCGCAACGATGGCGGCGTCCGTCATGCCTTCCTGATTCAGGGTGTCAACATAGTTCTTTTCCACCATGTCAAGCACAAGGTTCAGCTTGCGCCAATCAGTATAACGTGTGCTAATCAGGTGTTTAGCTTCTCTGTATCGGACTACAGAAAGGGTAATGAGGGCGCCGATTACAACGCCCAGAACCACCTGAAGTATTTGAATGAGTGTACGCTTGTTGCTTTCCATAGCTACTTGGCCTGTTCCACTTCGATACCTGCCCTGGCAAGAAGGTCGATACCGTCAGTGAGGCGATAAGCGTCCCTGTACACTACCCGCTTGATGCCGGCCTGGATAATCAGTTTGGCGCATTCGGCACACGGCGACGCAGTTACATAGAGGGTTGCACCCTCGGAACTGTTGCCGCTTTTGGCCACCTTTGTTATGGCGTTGGCCTCCGCGTGCAGGACGTAAGGTTTTGTGACGCCGTTTTCGTCTTCGCAAATGTTTTCAAATCCTGAAGGAGTGCCATTGTAACCGTCCGAAATTATGGTGCGGTCCTTGACCAGCAGTGCGCCCACCTTCCTGCGTTTGCAGTAGGAGTTCTGGGCCCACACCTCGGCCATTTCAAGGTAGCTGTGGTCGAATTTTGCCATGCTTATGTGCGTTGATACAGGTAACGTTTGATACTCTTCTTGGGGGTGCGCTCGAAGTCTTCCGGCATAAGCTCGATCTTCTTGATCTGGGCATATTTGGGAAGTTCTTCATTGATTGACGGCAGGGTGTCCATAATGCGTTTTGAGAAGGCGCTGCGGCTCATGCCGTCAAGCTCTCCCTGGTGCCAGTCCGGATAAATCAGGGCCGTAAGGCCGCCGTCGTCCTCAACTACCAGCGAATCCACGACGTATGTAAAGTTGTTGATTACAGCTTCAAGCTCCTCGGGATAGATATTCTGGCCGGAAGGACCCAGGACCATGCACTTGGAACGGCCGCGGAGGAACAGGTATCCGTCGCTGTCCAGGATGCCCATGTCGCCCGTACGGAACCAGCCGTCATCGGTGAAGGATTCCTTGGTGGCTTCCGGATTCTTGTAATAGCCAAGGCACACATTGGGGCCTTTTACCTGCACCTCACCGGGGATTTTTGAAGGGTCGGAGGAATCGATGCGGATTTCCATATTCAGTGCTGCACGGCCTGCACTGCCCACTTTCACCTTGTCCCAGTGAGCATAGCCGATGATAGGGGCGCATTCCGTCATACCGTAGCCTACGGTATAGTGGAAGCCAATCTTATGCAGGAATTTTTCCACTTCCGGATTGAAGGCAGCGCCGCCGAGGATAACTTCTTCGAACTGGCCGCCGAAAGCGGAGGTGAGTTCCGTGCAGAACTTCTTCTCTATCACCTTGTCCAGAACGGGAATACGGCGATAGTATTTGGTTTTGTCGATAAGCGGCTTAAGCTTGGACTTGTAAACTTTCTCCATTACCAGCGGCACGGCGATGATGATATCCGGATGGATTTCGCCGAACGCCTTCATGATAATCTTGGGGCTGGGAACACGGCTTAGGAAATGCACGTGCATGCCGATGCTCATTTCGAAGAGGAACTCGAACATCATGCCGTACATGTGGGCCGTGGGCAGCATGGAGACCACATTCATGCCGGCCTTTAGCATGGGGCAGGCATCTTTGGCTGCGAACTCGATGTTGGAATAAAGGGCACGGTACGGAATCATGACACCTTTGGAGAAACCGGATGTACCTGACGTGTAATTGATTATTGCCAGTTCTTCCGAACTGTCCTGATAGTAGTTCAGGTCTTCCGGCTCGAAGTTGTTAGGATAGCGGTGGCCGAAATCTTCGTTGAGATGCTCGCGGATCTGTGCAAGGTCTTCGGTTGCTGCATACAGGAACTTGAAGTTGTTGATCTGCACTACCACTGCAAGGTCCGGCATTTCGTCAGGGGTAAGGCCTTCCCAGATCACTTCGTCCACGAAAAGGACGCGTGCCTCGGAATGATTTACCAGATAGTGGATATTGCCGGGCTTGAATTCATGCAGTATAGGAACGGCAACTGCGCCGTAAGTTATCGCCGCCAGAAAGCTCACGCCCCAGTTGGCCTGGTTGCGGGAACAGATGGCTACTTTGTCTCCTTTCTTAAGACCGCATTCTTCGAAAGCTATGTGAAGCTTTGCAATACGTCTGGCAACGTCCCTGTAGGCCAAGGTCATGCCTTGGTAATTGGTAAGGGCGGGACGGTCCCAGTTATTTACAAAACTTTCCTGAAGAATTTTGTTGACTGATTGGAATTCCATATTGTCGGAGAGGTTTTAGTTCAATTTGATGTCACGTGTTTTGCCGTCGTAGCATTCTGCGCTGACGCCTTTCGACGTTGGTGTAAGCGGAGTGTCCGGCTTTAACATGCGGCCGCCTTCAAAGACGGTGAGAGGGCTTCCACCCTCGAAAGGATAGATGAGGGTCTGCACCGAAGTACGTACCGCCCAGTAGCGTTTGCCGCGGGTTTCTATCAGTTCCGGCAGGTTTTTCACTGTTTCCTGCGGACGTATTCCTTTCCAGCCTTCCGGCTTCTGTCCGTGCAGGTTGTAGCGCTCCAAAGAGTTGTCTTTGTGCAGGACCATTACGGTGTATCCGCCGGCGCCGGTGAAATCGTATGCGTCCGGACCAAGAAGGACAGGTTTGCCGAGGCTTACCGGGAAGCCGTTCACCCAATGTCCCAGGCGGTCAAGCAGGTACATACGGTCTGCAGCGCAGAAAAGGAACTGTATTTTCTTGTTGTTGTAATAATCGATTGACTGTACCCTGCCGCATAGAGCCTCCTTGAAAGGAATGCCCCAGACATCTTTGCCGTTTTCGTCTCTCAAGCAGACGGACAGATGGCTGTTCTGGTACAGATAATTGGTTTGTCCTGTCGTGTAATTGGTGACAGGGAAAAGCCCGGTGGGAATAACCACCGTAGTATCACGCTCCAAAACCTGCACCTTGGTGCCCTTGAGGGCCCTGGTGTCCAGTTGTATGCGGAAGGAGGGCCTGGAGTCGGACAGATCCAGCGAAACGGCCGCGGGGGCGAATCCGGCACCTTTTACGTAGTCGAGCAGAGGAGCGGAAAGCGATTTGGCAAGAAGGTCTTCCAAAAGCAGCGGAGCATCCGACAGGGATGCATATACTACATAACCTTTGGGGATGGAAACGGAGGCATCGGCAAGTCTGCTTTTCAAGGAATAATCCAGGAAAGCCTTGTCCTGGAAGAGGCGTACTGTCGGAAGGTCCGCGAAGATGCTCCAACGGTTGCCGACGGAGGCCGATATGCTGTCCGCTATTGCGAAATCCTGTCCCAGCACGGTGGCCAAGCATCCGCGGTATGCATTGGCAGTCTCGGTGCCGAGTTTCAGGTCTTTAGAAGAACGCAGGAGGATGGCTTCGTGGCTTATGCCGTCTTCACCTTGGAAGGATGCACGCACAACTTCTTTGGGAAGGAGGCTGAGGAACCACTCTTCCGGATTCAGCTGCCTGCCGGATTTATCCTTGAGGGCTTTGTTGTAACGCACAAGCGCGCCACGGCCGTCTTCAGTCTTACGCCTTGCCGCCATGAAGGCCGATGCATCCGGCACAGGCACCGAAACGGCGTATGAGACCCAGTAGGGCAGGACTTCCGGGAATTCCGCCTCCTGGGCCGGTGTGCCCTGGAATGCAGCGAAATAACTGCCTGCGTCTTCACCGGGAAGAGAGCAGCCCTTAAGGCTTATATGGTCTTTTTCAAGGTCTTGCAGGCTCCAGGCGCTCCAGTCCGTCAGATTCTTGACAAAACCGGCTTGCTGCTGATATGCCTTGCCGGCATACATCTGGAGCAATTTAGGAGCATGGGAATGTGAAACAAGCAGTACTACAGGACCGGAAACAGTTTTAACCAGATCTTGCAGGTGCTTGGTTCCAAGGACAGACAGGCCTTCTTCAAGATGGCGGACGCCGGCACCGAGGAAAGTTTCCGAGCGTGAAGCGAGGAGAAAACCTTCGGTGCTGAGCGTTTTAAGACCTGCTTTGGCTGCAATTTCGGTTAGGACTGAATCGCCAGGTTGAGCTTCTGCCGCTACCAGAGGAACAAGGGAGCCGCTGTTATGCAGCGAAATGGCTATTTTGCGACGGCCGAGCGATTGCAGAAAGGCCATGAAATCCGGATTTTCCGGGGCGAATATGCCGCGCAGGATGCCTGTTGAATCCGCAATGGCTCGGGAGGCTTTGGCGGAGCCGTCGAATACTGCCACCGCGGCGGCATCCGATGGGATTGCCTTAAGGACCGACCACCCGGCAGGAGCGGCCTGCTGGGGCATTTCTCCCTCAGCCGGACGATAAAGCCGGGTCACCGCGAAAGCGATGCCGGCGAGCAGCAGGGCAAGGGCTGCAACAGCCACGATGGTTGTCCTTTTTCCCATATCTTGCAAAGTTAATTATATTTTTCAGATTAGCACATACCTTCCGTCAGTGTTTGTCGGCCAGTTCGTAGCAGCGGCTGCGGATGAGCTTTCCGAACTCCTCCTGACTCAGCCCCTCAGCCTCCTCCGGCATGATTGGCTTGCCGATACGCACATGCACCACTCTCCCCTTCTTGTTAAAGAGTTCATGGATAAGGCGTACGGTCCTTAGGCGGCGGTGAATCTGACCTAGAAGATGGAAGCCGAGCGAATTGACGCCGTCGAAATAGATGGGAATCACTTGCTTGCCCGACTTTTTGACAAGTTTGACGATATTGGCCGCCCAGGGCCTGTCCTGGATATCCCAGAAACTTGTTCCGGGCTGACGCAGCTTCTTGATCTGCCAGGTACCCACTTCCCCCGCAGGGAAAAAGCCGATCGGGTGGTCATCGGCAATGTGGCGCAGTGCGCCCCTTATGCCGTTTACGCTGCGGGCGTCGGTTTTTCCTGAGAGATTATCTACCGGAAGAAAATAATCCTTAAGGCTGGGCACAAGCGCCAGAAGGAAGGTGGTAAGAAGCTTATAGTCAGGCCTTTTCGCGCCGATTACAGCATTGAGAATAAGCCCGTCGATGGCTCCGTAGCTGTGGTTGGAGACGGTTATGAAGCCTCCGTCGGCAGGGATGTTTTTCAGATCTTCTTCACTGATTTGCCATGTTACGCCCACCTCTTCAAGAACGCGCTTGGAGAATTCCGGTCCCTCATAGGCCGAGTACTTTGCCTGCACCTTGTTCACCTTGTCTATTTCCAGCAGCTTGAAGATACAGCGAGTCACCCAACGGCCGAATGCTCCTTTAAGGCCGATGCTTTTTTGCAACTGCTCCGGAGCAAGCACAATTTTTTCTTCCATAACGGTAGGTTTCAGTTACAACTTACAAAGTTAAAAGTTTTCCCGAAAAACTTATTCGGCGCCGAAACGATAGATGCAGGTCTGGGTGTACTCCTCTCCGGGGCGGAGGATGGAGTTGCCGAATTCAGGATGGTTTACGGCATCCGGGAAGCGCTGGGCCTCAAGGGCAAGCGAACTGCGGAAACCAAGCACATTGCCATTTGCTCCCTTTTCCTTTCCTTCGAAGAAATTGCCGCTGTAAAACTGCAGGCCGGGCTGGTCCGTGAGCACTTCCACCCATCTTCCGCTTGCGGGATCTTCCACGCGGCAAACCAGTTCCACGCCGTCCGTTTCCTTGTCCAGGCACCAGTTATGGTCGTATCCCCTTGCATTGCGAAGCTGCATATTATCCTGGCCGATTCGTGCGCCTATCAGCGTCGGAGTCCTGAAATCGAACGGAGTACCTTCCACCGGGGCAATCTCGCCCGTAGGGATGCTAAGGCTGTCGATGGGCAGATAATGAGAAGCTTTTATCCACATTTTGTAAGCCTCGACCGAGCCGTTTCCTTCCCCGCCAAGGCAGAAGAAAGGATGGTTGGAAAAGTTCACCGGAGTGGCTTTGTCCGTAGTTGCACTGTAAGTAACCTTGAATTCCCCTGCCGATGTGAGAGCATAGGTCATGTTCATTTCCAGATTGCCGGGATAGCCTTCCAGGCCATCGGGATGCAGAAGATGCAAGGTGACGGCGGTATCACAGACCTCGCGTACATCCCAGACCAGATTGTCCACTCCTATGAATCCTCCGTGCAGGGTGTTTTTGCCGTTGTCGTTTACAGGAGTGCCGTACTTTACGCCGTCCACTTCAAAAGAAGCGTTGCCGATGCGGTTGGCAACGGGGCCGACGCATGCGCCGAGGAAACGTTCCCCGGGAGGAGTGATGTAATCCTGCAAATTATTGTGGCCGACCACGATGCTGGCCATATTTCCGTTACGGTCGGGAGTGTAAAGGGACACTACGCGGGCGCCGAAATTGGTGAGCTGCAGCGTCAGGCCGCCGTTTCTGATGGTGTAAAGTTCAACGTGCTTTCCTTCAACATCGGCCTTGAAGAGAGCCGGGTCCATAAGAGCCTGTTCAGGCGCGCAGGCGGCAAACAGGGCTAATAACACAATCGGAAAAAATGCTTTTGATTTCATGTCAAAAATCCATGCTTAATGGTTTTCTATACAAACTTACAAAAAATCAACGGCAGTTGCAAAACTTTGGCAAAATAGTGTATATTTGCATATAAACACTAAAAACTATGGCCGCTAAGCACACATTTCTGGCATTCGACTGCGGTGCGACATCAGGCCGCGCACTGCTTGCCAGTTTTGACGGCGCTTCTTTCAGTATGGAAGAGGTGTATCGTTTTCCCTCCAAAATGCAGACGGTGGACGGATACCTTCGCTGGGACGTCCGCGAAATGTACCGCCATCTCGTAACCTGTCTGGATGAACTTGAGTCCAAGGGCGTCCGGCCGGATTCCATCGGCATAGATACTTGGGGCGTGGACTTCGGTTGCATAGGCGCCGATGGTGAGCTTTGCGCCCTCCCTCGTGCATATCGAGACCCTTTCACGGCCGGTATTCCGGAAAAGGTGTTCGCAAAGATTCCAAGGGAGGAGCTATATGCCCTCACAGGCATCCAAATCATGGATTTCAATACCATTTTCCAGCTATATGCACTCACGCTGGCAAATGATAAGGACCTCAGGACGGCGGAAAGCATTCTTTTCATGCCCGATCTGCTCGCATATATGCTCACCGGAAACAAAGTGTGCGAATATACCGACGCTTCCACTTCCGGGATGATGGACCAGGGCTCCCGTCAGTTCAACAAAGAGCTTTTGAAACGGCTAGGCATAAGAACCGACTTCCTGCTGCCCATAGTGCAGCCCGGCACAAAGGTCGGCGAATACAAAGGCATCCCAGTAATAGCGGTTGCAGGACATGACACGGCGTCGGCCGTCGCAGCCGTCCCCGCCGCCGATGAAAACTTCGCCTATCTCTCCAGCGGGACCTGGAGCCTGATGGGCATAGAAGTGCCCGAGCCTGTCATCAATGAGGAATCGGCCAGGCTGAATTTCACAAATGAAGGCGGCATAGAGGGCACCACGCGCTTTTTGAAAAACATCACCGGAATGTGGCTGCTGGAGCAGTGCAGGGAAGTCTGGAAGGCCGAAGGCAAAGATTACAGCTACCCGGAACTTGTGGCCATGGCGCAGGCCGAGGCTTCATTCCCCGGCCGCATCAACCCTGACGACCCGCGCTTCGCAGCTCCGGAGAATATGGTGAAGGAGATTGCTCGTCATTCCCGGCTTGACCGGGAATCTCTTTCCGACGCACAGATCGTATCTTGCATCTTCCACTCCCTTGCCGACAGATACAAAGAAGTGCTCGACATGCTGCAGGGCTTCGCTCCGTTCAAGATCGAGAAGCTTCACATCATCGGCGGCGGCAGCGCCAACGAGCTTCTGAACCAATGGACGGCCGATGCAATAGGCATTCCCGTCGTGGCCGGCCCCACCGAGGCAACAGCCATCGGCAATATAATGATGCAGGCAAAAGCGGCCGGCCTTGTAAAAGACCGCTGGGAAATGCGCAAACTGATCTCCGAAACCCTTAAAGTAAAAACCTACTACCCTTCCGCCATTTCGGGCTCCCCTTCTGTCATTTCGAGCGAAGTCGAGAAATCTAATAACCTATAAATATGAACGAATCGCAAATCATCAAGTCCTATGAAATCGCCCGAGAGCGCTACGCTGCTCTCGGCGTGGACACAGACAAAGCCATCGAGCAGTTGGCAAAGCAGCAGATCTCCCTACACTGCTGGCAAACAGACGATGTGGTCGGCTTCGAACGCAACCAAGCCCTTTCCGGCGGCATCCAAACCACCGGCAACTACCCCGGAAGGGCCCGTAATATCGACGAGGTCCGAAAAGACCTTGAATTTGTCAAAACGCTTCTTGCCGGCAACCACCGTGTGAACCTCCATGAAATTTACGGCGACTTCGGCGGCAAGTTCGTTGACAGGGACGAGGTTGGCGTAGAGCATTTTGAATCCTGGATCCAATGGGCAAAAGAGAACAATTTCAAGCTGGATTTCAACTCCACATCCTTCTCCCATCCCAAGAGCGGAGACCTCTCCTTGAGCAATCCCGATCCCGCAATCCGCGAATTCTGGATTGAGCACACCAAGCGCTGCCGCCGCATTGCCGATGCAATGGGAAAGGCCCAGGGAGACCCCTGCATCATGAATATCTGGGTCCACGACGGCTCCAAAGACCTCACCGTGAACCGCAAATACTACCGCGAACTCCTTGCCGCGGCCCTGGATGAAATCCTGGAAGAAAAACTCCCCGGCATGAAAAGCTGCGTGGAGGCCAAACTCTTTGGCATCGGCCTTGAAAGCTATACCGTCGGCTCCATGGACTTCTACGAGGGCTACTGCGCCACCCGCAAAGTGATGTACACCCTCGACACCGGCCACTATGAGCAGACGGAAAACGTATCCGACAAGGTTGCCTCCCTGCTTCTTTTCGTCCCCGAACTCATGCTGCACGTTTCCCGCCCGGTGCGCTGGGATTCCGACCACGTGACCATAATGAACGACCAAACGGCCGATCTATTCAAGGAACTGGTCCGTGCCGACGGCCTCAACCGCGCCCATGTGGGCCTGGATTACTTCGACGCCAGCATCAACCGTATCGGCGCATATATCATCGGTACGCGCGCTACGCAAAAATGCATCCTGAGCGCACTGCTTGAACCGCTTGCGAAGCTTCGCGAATATGAAGCCAACGGCCAGGGTTTCCAGCGCCTCGCCCTTTTGGAAGAGGCCAAGACCCTGCCCTTCGGCGCTGTGTTCGATTATTTCAATTACATCCACGGCGTTCCCGTAGGTGAAGAGTTCATCCCCGCAATCGAACAGTATGAACGCGAAGTAACATCAAAAAGGTAGAGATGCCCGATCAGGTCGGGCATGACGTCATTCCCGGCTTGACCGGGAATCTTAAGAGTAAATTATGAATCTGATTATTGGTTTACTGATTATTGCGATAGGGGCCTTCTGCCAGAGCAGCAGCTACGTTCCTATCAACAAGATAAAGTCCTGGAGCTGGGAAAGTTACTGGCTCATCCAGGGGGTGTTTGCCTGGCTGCTGTTCCCTCTTTGCGGGGCTCTGCTGTCCCTGAATGGCACCGGCGGCAGTTTCGGCGATCTGCTCTCCCTCATGCAGGCCGATCCTAAAGCCACATGGCTCACCATCCTCTTCGGCGTGCTTTGGGGCGTCGGAGGGCTGACTTTCGGTCTCAGCATGCGCTATCTTGGCGTAGCGCTTGGGCAGAGCATCGCCCTTGGGACTTGCTCCGGCCTTGGCGCCATTCTCGGGCCTGTATTTACCGGCCACGCCGCTGACCTTACCTCTTCCGTTATCATCGGCGTAGTGGTGACGCTTGTCGGCATTGCCATAATCGGCATTGCCGGGGCCATGAAATCGGCCGCCCTTCCGGAAGAAGAGAAGAAGAAGGCCGTCAAGGACTTCAACTTCGGGAAAGGCCTGTTTGTGGCGGTACTCGCCGGCTTTATGAGCGCCTGCTTCAACATCGGCCTTAGTTTTGGGCAAGACCTGTTTCTGGAAGGCACAAAGCCCATTTTCCAGACTCTTCCCGCCACTATGCTGGTCACCTTCGGTGGCTTCATCACCAATGCCTGCTACTGTCTTTACCAGAACGCAAAGAACAAAAGCTGGGGCGATTACAAGCAGGGCGGCCTGTGGGCCAACAACCTGCTGTTCTGCTGCCTTGCCGGCCTGCTTTGGTACAGCCAGTTCTTCGGCCTGTCCCTCGGCAAGGGCTTCCTCACGGAATACCCCGTCCTGATAACCTTCAGCTGGTGCATCCTGATGAGCCTGAACGTAGTGTTCAGCAACGTCTGGGGTATCATCCTCAAAGAATGGAAAGGCGTCTCCCGCAAAACCATAGCAGTATTGGTGACAGGAATTATTGTTTTGATTATAAGTACATTTTTACCACAATTATTATAGGGATGCCCGATCAGGTCGGGCATGACGGCATTCCCGACAAGTTTGGCAGAACGTCATTCCCGGCTTGACCGGGAATCTCAAAATACACGAATATGAGCATATTAGACAACAGACCGGCCCTGAAGGCCGAAATTGACAAAGTGGCCGAAGTAGCCGGATACCTCTGGCAGAAAGGCTGGGCCGAACGCAACGGCGGCAACATCACTATCAACATCACTGAATTTGTGGACGATCAGATGCTGGCGATGCCGGCAATCAGCGAGCCAAGGCCCATCGGCAAGGTACTGCCAAGCCTGAAAGGCTGCTGGTTCTACTGCAAAGGCACCCAGAAGCGAATGCGCGACCTCGCACGCGATCCTATGGCAAACGGCTCCGTCATCCGCATCCTTCCGGACTGCGCCAATTACGAGATTGTGGCCGACGTTCCGGTAATCCCCACATCGGAACTTCCCTCGCACCTTGCAGTGCACGACTATCTTCTTGCCAAGGGATCGCCGTACCGCGCATCCATTCATACTCATCCCATCGAACTCGTAGCCTTGACTCACAGCCGGAAATGGATGGAAAAAGATGTCGCATCGCGCATGCTATGGTCCATGATTCCGGAGACCAAAGCCTTCTGTCCCAGAGGTTTGGGCATGGTTCCGTACATGATGCCCTCAAGCGTGGAACTGGCCGATGCCACCATCCGCGTCATAGATGGCGATTACGACGTGGTAATGTGGGAAAAACACGGCGTATTTGCCGTTGACACCAATATTATCGACGCCTTCGACCAGGTGGATGTCCTTAATAAAGCGGCACAGATTTACATATCGGCCCGCAGTATGGGCTATGAACCCGACGGTATGACCGACGCCCAGATGCAAAGGCTCAGCTACGTCTTCGGACTTCCAAAGTAAGCGTGTGATTATGAAAAGATTAGCCCAGTTCCTAATCCTGTGTCTCCTTGCCCTTGGATGTACAGGCAAGACCACGGTATCATCTCCTGATAAAAGTATCAAACTTGATTTTTTACTCTCCGACGAAGGCCAGCCTGAATATGCCGTCACCGTGGACGGGAAGCCTTTCATCGGCCCGTCCTTGCTTGGCATGGAGACAGATTCGACGCTGAATCTGAAAAGCGGATTCAAATTGGAGTCGTCAAAACTTTCGGAGCACCATGAACGTTGGACCCAGCCCTGGGGAGAAAACAAGAGCATCGACGACAACCATCGGGAGCTGGAAGTAAATCTATCCAACGCCGACTGCAAACTAACCCTCCGCTTCAGAGTATTCAACGACGGCCTGGGCTTCCGCTACGAGTATGCCATTTCGAATACCCCCTCTGTCATTTCGAGCGAAGCCGAGAAATCCCTCCTAATCACCGACGAACTAACCCAGTTCCGCCTTGCCGGCGGGGCCGACTCCTGGTCCATCCCCGGCCACTTCGACTCATACGAGCAGGAGTACCGTCACCTTCGCATCGGCGAATGGGCCGATGCCAATACGCCCATGACCTTCAAGACTGACGACGGCCTGTTCGGCAGTATCCACGAGGCGGCATTGGTGGATTTCCCGGAAATGACGCTCGCAGGTGCTCCTGACGGCACCATGACTGCCAGGCTTGCACCTGACGGTCCCGACAATCTGAAGCAGAAAGCTATCGTTCCATACTCATTCATGACTCCTTGGCGTACGGTCCAGATCGGCAGGAAAGCTGTGGATCTTATCAATTCCGGGCTTATCCTCAACCTCAACGAGCCCTGCGCCCTGGAGGACGTGTCCTGGATTAAACCTGCAAAATACGTTGGCGTGTGGTGGGGCATGCATCTCGGCATTTATTCCTGGGGCAAGGACCATCGGCACGGAGCTACTACCGAGAGAGCTTTGCAGTACATAGATTTTGCGGCAGCCAACAACATCGACGCTGTCCTCTTTGAAGGATGGGACGACAACTGGACAGTGGCAAAATCCCATCACGACTTCGATTTCACCAAACCCGCCCCGGATTTCGACCTGGACAAAGTCCTTGCATACGCCCGTGAAAAAGGAGTGGATTACATCATCCACAACGAGACCTCCGGAGAAGCGGCCTGGTATGAGAAGCAACTCGAAAAAGCCTTGGATTTCGATGCTGAAAAGGATATCCATGCCCTGAAGACAGGCTATGCAGGATGGCTTCTGGACGGGCATTACCATCACAGTCAGTATGGCGTGAAACACTATGCAAAGGTCATAGAGGAGGCCGCCAAACGCAAGATTATGGTGGACGCGCACGAGCCTATCAAGGAAACCGGACTACGCCGCACATACCCCAATTTCATGACCCGGGAAGGAGCCCGAGGCATGGAGTGGAACGCATGGTCGGCCGGAAACAAGCCCTCGCATCACGTGACTCTGCCCTTCACGCGCCTCCTATCCGGGCCGATGGATTACACTCCGGGCATCTTTGACATCGAGTACCGCAGTATAGCCGGCCATCCTGACGTGCAGATGTGGAACAATAACACCCATTCATCGGAGTGCCGCGTAAACACTACCCTGGCCAAGCAGATTGCCCTTTGGGTGGTCCTATACTCCCCCATGCAGATGGCCTCCGACCTCATCGAAAACTATGAGGGCCATCCCGCTTTCCAGTTCTTCCGGGACTTTGATCCCGACTGCGACTGGTCGGAGGCGTTGCAGGGAGAAATCGGCCAATATATTGCTGTGGCCCGCCGCAGCGGTGACAAATACTTCTTCGGTGCAATAACCGACGAGGAAGGCCGCACCCTTCAGCAGCCTCTCAGCTTCCTTGAGAGCGGCGTAACATACACCGCCACAATCTATGCCGATGCCCCTGATGCCGACTGGGCCTCCAACCCCTATGCCTACGCCATCGAAGCGCGCACGGTTACATCGGCCGATACCTTGGAAGTCATCCTCGCCCCCGGCGGCGGACAGGCCATAAGCTTTATACCGTTACAGTGAGAACACAAAAACCGGCGCCGAGCCACCATACTAGCTATTTGGCTTGACTTTTCACCTTATTGTCTAGTTGCAATGCACTCTACTTCTACAAGGGCTGTTCTTAAAAACGACGTCCTAAAAGCCCGCAATCGGCATTAATACTGTCGGAAGGAGGAGAAGGAGTCCAAGTACGAGGAGTACAAGTACTCCCTTCCATATCCACTTCACCCACTTCTCATAGGGGACGCGTGCCATGGCGAGGGCCGCCATTAGGACCCCGGAGGTGGGAGTGATCATATTGGTGAAACCGTCTCCGAACTGGAAGGCAAGCACCATCGCCTGGCGGGAAACTCCCACAAGATCAGAGAAGGGAGACATGATGGGTATGGTGATGGCGGCTTTCGCCGTGGCGCTTGGGATGAGGAAGTTGATGACGGCCTGTATGCCATACATCGCCGAAAGGGAGGACACCTCGCCTGTCCCCTCCAGTGACTCCTGCATCCCGTGGAGGATGCTGTCAACTATCTTGCCGTCCTGAAGAATGATGACTATACCGGAGGCAAAACCCACCACGAGGGCCGCCGAGAGGATGTCCTTGGCACCCGCAATGAGTTCATCCGCAATGCGGTTGGCCGGGAAGCCCGCTATCATACCGCAGAGGATTCCCATGGCAAGGAAAAGGCCTGTTATCTCGGGCATATACCACCCCCGGAGGGTGACCCCGAGGACAAGGGCGATTACGGTGAGAAGAAGGACTACGAGAACCCACTTCTGCCTCACTGTAAGAGGTGCAGCTTCGATAGCTGTCACCTCCACGGGGGCCTTTCTTGTCTTCCTGGCATACAGCACCACGAATATGCACAGGATGGCTGTCAGGAAGGCCCAGCAGAAGATTCTGTATCCCATTCCCGAGAATAGCGGGAGTTCTGCCATCCCCTGGGCTATCCCCACGGTAAAAGGATTGAGGAAGGCACTGGAGAAGCCGATGTTGGATGCAACGTAAACCACAAGGAGTCCCATTATGGCATCATAACCCATTGAGACTACAAGTGGAACGACTATTCCCACAAAAGGAATCGCCTCCTCACTCATCCCGAAGATCGCCCCGCCGAGAGAGAAAAGGACAGTCAGCGTCACGAGGACAGCCTTGTCCCTGCGTCCTATAACGTTTATCAGCCGCCGGATGCCGGCATCTATGGCACCCGTTGAGTTCAAAAGCCAGAACGCCCCGCCAACAACAAGGATGAAGATGATTATCCCGGCCTGCTTGACAAAACCGTTGTATATGGCAGAAAACACCTGCCATGTCTGCGGCACGGCGTGCACATTCTCGTACGAGAGGGTTCCGTCCTCGGAGGTGACATACTCCCCGCCCGGAACCACCCAGGTCAGGAAGGCGCAAAGCGCTATCAGAATTGCTATGATGACGTATGTGTTCGGCAGTTTCTTCATCTTGTATTAATCCCCCAATAGATTATCGTTTTAATGAAACGACTGTTCAAAGACAATGAGAGATTTCTTTATGATTATTGTTTCTCCCTTCCGCAAAGGTAACATTTTAGGAGGAATCAACAAACACACAAGTTGACTTAATGAGGGCCCCGCAAAGGAAGGCAGGGAAAGCGAGCCCCAAATGAAATAATATCGAACCTTTTTTTGGAGGACCTGGAGAAGATCAGGGAACTCAAAAAGTGGATTCCTGACCCTTGTAATCCACATTTACATTATCTAAAGCCTGATGATACGGAAGAAATATAACCTTCCACAATAAACAATTATTCCACTTGGGGGTACAACTTGGTTTTGTGTTTTTGATAATAATTACTACCTTTGCATTGAGATAATAAACCGTGATACGGATGGACAAAGGGTAGCGCGAAGTCCCCGCCAGCTTAATCCTCGCTTTTGAAGTAATTCCGCCACGTAGTCTTGGGGCAAAGCTAACAGGAGGTCAATCGGCCTCCTGTTTTATTGTCTTGGCAGTATCAATAGCTGTGATATAATATAAATATTACACCAAAAATACAAAAAAGCACCGGCATTTCGCCGGTGATTTTGTAGCCCCACGAGGAATCGAACAATTTCCCTTAAATTCCTTCAAATTCTCTCTAGAACCTGATTATGAGCGCGTTAAATGGCAACTCAAAAAACCTTCGTGGCATTAAAAAGTAGCAAAACCTTCAAAATGTTTCAGTAAATGTTTCAGTAAA
>JAFUVU010000004.1 GCA_017477465.1 Bacteroidales bacterium
AAAAAAGAGCCGGTGATGGGAATTGAACTCATGACCTCATCCTTACCAAGGATGCGCTCTACCCCTGAGCTACACCGGCTTTTAATATCTTTGAGCGGAAAACGAGGTTCGAACTCGCGACCCTCAGCTTGGAAGGCTGATGCTCTACCAACTGAGCTACTTCCGCAGACCTTAATATAAAAAGGTGTGGGAGGTGGTGGACTCGAACCACCGAACCCTGAGGGAGCGGATTTACAGTCCGCCGCAATTGCCACTATGCGAACCTCCCAGAATAACTTTTCAATAATTCAAAGTTCCTTTGAGCCGATAGAGGGATTCGAACCCACGACCCCGAGATTACAAATCACGTGCTCTGGCCAACTGAGCTATATCGGCAGCTCAATGAATCCTTCCTGGCTGAAAGGACTGCAAAGGTATGAAGTTTTTTTGAATCCGCCAAACTTTTTGAAATATTTTTGCAGGAATTCGCAACATGCCCGGACATAAGCTTAAAAATTACTGCTTCATCATTCCTATCAGCATGTCAAGGATTGACTCCTCGTCCAGGCTGCAGCTTTCCCACTGGCCTTTCTGGCTGTCCTGGCCGATGAAGCGGTCCGGAATGCCTATTCCTTTGATAATAGGAGCGTCCGGCCTGCCGGCAAAGTATTCGCTCACAGCGCCGAAGAGGCCGCCTTTCAGCGTTCCGTCCTCCACTGTGAGGATGGCTCTGTACTTTGAGACTTCTTCCAGAATTTCTACGTCCAGAGGCTTCAGATAGCGCATGTCATAGACGGCCGGGCCGACCCAATAATCGGCCTTATGGCGCTTTGCAGCGGCCAGTGCACGGTTTACAACAGGGCCGATGCCAAGCACCGCGACCTGCTTCCCGTCCAACAGTTTCTCCCCCTTGCCGACGGGGAGTTCCTCATACTCGGCTTCTTTCCAAGGGGTGCCTTCCCCGCAGCCGCGCGGATAGCGGATGATGAATGGCCCGCCGGCACTATTCAATGCCGTGAACATGAGGCGTTTAAGCTCCACCTCGTTCCTTGGGGCGGAAATTGTTGCATTGGGGATGCTGCGGTAGGCGGCCAAGTCGAAGCAGCCGTGATGGGTGGCGCCATCCTCCCCTACCAGTCCGGCACGGTCGAAGCAAAGCACCACCGGAAGGTTCTGAAGGGCGACGTCGTGGATTATATTGTCGTAAGCCCTTTGCGAGAAAGAGGAGTATATGTTGCAGAAAGGCTTAAGCCCGGCAGCGGCAAGACCGGCCGAGAATGTAACGGCGTGCCCTTCTTCTATGCCGACGTCGAAAAAGCGATCCGGGAAAGCTTCGGCAAAGATGTTCATTCCGCAGCCGCTGGCCATGGCCGGGGTTATGCCGACTACGCGTTCATCTTTTTGTGCAAGTTCCAGCAGCACCTGGCCGAAGACGTCCTGATAACGGTCGGCCGTGCGAATCTGTTTGATGCGTTCGCCGCTTACCGGGTCGAATCGGCCCGGGGCATGCCAGACTGTGGGATTTGCCTCAGCAGGTGCATAGCCGGCCCCTTTGCGGGTGTGGATATGCAGAAGCCTTGGGCCATGGAGGTTTCTCAAGCGCTGCAAAGTGGCTACGAGCTGCTCGAGGTCGTTCCCGTCGATGGGGCCGAAGTAGCGGAAGCCAAGGCTTTCGAACAGGGCGCCGCCGCTGGAGCGGACCAGGTTGGACTTTGTGTCGATCACCCTTTTTTGCAGCCACTCGCGGGCCTTGCTTTCGCCCATGGAGTTCCATACCTTGTTTTTAAGGCGGTTGTAAAAAGGATGCGTCGTGAACTGCAGCAGGTAATTGTGCAGCGCGCCGATATTCTGGTCGATGGAGATGTTGTTGTCGTTCAGAATGACAAGTATGTCCGACTTTGAAGAGCCCGCATTGTTAAGGCCCTCCCAGGCAAGACCGCCGGTGAGAGCGCCGTCGCCGATAATCGCCACTGCCTTCTCCCCTGTGCCCATGAGACGGGCGGCCTCCGCAAAGCCAAGCGCTGCCGATATGGAAGTTGAAGAATGACCGGCGCCGAACGCGTCGTACTGGCTTTCTTTCCTGCTGGGGAAGCCGCTTATGCCATCCTTCTGCCTGTTTTTCCGGAATGCTTCCCTGCGGCCGGTGATGATTTTGTGCGCATAAGCCTGATGGCCGACATCGAATACCAGCTTGTCCTTTGGAGTGTCAAAAACCTTGTGCAAGGCAACCACAAGTTCAACAGTGCCAAGACTGGAGCCCAGATGGCCGGGATTGACGGCGCAGCATTCCACCATATATCGGCGAATCTCTTCGCAGAGTTTTTCGAGCTGCTTATCGCTTAATCGCCGCAGATCTGCCGGCGAATTCACTGTCTCAAGGATATCGTACATTAAAGGCTTGGCTTAGTCCTGCAAAGATACGTATTTTTCCCTTTATTTTCCACACCCCCTCTCCATTCCCGCATTTTAGCCCAATTTTGACGGAACCGAAGAGAAACTTCACCGCTGTTCCTGCATTTTGGGCCATTTTTGACGGAACCGAAGAGAAACTTTACCGCTGTTCCTGCATTTTTGGCCGTTTTTGACGGAATCGGCGGGAATTTTAACCACTATTCCCGCATTTTTGACCGATTTTGACGGAATCGGGGTACTGTATGTGGTTTTTTTCGGTTTAAACGTTTACGTTTTTTAAAACGGATAATTATTCTTTCATTTGCGACATGGATAAAAGAAATGAACGCATAGCCATCCGGGTCGGAGGAATGGGATATTACCATCTTTGTACAGATGGTCTTAAGGGGACTCTGCTTTTTAACAACCCCGCAGAGTATGCATTCGGTATGCTGATGATTGGGCTGCTGAGCATCAAGTTTTCAATTTCGGTCTATGCTTTTGTTCTGATGCCAAACCATATCCATATCATACTCAGCGGAACGGGCGAAAACTGCCTTAACTCGTTCGATTATCTGAAAAGGAAACTATCGGCAAGACTCATAAAAGACGCTTATAGCCCTCTGCCGCCAGACTACTGGTTCAAACTGGTGAAAATCGAGACTCCGGAACAAATGCGGAGCGAACTGATATATGTTCTGAGAAATCCTTTGGAAAAAGGACTCGCAAGCGTGAGCGGCTATTTGTGGGGCTCCGGATGGCTCTACTATTCAGATATTCCTTCCGTTTTGGCAGGCACTCCCGTGGGCGAATTATCCAAACGGGCTTTGGCAAAAATGCTGTCAAGTGAAGAATCGTTGCCGGAAGACTGGCTCATCCACCCCCATTTGGGATTATTGCCCGGGTCGTTTGTCGATACCTCACTTGTACTCAAGTTGTTTCCAACTCCAAAGGACCTGCAGACAGCTTTGGTCAAAGACTATGAAGTGTTCTTTCAAATTGCAAGCCGCCTGGGAGAGGTTGCAGAGTTCAGCAAACGAGAGATCGACAGTATCGTGGAGCAACTGCTCCAAAAGCGTTTTGGCGGCAAGCCCGTCAAAGAGCTTTCAGATAAGGAGAAAGCGCAACTGGCCCTTATCTTAAAGCGGGAATACGGTTTGACCACACATCAGATTTCAAAAAGCATTTTTGTGAAAGAGGTCGTCATCCGTCAACTTCTGAACTCAAAAGAACTCCGATGATAACGTTCCTGCATTTTGGTCCATTTTTGACGGAACCGACGGGAAACTTCACCGCTATTCCCGCATTTTGAGCCATTTTTGACGGGATGGAGATGGGGGCCTCTATTCGGTTGGGTGTGAGAGGAGGTGATAGAGCCAGCCTTGTACTTGGCGGGCGGCGGTCCATTGGCCGAAATAGCCAAGGTGGACATCGTTTGCGCTGCAGTCCAGGCGGCCGTCGGGCAGCAGTTTTTCTTCATGCTGCGAAGCGGGGAACTGGGTGTGCCACACATCAAGGACATAGCGATCCGGGCGGCCTTCCAGAAGACGCGAAACGGCTTTCAAGATAGCCTCAACACGAGTATTGTTGCCGTTCATGCCGTACTGGCGGGGCACATACTCACTTTCCCACAGTTCTTTCCGGCACACGCCCGGCCAGCGGTTCACAAACCACGCTACCGGAATTGAGCCGAACTCATCCATCAGGGCGACAATCCCCTCCGCAGCCACGTCCACGGAGCAGGCGCTGTCACCGTCGTTGATGCCAAGGTTAATGACAACATGGGTCGGCCGACATACCCGGATACGCCCAAGAAGAGCCTGAGAAGTAATTCGGGAACCGACCCTGTAGATTTTTCCGTCACTGCCGCGTACTTTCTCGCATGCTGGGTTCCGTCTTTTGGCCGGAAGCGGCTCTCCGGAGTCGTCAAGGGTGCGGTACCGTTCCAGATAAGTCTCCAGCGAAAAGCCTTCATCTTCACTGAAGAATTCATTCACAGGCTCTCCGGAAAGGGCTTTTTCCGGCCGATGTTTCCCATATCGTGTCCTGGCAATGAGGTCGTTCTGCCACTGGGCGCCTTCGTAGGCTTTTCCGCTCACTCTTTCAAGCCCGAGCGCTTCCCACATCTGAGGGGCCTTGAGGAAAGAATCGGGAGCCCAGGGGTCCATTTTGGCAGCAATCGGCCAGTTGAGAAATGTATAGGCGCTCCAGCCGCCATGGCCGGTATAACACGCGTCCACGCCACCGTCAGGCAAGGTTCCGGTTCCAAGGCAGCGTATGTCAACACCGTCCTGCAAAGCCTGAAAACGTAGCATGGAAGCCCAGTTCCATCCCTCGGCGTAGCTGCCGGTGAACGGGTTGGCGTTCACAAGGTCGCAGGTGCTCTCGCCAATGCACAGAACAAGCGCTTTAGTCCCCGCAGGTACGGCCGACGGAGGCGTAATCATAACATCCAGGTTCACTATGGCCGATTCTCCGTCACGGTCGGCAATGGAAACAGCCGCAGGCCCGTCCAACAGGACTTCCCTGCCACCTTCAATGACAAGTTCCTGCCCAGGAGCCGCTACGAAGCCCTCCGGATACACGGCGACAGGACCGCTTCCGTAAAGCGTTCCGGCCGGGAAAAGAGGAATCTGGCCCTGTGCCATAAGCATACAGGGCCAGAAAAGCATCAGAATTGCAAGCCGCTTCATCTACTCTTCAACATGAAGAACAAAGCGGGCCGGATTGAAAGCAGTTGCCGACTGGCCTGCAGCGGAATAGAGATAATCGTAGTAGGCCTGCGAGCAGTAAAGCTGGCACTTTTTGGTATCATCACCGGCTGCATTTATAGAAGTCTGCCGGGCAGCGTCGGTGAACATGTTGGTATTGACAACCCCGTCGGGCTGGGTAAAACCTGGACCCAGACGAAGTTCCTGCAGGTTCGGGCAGGAGTTAAACATGGCACGGAATCCCCATTCAGGGTCGCCTGCGGAGTTGTCCACTTTGGCAGTATTCCAGCCGGTCAGATTCACTCGCTTGAGACTGGTGCAGTTGTAGAACATCCATCCCATTGTTTTCACATTGGTGACATCCAAAGAAGTAAGGTCGATTTCTTCCAAAGAAATGCAGTCGTGGAACATACGTGCCAGCGTAGGTGTATTGCCGATAAGAATATTGCTGAAATCCACAGACTTAAGAGCCTTCATCCCACGGAACATATTGCGGGCGCCGGCGCCACCGGCCAGTTGGAGTTTGCCGGCGCGTGTATAAAGGGTGAGCACGCCTTCACGCAGGACAGCATGGATAGGATGCGGGCTTGTACCGGTATGGGAATTGGTGCCGGCACCGCCGTCAATGGTGTTGGTTTTAATCTCGATTCTGGTGATGATGTTATCATCTACAGTCCATGAGGAAACACCGGGGTCAGCCATCTTCTTCCAAATTGAGAGGACATCGGTTCCCGCTGGGAAGATTGCGTTGCCCTGGTATTTGACATACTGTCCTGCACCGGCGACCAAGCTGCCCAGATTCAGTACTTTGGAGCGCTCTACCAAGGCATCGGCAGTACCGGTTTTGGCACGCAGCAGATCTTCAGAGCCCTCGTTGGTAAGATAAGCCACGGTGAGGCCGCCTTCGTATTTTTTGTTAAGAACGCCGATGTAGTAAGTACCGGCGGCAAGATACTCGCCGGAAGCGGGCACCAGTGAAACGCAGGTCACTTTCTCGGCGGCGGCATTCAGGGTGTACATGGGCACGTCTGCGGCAGAAGCCGGAGTTGTGATGTCAATGGTTCCGGCGATGGCGACGTTGCGACCGGCGCCGGTGGCCACCTGGATTTCCTTGACCTGGTTGTTATTGGGAACCGTAACCTTCAGCAGGCCGACCACGTTTTTAAGGTGAATTTCACCGGTGGAGCTGGTGCGGGCGACGGCCAGAAGGGCCCTCGGGTCGGCACCGCCAAGGACGGCGGTCTGCACTTTGGGGACGGTGGCAGTAATCACGTTGCCGCTAATTGTGGCGTTATCGTCGTAGGGGCTAAGGATGTTGTAAACCTCGGCCGATGCGGCGCTGCCGGAGAAATCGACTGCGCGGCCGGAAGCATCGGCAGTGAAGGGATTGTTGGCTACGCCGTCGAAGACGCTGATCCTCTCGCCGGCGGAGAAGGTGACATTGCGGTTTTCGTCCAGGGCGGCTTTGCTGGCCGACGGATCGACGCTCTGCTCCGCATTCACGCGGAAGGTCATAGGCTGAAGGAGGGGAGTGGTACGCTGCTCTTTTTCACAGGAAACCATGACGGCCACAAGGGTGGCGATTCCAAGGATATAACGGGTTTTCATAACTTTGCTCATCTTAAGTTAAAATGTCAATGTACCCATCCCGAAGGAGTCGAGCGCGGGGGTGGAGAAAATGTAGTCTGTCTCGTCGGGGAAGCCTTCCTGGGACGCTGCGCAGATGTGGCTTTCGGCCTGCAGCAGCTCTACGTGCACAGAAGGGGCTTCGTAGGCCTTCCGGACGCTGCTTTCGATTGTTTTTTTGTTCATGATAATAACGTTATTAATTGATCAGTACTGTCTTTGTCCGGGATCGTCAGTCATTTCGAACACCAGCTCGCCGCCGGAGACGATATCGGCATGGGAGATGGTGAAGCCCTTGAGCGGGACGCCGTTCAGGCTGACTTTTTTCACGTATTTGTTGCTCGGGGAAAGGTTCAGCGCACGGGAAGTGAAGCTGCGCCCTCCGGGGAGCGAAAGAGTCATGGAAGGAATCTGCGGGGCGCCTATCACATAGGCGCAGCTCACGGGATCGACAGGATAGAAGCCCATGGCCGAGAAGAGGTACCAGGCGCTCATCTGTCCGCAGTCGTCGTTGCCGCAAAGCCCGTCGGGAAGAGGCCTGTAGAAGCGGTCAAACACCTCTCTCACAAGAGCTTCCGTCTTCCAAGGCCGATTTGCATACTCATAAAGGTACACGACGTGGTGGCTAGGCTCGTTCCCATGCGCATACTGGCCGATAAGGCCGGTGACATCGTCAACGAAACCCGAATTTGCATCGCTCACGACATCCAGGAAGAAGAGCGAATCCAGCTTGGTTTCGAAGGAAGCGTCGCCGCACATGAGTTCGATGAGCTTTTCGGGTGCCTGCTGCACATGCCAGGTATATTGCCAGGCGTTGCCTTCGGTGTAGTCGCCGCCTGCTGTGGCGGCATGGGAAAGGCGGAACTTGTCGAAGGGCGTCCGCCACTGTCCCTTGGAATCCTTGCCTCTGACAAGGGACGAGGAAGGATCGAAAAGATTCAGCCAGTTCTTCGAGCGGCGGGCAAAGAAGACGCTGTCTTCCTGTTTGCCAAGCGCACCGGCCAGAAGTGAGGCGCAGTAATCGTCATAGCAGCTCTCCATGGTGCGGGATACCGACTCCACCTCAACCAGGTCGAAGGGATAGTAGCCGTATTTGTCGTATATTTCCCAATCGCTCTTGCGATGACTGGAGGTAAGGGACTGTTTCACAGCAGCATAGGCAGCCTCCTTGTCAACTCCTTCCACACCTTTAAGGCAGGCTTCCACCAAAACCGGAACGGCATGATTGCCGATCATGGCATAGGTCTCCTGCCCCCAGAGCGGCCAGATGGGAAGGAAGCCCTGCACCGAGCACTGCTCTATCAGGCTGGACACGAAAGGTCCCACCTTATCGGGATTAAGGATTGTATAAAAAGGATGGGCAGCCCTGTAAGTATCCCAAAGCGAGAAAGTAGAGTAGAATTCACCGCCGGGGCCGTCGTGCACATTGCCGTCTATTCCACGGTATTTTCCGTCCGTGTCCGAAATGATATTGGGCTGGATATACAGGTGATACAGCGAGGTATAGACGTTCTTTTTCTCATCCGTCGAGCCTTCCATCGACACTTTTGACAAAAGGGCGTGCCATTTATCGTGAGCCGCCTGACGGGTCTTTTCGAAGTCCCAGCCCGGGATTTCGGCCTCAATTGAGGCTTTGGCGCCCTCGACGCTTACGCTTGAAAGGGCCACCTTGACACCCAGCGGAACATTCTTGGCGCCGAAGCTTAGGATCACTTTGTCGCCTTTCTCTTCCGGAGAGAGCGGAAGATTGTCCTTGATAAGGTAGGGCTCGGAGAACTTCAGCACAAAGAAGACATCCCTCGTCACCCAGTTCTTCACTTTAAGGCTGCCGCTTATTGTGCTGCAGTCTTCATAGCGGATATCGGCCTTAAGGACGTGCTTGAGAAGGTTTTCCGGGGTGAAGACAATGCCGTTCTGGAAGTTCACCAGAAGGCGGCGCGAGGAGGCGTCGTCATACTGGAACTGGTACTGGGCCACGCGCTCGGTGGCTGTCATCCTGGCTTGTACGCCGCCCAGGAGCTTTACGGCATAATATCCCGGAAACACTTCCTGTGAGGCCTTGTCGTAAGGCGCGCGGAAAGAGCCCGGCTCGCCGCTGAAAGGCAGCAGCAGGATGTCGCCGAGGTCCTGGCAGCCGGTTCCGTTCAGGTGGTTCTGGCTGAAGCCGATGAGGCTGTCGTCGGCAATGTTGAAGCCGGAGCAGTATTTCCACTCATCGTTGCCGGAATCGGGTCCCGGCTGCACCAGGCCGAAGGGAACGCAGGCGCCGGGGAAGGTATGTCCGTTATCGGCGGTGCCGACAAGGGCGTCCACATAAGCGCAGACATCTTCCTTTTTGGTGCATCCCAGCACGAGGGCCAGGGCCATAATGGCAAGCAATACTTTTCTCATATTGTTCATCTATACAGGTAATACAAAATCTCTTTGCGGGTGGCAAGGTTCCCGGGGATGTCCCTGCCGGAAAGCCTGCGCCACAGGCGCATGTCTTCGGCCGATGCCGGCTGGTCCAAATCGGCCTTCCAGCCATTCAGGTAGCCCTTCAGGGCCATTTTCTGGACCATTTTGAAATCCGGGGAGCCCGTCCTTATATCGGCAAAATATACAAGGGTGGCGCCGCCTTCCAGAAGGCGCTCCTGGAGGCTTTCCACGTCGAGGGCCTGCACGGGAAGACCGCGGTCCACCGCTTGCGCCGCCGCTATGCCCGCCGCCTGCCCGAGGGCCATCCAGCAGGGCTCCATGCGCATGGTGGAAAAACCCACGTGCGAGCCCGAGACAGGCACCGGGAACAGCAGATTTTCCACTTCCCGAGGCAGCATCACTCCCAGCGGAATGGTGTACGGCACGCTTTCGTAGCCGAAGAAACCGTCCAGATGCACCCGGCCGTTTTCACGCTTGAGGACAGCATGGGAGTCCAGTGCGTAATGGCTTGCCGTAACGCTCTCCTTGTGAAGGGGCGGACGGCTGCCCGGCAGCACTTCAATGGCATCATTGGCGGTGAAGAAGTACATGCCCTCGAAGCGGCGGCCTTCCCTCACATACACCTGGCGGGGGAAATTGCCGTTGTCGGCATATTCAGTAGAGGATAGGCCCCAGCGGAGGCATTCTTTCCTGAACTGGGAAGGCAGCTGCTTATCGTTCTGGACAAACCAAAGCAGGCCTAAAGTATAGTCTTTGAGGCGTTTGGCAAATCTGTCACGCCACTCCCATGAGGCTGTGGGCCAGGGCCAGTTTTCCTCCGGCAGGTCGGTGGAAAGGAAAGCCATGTGCTGGTTGTTGGCGTCGGTCTTGCCGTTTGGCAGCTTCACCATATTGGTCACTTTGGCCATGCCCCAGGGGTCGCCGGGGATGGCGGTGACGCCGCCTTTTTGCAGCTGGGCGCGGTTGGCCTGCATATCGGCCTCCGTCACGCCAAGCATTTCAACGCCGGTATTTCGGCCGGTCCAGACGTCCTCGACAAGGGAGGCGTATTCTTCACGATTGTAGTTTTCGGGCTTTTCAATCGGCCTGCTGTGACTCTTGTCCGTGGTAAGGCACAGGCGGTAATTATAGGCCTGGACTGCGTTGTCGCCCTGGTAGGTGGTACCTTCGCTCTCGTAGCCTTCGTATCCGTTGAAGCTGCTCTTCTCGCCTTTTCCGAACTGCACGCCCCAGCGGCGGTAGATTTTTCCGGCGCAGACTTCGCCGAATTCGGCCCTGGACTCGCGTCCTACCCTGAAAGGAACGCCTGCCGCGGCGGCAAGGTCCCCTTCGTATGTGGCGTCAACAAACACCTTGGCACTGTAGTGCTCCTCCATCCCGTTTTCCCGGTTTAGGATGCGGATGGAGCTTATCCTGCGGCCCTCTTTCTCAATATATGCGGGGTCGCAGTCGAACTGCCTCATATACAGCACCTTTATGCGGGAGCCTTCGCCTTCTATCATGTCAAGGAAGGTGCGCTCCGCCACCGATGGCTCAAAGTGATAGCCGTCGCTGCAGTCCTTCAGCTGCTCGGAACCGGGACCGTAAGTCTTTTCATAATAGGCCCTGTTGCGGCTGACGAACTCCTTGAAAAGGCCGGTCGTCGCCTCGCGCGTAGTGATATCGGTAGCGCCAAGGCCATTGGCGGGAAGGCCGCCGATATGGGCCGTCCGCTCAAGCAGCAGCACCTGCTTCCCTTCCCTGGCAGCAGATACGGCAGTCATAATGCCGCCGGGCGTACCGCCAACCACAACGACGTCCCACTGCCCATGGCAAGGCAGGAGCCATAGGCACATAAGGGCCGATATAAGCAGCTTCTTCACCATTACAGATGCTGATAACAGGCGATAAGGATTCGCATCAGCGTGGGTTCAAGAAGGTCTGTTCCCAGGAAGCCGGAATGCGAATAATAGTCTTTGTACCAATAGTCGAAGGGCACTCCGGCCTTGCGGAGGGCGCGGTAGAAGGTCTTGACCTGCTGCTTGTCCACCAGGATGTCGCCGCCGCTGTAGGTAAGGATGGTATAAGGAGCGCCGGGATGCACGTAAGTGACCGGAGACACCTCCTTGCGGGACTCTTCGGAAGCCAGGTTGAAGTAATCGTCATGCCTGTGGGAGGGGACAAACTCATCGACCGTGTTCACCAGGTCGTAAATGCCGTTCATGGCAACCAGCATCTTGGTTTCCGGAATGCGCATTGCTGCATAAGCGGCAAGATGTCCGCCTGCGGAATGCCCGGCAAAGCCGAAGCGATCGACTGCCAGTCCCCATTCCTCGGCATGTTCACGTATGAACGCCACGGCATCCTGGATATCCTGCCAGGTGTCCTTGAAAGTGGCGCCCTGGGTGAGTAGGGAATAACTTATCCTGACCCCTGCAATTCCGTTGGAGGCAAGGAAACGGGAGTGGAGGCTGTGGGCACCGTAGTTTCCTTCGTGCCAGCCGCCGCCGTGAATCCAGATGATGTAGGGAACAGGACCGTCCTGCTTTTCAGGCAGGTCAACGGCCAGTTTCAGCTCATATCCGGGATAAGTCTTGAAGACAAATTCCTCCGTCCTTACATGATGGAAATCGTCGTCTTTCAGGAACACGCGCTTGCCGCTGTATGGCTCCAGCATGTCGCCGGGAAGGGCTTCCAGGTCGAATATCTGGTGGCGGGCAATCTTGGCCTCATCCTGCAGCTTGAAGCCACCCTTAACGCGGACAAGGTCAAGTCCGTAACGGTTCACAACCCTCTGTCCGCAAAGGGGAAGGGTGCACAAAACGGCCAGCAGAGCCGATGAGAGAATGTATTTCACTATTTTCATAATCTTTCCAGTTTAATGGCGAATCCGCCGCCGGGAGCAAGGTGAATGGGCATCACGTCCCCTTTTTTCACCTCGAGGCAGCGCTTCCTGTAATCCTCCGCATTGCGGTTAGCATTTACTCCGTCCTCAAAAACAGTAGCCCTGTACTCCCCTTCCCCAAGGAAGGAAAAGTCAAGCTGCACATCCCTTTCTTCCCAGGAAGTGAGCCCGCCGACATACCAGCTGCCACAAGAGGCCTCGCGCGCAATGACAATATATTCACCCACAGCCGCTTCCAAAGGCAGCGTCTGCTTCCAGACAGTAGGGACTGCGGTCAGGAAATCCGTGCACTCCTGCTCCTGCATATAGTGGGACGGAGTGTCGGAAAGCATGTTGAGGGGCGATTCAAACACAACATATTCGGCTATCTGGCGGCAGCGGGTTCCCTGGCTCATGGGGTTGGACCAGATCTGGCGGAAGCTGTCCTTAGTAGCATTGCGCATAGCGCCCTGCGTGTAGTCAACCGGACCGGCGATGCCGCGGATGAAGGGGAAGGTGACATCGTATGTGACAAGGTCGCAGCTGTAGGATGGATTCTTGAGCTGCTCCAGGCCGTGGACGCCTTCCACGTTGAGCACATTCGGCCATGTGCGGAAAATGCCGGCAGGCTTAGCCCCGCCGTGGAAATCCACCACCATGTGATAGCGGGAAGCAAGCTCCGCACTCTTGTAGTAGAACTCGTTCATCAGCTGGTCGTCCCTGCCGATGGCATCCAGCTTGAAACCGGCTATCCCGAGGGCGGCGTATTCGCTGAAAATGCGCTCCATATCCTTCTGGAACACATAATAGCCCAGCCACAGCATAAGGCCAACTCCCTTTTCCTTGCCGTAGGCCACGAGGGCGGGCAGGTCTATCTGTGGCACCACGGCGAAGGCGCTGCCGGCCATGGCATCGTACCAGCCGTCGTCCAGCACCACATAGGGGATGCCGTTGGCGGCGGCGAAGTCGATATAGTACCTGTAGGTGTCGTTGTTAACGCCGGAGACAAAGTCAACGCCGGTAAGATTCCTGTCGCTGAGCCAGTCCCAGGCCACCATGCCGGGGCGTATCCAGGAAGTGTCCTCCAGGCGGGAAGGCTGAGCCAGAATATAAACAAGGTTATTGTCCAGCAGCTCTTTGTCATTTGCCGATACGGCCACCACCCTCCATGGCAGCACGCTGCCAGCAGGGACGCGGGCAAGGAACGGCTCGCGTGAGACAACCACCTGATTGTGACCGCCTACGGTGACATCGGGGTTGTGGCTTCCCTGCCTCATCACAGCCGGATAGCGGGCGAATACGCCCGAGAGGGCATCGGCCCCTTCAGTGGGGTACAGGTACATGCCGGGATAGTGCTGCAGGTCGCTTTCAGTGATGCATAGCTTCACACCGCCGGGGTATTCCACCATAAGCGGCAGGAAGGCCAGGCGGCCTTCTTCCCAATCGGCAAGCGGAGTATGCGAATAGGTGTTTTCGAAGGTGTTGAAGAACTGGGTTTCATAGTCGCCCAGTTTCCTTACGTACGGGATATAGGCGCTCCGGCCCTCTCCGATGCGGAAAGTGGCCGTCTCCGAGTTTACCGTGAGTTCCTTTTTCCTGCGCGGGACAAAGCGGTAGGCTGCGCCGTTGTCGTAGGCGCGCAGCACCACGTCATAGCCGTCGCGGCCTTCGAGGGTGAGCTCGTTGCAGAAGTCCCTTTCCTCGGCGCGTTTGTAAACAGGCGTGGAAAACACCTGGTCTATGCGCCTCACCTTTGCTTTTTTAACCCGCATTCCTGTTCCCATCGGCCCCCAGTCCGTATCCAGGGAAATGGGGCTCTCATGCAGGAGCACCCGGCCTTTGAAGGAGAGCTGCCAGGTAAGTTCCTGCGACACGCACACCTCAACGGACAGATTCCCGTCCGGAGAGCTTACACGGTACTTCTTCTGCCCGCTTACGCTAATGGGCAGAAGAAGTACTGCGAGAAGGACAAAAATGCGGCTGCGCATAGCTTAAGGGCGATATTTCTTGGGAGCTACGCACACATCGTCCAGACGGAAAACGCAGGCGTTGCCGTTCTGACGGAAGCGGATGCTCAGCTTTTCGGCATTGGGGAGCTTGGAGGTGACTCTGTAGGTGAAAGTCAGCTGCGAGCCTTCCTCGGTGGAGAGGGGTTCCCAGTCAAGGGCAGTCCAGCCGACGCCGTCTTTGGAGTATTCAACGACAAGGTCGGTACCGTCGAAGCGGCGGACGCCTTTCAGAAGGGCAAAGCCGACGACGGGCTTTTTCATGCCCATGGTGTTGATGCCGTTAATCTGGAAATAGGTGCCGTAGGAGTCGGAAATGCGGATGTTGCAGCCGCGGGAGGCAGGGTTGCCCACGAGGGTGGTGTATTCGGCATTCTTCTGGGTGGCGCCGGTGTACTGGACCTCGGCGTCGCCTTCGAAGGTGAATTTGGCGTTGTTGGCGAAACCGCCTTCCTCAAAGTAGTCGTCCACGCTCATGTTGGCGTTCATTTTACCCATGTTCTCTTCGAAAACCTGGGCGGAAGCAAGGGCGCTGACGCCCATAAGAGCCACAATGGCCACAAAAATCTTTTTCATCTGTCAGTGTTTTATTTTACGTTTATATTGTTTACGAACTCGTTGACCGTGAGGTCTTTCTGCGTGACGGGCCGGCCGTCGATGGAAACATTCTCCAGAGTGACATTCTCTACCCTGTGATCTGCGTCATATCCCAGCATCTGAATAACCGGATGCACCACGCGGCGGGCATCCACGTTCTGAATGAGAACCCCGTCGATGTGGCCACGCTCGCTGCTGGAACTCCAGACAGCCTTGTTTATCCACATGGAAATGAGCTGGTTGCTCTCTTCGATGCGGAGGTTCCGGAACACGATTCCCGACACGCGGGCCTGGTCGCAGTGATACACGCGTATGCTCCATTCGCGGCCCTTGTCGTGGATTATGTCGTTGTCTTCGAACACGACGCCAGTAATATCCTTCACAATCTCCGCCCCTACGCTCACTGCATGGGCCACTTCATTCCAGAGGACATTGCCGTAAGCGTGGACGTTTTCGGTGGGGCCGCCGCCTTGGGTGGTCTTCACCACGATAAGGTCGTCCAGAGTGCGGATGAAGCAGTTACGCACTATGACATTCCGGCTGTTGCAGATATCCACGCCGTCGGAATTGGCCCTGTAGCCAAGGATCTTGACGCCGTTGATATCCACGTTCTCGCTGTTTTTCACGGGAAGCGTCCACACGCTGGCGTCCCTTAGGATAATGCCCTCGATGGAGATGTTTTTGCCGTTGACGAACAGGAGGTTAGTTGAGAGGGTTTCACAGAGCGAACCGTCCACGATTCCCCTACCGCGCACCTTTATATTATCGCCGATGAGGGAAATCACAGGAGAATAGGCCCCGCCTTTCTCACGCTGGAACATCTCCCCGTAGAGGACGGCGCCTGGAGCCAGATACAAGGTCTGTCCGGAGCGCACCACGATACGGGAAACAGTATGCTCGCCGGGACCGTAGTAGATGACATTCGGGTCATCGGCACTATAGACTTCCGTTTCCGGGGCATTTGCGAAAATGTGCAGCGAGTGGTACTCGTCGCCGTCGATTTCCACGGTAAGCCTGTCGCCGGGACGGGCTTCGAAGCGCAGCTCCTTCCCCTTGATTTCTGGAACGATACCCCTTGAATAAGGCAAAACCTTGGCACTGCCGATATTATGCCGCACCTTCACAGTTACACATGTCGGCTCCTCAATGTCGAAGGAGCAGAAAGCCGCCATCTCGAATATTGCGGCCGATCCCTTCTTGTCGTCCATCCCCCTCATCCTGAGAAGGCTGTCCTTGGGGGATACCTTCAAAGGATAGACGGTGGCCTTTTTCTTGCCGTAGCGCACCTGGAAGGGCACTTTGGGCGCCGCCTCAAGCGAAAACGCGAGGCATGCCAGAAGCAGTATGGATAATACTTTTCTCATCACTTTTTGATAAAGCGCACGCCGTCAACCACAACCACGCCGCCTTCCCCCTTGTTGGTGAAAGTGACCTTGATGGGCTTCTTGGGATCGTGCGAATAAGTTCCAAGGCTGTACCAGATGCCTTCAACCTTACCGCGCACCGTCATGTCAACCGGGCATTTGTGATTGCCTTTCTTGTCGGACACCGTGATATCGGCCGATTTTACGCGGTTGTCGCTGGCGGAGTACATAATCTGCACCTCGTACTTGCCCTTTTCCAGGGTGGGGGCGAAGACGGCTTCCAGTTTCCCGTTCGGGGAAGTGGGAGCGAAACGGTAGTTGTACTTGAGAAAGGGTCCCTGGCTTGTGGAATGGGCCCACAGGTCTTCGTGGAGGCCAAGTTCGCTGTCGTCCATCACAACGCCTTCCAGACGGGCGGGGTCGATGAACATGTCGCCGGGAGTCTTGTACTTGATAATCTGTTTCTGGCTCTTCAGAAGGTCCTGGAGGGCTTTTACGTCCACATCCTGCACTGCGGTGCCGCCGGCGATGGCAAGAGCCGCAGCATCGGCCGAAGCCTGGCCCAGCATCATGTACACGGGTTCCATCCTGAGGGAAGCCATAATCACATGCGAAGCACTTAAACATGTGGGAACCAGCAGGTTCTCGCACTGAGCCTTCTTAGGCGTAAGGCTCCTGTAAGGAATCTCGTAGGGCCGATAGGGAGTGTACGGGAAGTTTCCCTCCTCCACCAGATCGCCCTTGGGCGTAAGAATGGAAGACACCAGATGGCAGTCCAGGAAATACGAGCCGATAGCAACGGCGTCCTTCTTGGTGGGGTTCTCCCAGGCGTCCTGCTGCACCATCACATATTCGCCCTTCATCCTGCGGCCTTCGCGGATGTAAAGCTGATAGGGCCAGTTGCCGTTGTCGGCAAACTCGTCCTTCGCCAGGCCGTAGCGGGCGACGTCGGCCCTAAGGTCGGCGGGGACACGTTCGTCGTGGCTGAGGAACCAGAGCATGCCTTCCTGATACGTGCGGTGGTACTGGTCCAAGGCGTCGCGCAGCTCATAGGAGCCTTCGGGATAGTTCCAGGAACCGTTGATATGGTCCATGTGGTTAAGGTCGTACTTGCGGCCAGGCAGCGGATACAGGGTGAGAATCTGGCCGAAGCGGTGCGCCCCGCGGCGCCTGATCCTGTCAAGGACGCGGAGGTAGCGGTCGGCCTTGTAATTGTCGGGCCTGCGGAACGGCACCATGTTGTCCGGATTGTCCGTGACGGTGAGCCGATAGACATAGGCCTGGGTCTTGCCGTCGGCGGCGCCTTCCTTCTCCTTGTCGGCAAAAATCACGTCCAGGGGGAAGTAGGCGGCCATTTTACGGATTTCGGCAACCTCGGCGGGAGTGTAGTGGGCAAGGGCTTTGTACTCGCTCACGCCGGCGGAAAATTCGCCGTACTCCTCGCGGCTTTCACGGCCGACGATGTAATCCACGCCGGCCCATGCCATAAGGTCGCCTTCATAGCCTGCGTCGATGAAAATCTTGCCGCGGAACACCCGGCCGCTCTCGTCGGTCAGGGAAACTATGCGGCTCCCTTCCTTCTGGACGCCGCCGCTTTCCTTCATCCTGGTGTTCAGGAACACTTCCACGCCGGCTTCTTCCAGCCATTTATTGAAAATGCCTTCGGCAACAGAGCATTCCAGGGAAATCTGCATCCTGTGCGGAGCGCCGTAATGGGCACCCACCTCCCTGAGGAAGTCGGCAGTATAGCCGCCCACAGTTTTAGACCAGCCGATGTCAACATTGCCGATGCCACTGGTCGTGAGTCCGCCGACGTGGGCGGTCCTTTCCAGCAGAGCCACCTTCAGGCCTTGCCGTGCAGCGGTGACGGCGGCAATGACGCCGCCGGCGTTTCCGCTGTACACGACTACGTCGTAGTCGCCTGCCTTGGCCGATGCCCAGACAGCCGACAGCGATGCGATAAGGGTCAGAAGTAATCTTTTCATTTATTCAACCACTTGTGCTTTGATGGAAATCACTACGTAGCAGGGCTTGTCGTTAGGCAGGGCGTTCTGGCCAGTGAACGAGTCGCGGCTGCCTTCAATCCTCTCGAAGCGGGCTATGCCGGTGCTGGAGGGGCAGGTGCTCAGAGGGCCTGTCTTGAAGACGAAGCAGTCGCCTACCTTGTAGTTGATCCAGTCGGCATTCACCTTGCCCTGGTTAAGGTAAGTCTGCAGGGCGGGAGCCGTAAGGTCTTCTACCGTAACATTGTCAAAGTCAAAGGCATAAGCATTGGTGAGCTTCTTGATCAAGGTGGCGTTGCGGCCGGTCCAGTCGCTGCTGGCGGCGCTCATCACCGGGATTTCGGTGACGCCCGCGTTCACGTAGGTGAACCAGGAGGGATCCTGGCCGGCGCGGTCTTCGCTGGCACGCATCAGACGGGTTCCGTTGTCGGAAGCGCCGCCGTTGTTCCAGGCAAAGTAGAAGAAGTCGATGTTGCGGCGCTGGGCTGTATCCCAGAAGTCGAAGAGGCTGTAGGTTTTGAAATCGCGCACCGAGAAGAAGCAGTAGGATTCCACTCCGGGATACTCTTCCAGCACCAGCGGTTCCTTGGTGTTGCGCTGGGCGGCGATTACGATGTCGGCCCCGTAGCGCAGGTCCACGAAGGTGGGGATGCGGAAGGTAACCGTGTGGTTGAGCCTGTCGGTGGCCGTGAATGCCACTGCGTGGGCTGCCTTGTCAAAGCTTTCGAAGGTGTAGCTGTAATCCACTTCGAAGTCGGCGGAAGCGTCGAAGTAGTCGATGGCGATGCGGTTGCTGACATCGGCCCCCTGTATGTCCTTGGTGAACTTCACCACTTCGATGTTGGAGAGGCCGGTTTCGGCCTTCACGGTGAAGCTGAAGGTCTTGGAGTCGGTGCTGCGGACCACCAGAGGGTCGGCGGTGATGCCATCGGCCGGGAAAATCTCGGGCGCGGGGGCAGGGATATAGTTCACCGGGAGGGTTTCGATCTTCATCTTGCCGTTGGCGTCGGTGGCGCTCACCTGCAGGCCGCGGTAGCCTTCGAAGTAGTCTATCTCCTGCTCGAAGCTGTAGCTGCTTTCGCCGCTGTGGAAGGCGGGATTCAGGGGCACGTCCACGATGCCGTCGGCAGTGAACATGCTCACTTTCACGCTCTCAAGGGTGTTGGAGGAGGTCACTTCGAATTTGGTAAGGACGGTGCTGGGGTCTTCGGCGCGCTCGTCAATCTTGATGATTTCCTTTTCGAAGACGATCACGGGAGCGGGCTGCACGGGGGTCACGTCCACGGGGATAATCGCCTCGGCAGTGCGGCCGGCCTTGTCTTTCGCAGTCACTTTGAGAGAGGTGATGTCCAGATTCCAGGAAGGGGTTTCCTTGAGGGAGTACTGATGCTCATCCTTGAATTCGGTTATTTCCTTGAGGAGGGTTTCCTCTCCGGATTCCGTCTTATAGAGTTTTACGCTTTCCAGACCGGCTTCCGAGAACACGACGCACACGACGGGGGTGTTGTCCACCCTGTTAAGGTCGGGGTTGATGGTCTCGTACATCAGCTCGATGCTGGGCTCGGCCATTAAGGAGTAGTCGGGGCCTTTCTTGTCGCAGGCGGTAAGGGCCAGGAGCACGGCGGCCAGGGAGAATATTATCTTTTTCATACCTTTCTCCGATTAATAGGGTGTAACATCCGAATAGGTTTTCCGGAACATCGCATAGTCATTCATGATATGGATGACGCCGTTGGTGGGCAGGATGTTGGAAGCGACGGAACTGGAGCGGCGGCTGTTGAAGTTGCTGCCTTTCTCGTTGGCCACGATATTGCCGTTGGCAATGGGGAAGCCGATGGAGTTGGAGGACGACTTGTTCACCTTGAGGGTCATAAGGCCCCACTCCCCTTCCAGCAGGGTTTTCACGTAGATGGGCTCCACGGGAAGTTTCTGGTTTAGGGAATGGTATTCGCCCACTATCATGTGGTACTGGAGGAGGCGGGTAACCTCGTCCCTGTCGCAGTAGTAGATTTTCTCCACCTGGGCATGGGCCGTCTTGAAGTTCATGATGGCGTCGTTGTTCAGGAAGAGGTAGGTTATGGTGCGGTCGGTCTGCGTGTAGTAGTCCTGCATCCCGGTGTATTCCACTGCCTCAACCATTTCGGAAAGGTCGTCGCGGGAGTTCATGTACTCCCAGGCGTTCATCCCGACATGGGGATCCAGCGGGCTGCTCTCGTACTTGTAGTCGGTCTGCAGCTTGAAGTTCTGGCAGGCGCCAAGCATAAGGAGGCTCAGCGCTGCGATGGCTATGTTTTTAACTTTTTTCATGGTCGGCGCTCTGTTAATAACCGGGATTCTGCTGGTAGGCACCCTGGCAAAGATTGATGACGGACTGGTGGATGGGGAAGAGTTCCTCGTTCTCGCTGGACAGGCCGTTGATGGGGCCCATCACATCCACCACGCGGTGGTTGCGGACAAGGTCGAACCAGCGTTTTCCTTCGCCCACCTGCTCTATCTGCTTCTGGTCCAGGATGTAGTCGATAAGCTCGTCACGGGTGGCGAAATCGGACACGTTGGGAAGGGTGGAGGCCACTCCGGCTCTCTGGAGGACGAACTGGACAAGGTTCAGGGCATCCTGCCATTTGTCCAGCCTGGCTTTCACCTCGGCCTGCATCAGGAGGACGTCGGTGTAACGGTAAACAGGGTAGGCCACCTGGCAGTTGATGTAGTCCTGATATTTGACGGAAGTGCCGTCGGCCATATATTTATGCACCTGATAGGTTTCGGCGCTGCTCTTGGAAGGGCAGAGGTAAGTGGCCATGCGCTTGTCGATGGGAGCGCGGGCGGCGGCCTTCTCGTAAACCTGCTGAAGCTTGGGCGACAGCACGACGGTGGAACCCTGTCCCATGCCGCATCCGAGGATGCTCCAGATCATGGAGAAGTTGCTAAGGCCGGCCTCGTTGATATTGTGGTGAATCACGAAGATGAACTCGTTGGGACCGCCGTATTCGTCCACCTGGGGGTTGTTGTCGGAGGACTTGTTGTTAAGGCCGTTCACGAAGCTGTTTTTCAGGTCGGCAAGGTCGCTCTGGAACACTACGCTGGAGTTGCGGATAGCGGCATCCGGGCTTCCGTTGGCCGACATGAAGCGGTCGATGGTGGCGTCGGCGGCTTCCCACTCGCCCAGCCACATCTGTGCATCGGCCAGGATGGCGTATATGGCATTGCGGCTGATGCGCTTGCGCTCGATATTGGAAGGGTCGATGAGGCTTTCGGCAAGCTCCAGATCGGGGATTATTACGTCGCGGAGGACTTCCTCCTTGGGCGTGCGGCCTTTCACCTCGGCATTGGCCAGGTTGTCAACCGGGCTCAGATACACAGGTACGTCGCCCCACACGCGCACTGCATAGAAATAGCAGAGGGCGCGCATTGCATAGGCCTGGGCAAGGTAGTCGTTCTTTAGGGTCTGGTCGGTGATATTGGCGTCCGGGATGTTCTGAATGGCGAAATTGGTGTTGCTTATCACCTTGTACAGGCTGGTCCAGTTGGTGGACGGCAGGTCGGTAGTCATCTGGTTAAGGATGAGCTTGCCGTACTCGGAGGGCAGTTCCTGATAGAGGACAAAGTTGTCGGAGCGCATCTCGCCCCAGCAGAACCAGTTGGTTCTAAGGGCAGTGCGGAACGAAGAGTAAATCTCTGCTATACCGGCGTTTACGTCTCTCTGGTTTTGCCACATCTCACCGGCGGGAATCTCACTGATGGGATCCACGTTGAGCATGCTGCAGGAAAGAAGCGTTGCGCCAAGAACTGAGAGAACGGATATTTTTACAGTATTTTTCATCTTCTTCTACAGATTGAGCGTGAAACCAAGGCCGAACTCACGGTTGCGGGGGAAACGGTTGGTATCCATACCGATGGAGAGGGCGCTGTAATTGGAGAATTCGGGGTCGTAACCGCTGTAGGCGGTGAAGGTGAGCGGGTTGGTGCAGAAGGCATACAGGCTCAAACCCTTGAGGCCGAGCTTCTGGACCACCTGGGGCTTGAAGCGGTAAGTGAGACGGACGTTCTTGATCTTGAGGAAGGAACCGTCTTCGATGTAGCGGGAGTTGACCGCACGGTCGTTCTGGAAACTGTCGGCAAACGGACGGGGATAATCCACCTCGTCACCCTGTCTCACCCAGAAATTGTCCACCCAGCCGATGGTGGGAGTGGTGGACCAGGCCGACATGGAGTTGCGGTCCTGGTTGTAGCGTGCGAAGTTGTAGATTTTTCCGCCGACGGAGAAGTAGGAAGCTGCTGTGAGGAAGAACTGCTTGTAGCGGAAGGTAAGGCTGAGACCGCCGCTGATGAAGGGCTGCGCATTGCCAAGGATCATGCGGTCCTGGTCGTTGATTACGCCGTCCTGATGTTCGGGATTCTCGCCCCAGTTGATGTCGCCGCCGCGGAACGGAACGCCGCTGGGAAGGGTTTTCTGCTTGACTTCCCCGTCGTAAACGGCGCCGTTAAGAGTGTAGTGGCTGAAGCTGCCGCCTTCGAAGACGGGGGTCAGCTGCTCCCAGTCGGGGGTGAAGGCATTGGACTCGTTGTAAGGGAAAACGCCGAGGAACTGGTATCCGTAGAAGTCGCCCAGGGGACGGTTCTCGGAGATGAACCAGTTGTCGCTGTGGATGTAACCGGTATGATTTGCAAGTTCCACCACCTTGTTGCGGCTGTAGGTGAGGTTGGCGTCGATGTGCAGATAATAGTTGCGCTTGTTGAGGAAGGTGCCTTTGAAAGCCACCTCGACACCCTGGTTGTCAATGGAGCCGATGTTCTTGCGGACAGTGTTGAAACCCCATTCCTTGGGAATCTCGTAATTGGCAAGGAGGTTGTCGGTGAACTTGTCGAAGTAATCCACGGTGAGCTGATATCGGCCCGACAGGAAGCTGAGGTCGGCACCTACGTTGAACTGGCGGGTGCGCTCCCAGCCAAGGTCGTTGACGGCTATGCGTGAAGCGGTTACGCCGGCAACGCCGTCATAGATGCCGCCGATGGCGTAGCTCAGCTGGGAATCGAAATCGCCGATGGCTTCGTTACCGGTGATACCGTAGCTGACGCGGAGCTTGGCGTCGGAAAGCTTGATTCCACGCTTGATCGCACGCATGAATTTCTCGTCGGAAAGGCGCCATGCTGCCGATACGGAAGGGAAGAAACCCACCTTCTTGTCGGGGGCGAAACGGGAGGAACCGTCGGCACGGACATTGGCGGAGAAGATGTAGCGGGACTTGTAATTATAGGTAAAACGCGCGAAGCCGGAGACCATGCTGTGCCGCGTCTCGGTGGAACCGGTGGCGGTGAGGTCGAAGTTGGCGGCGAAGGCGTTCATGGTGTACACGGCATCGGTGGCGGAATCCTGGCCCTTGAAATAGTCCAGGTTGGTGCGCCAGCTCTGGAGAGAGAAGCCGGCCATGGCCTGGAAGTTATGGACGTCGTTAACTGAATAATTGAAATTCAGGTAGTTCTCGTTCATAAGGTCGAAGGTCATGGTGTTGCGCTGCTGGCCGTTGTTGTGCAGGTACTGGTCGCTGAGGGCGGTGGGGCGCATGTAGGTGTAACGCACCAGGCCGAAGTTGGCGTTCAGGTTGGAGGTCCACTTCAGGTATTTGTTGAAGTTGAGGTCGGCAAACTGGAACAGCGACATGCGGAAGTACTCGTTGAAGTTGGTCTGCAGGTTCGCGGCAAGCGGGCTCATTCCCCAAAGCGTGCCGATGAGGGTGCCGTCGGGGTAATACAGGCTCAGGGTAGGCTTGCGGGAGAGGATGCTGTTGAGGTAGCCGGCCTCCTCCACGCCGTCCTTGCGGGCATAGCTGGCGTTTATCTTGGTTCCCAGGGAGAGCACCTTGTTGGCCGTATAGTCGGCGTTGAGACGGATGGAGGCGCGCTGGAAATCGGTGTTGCGGATAATGCCCTGCTCGTTGTAGTAGCCGCCCATCAGCATGTATTTCAGCTGTTTGCTGGCGCCGCCGAAGCTCAGGTCAACCTGGTCCTTGTTGGCCATGCGATAGGCTATCTTCTGATAGTCGTTGTCGTTGTTCAGGAGAGCGTTGTAAGGGTCGCCCAGCTGGGAGTTGAGGATGTTGATAACCGCCTGGGACACCATTCCGTCACCCTCGCCCATTGCATAGTCCAGATATCCGTGCTGCATGGCGCGGTACTGGTTGGCGTTGATCTGCGGCAGCTTGTGGGTAAGGCTGGCGAAGGAGTGCTGGTAGCGCACCTCCAGGACGGGATTGCTCTCGTTACCTCTTTTAGTAGTGACCAGGATGACACCGTTTGCGGAACGGGAGCCGTAAATTGCTGCCGATGCCGCATCCTTCAGGACCTCGATGGACTCGATGTCGTAAGGGTTAAGCTGGTCGATGTCTGTGCTGGGGACGCCGTCCACAACCCACAGGGGGCCTACGCCGGCATCGTTCATGGTGGAAGTACCGCGGATGATGACCGAGGAGCCTTCACCGGGCTGGCCGGAACCGGAAGTGACCTGCACACCCGCGGCAGTGCCCTGCAGCACGTCGTAGATATTGGTAGGCATCTTGTTCTCGATGTCTTCCTTCGTCACTGACACGATGGAACCGGTGATGTCACGCTTTTTGGTGGTACCGTAGCCGATGACCACGGTCTCGTCCAGGACGTCGGAAGCGTCTTCCATTTCCACGTCCAGGCGATCATTCACGCCGGCAATGCGGTCGACGTCCTTGTAACCCATGAAACGGAACTGGAGGATATCGTCCGGTCCGGTAACGCGGATGGAATAGTTGCCTTCGGCGTCGGTGACAACACCTTGTTTGGTCTTGGTGTTAAGAACAGTGGCGCCGGGAAGAGGCCCCGGGAAGGGCTCGCCCGCAGTCACGGTACCGGTGAGGGTACGGGCGCCGGTTTTCTGGGCATAAGCTTCCACGGCGGATGCCGACAGCAGCAGCGCCGTCAGCATCAGCAGGGAAAGCAACCTGCCCCAGAGGGTTGGTTTTGTGTTCATAAGTTAGTATTAATAAGTGTTCATTATTTCATTGTCCAGCCAGGTGTATTTTTCCTGATAGGCCCGCTTGAGCCGGGCCACGGCGGCGGTATAGCTCAGGTCCACATCTTTGTTGGTGGTGCGGTCGATGGGCCACATCTTTATGTTGATGGCATCCGAAGCGGCCAGGGAGGCTGCCAGGGCGTCGATATAGGCGGGGATAGTGGTAAGGGACTCACGGTAGCGCGTCCAGCGCTGCTTTACCAGAGAGCGGAAAGCGCTGTCGCGGCGGATGCGGTTCATGTAGAAGCGCGGTCCCGTGCAGTCGTAGTTGTAATTGCCGCCGGAGGTGTATTCAGCAGGGATGAAAGTGCCCCAGTCGAAGTCCCACACCGGGCCGGCGGTGAGAACGCCGCCAGGCTCTTTGGAGATGTAGATGCTCTTTGGCTGGTTCACGTCGCCGTTGCGGGCAAGTTCGTTGGCAAGCCACCAATCGGCAAAGGAGTTGGAGTCTATGAAGTTGCGGTATTCGCGGGCGGCAAAGCGCTCGTCGTCGTAAAGGGCCGATTCAAAGTTGTTTACGTATTCCTGCATGGAGGCGACGTCGGCATCTGTCACCTCGTCGGGGTCTTTGAACTGCCAGGGCACATTGTTTATTGCCGAGCGGAACTTGAAGGACTCGTCGAACCACTCGTCAACCTCCATCAGGAAGCCCTGGTCCGACAGGTTCACGCGGTTTTTATCCACTTTCACCTGCTCGCAAAGGTAGTAGTTGCCGTTGTGCTTTCCGTTAAGCATCAGTTCCACGAACTCTCCGGAGGGGGTCCAGGCCAGGTCGGTCTTTCTGGCAATCTCGAAGGCCACGGCGTTGCGGATGAGGGTGCGGTCCATCCAGTTGGCGAGGAGGCACCAGCGCTTGTGCTTTGCCATGCCAAGAATCTCAGCCTTGGAGTCCAGTTTAAGGGCATAGGGTTTCTTGGGAAACTGCGTCCAGGTACTGTTGCCGCGGCCTTTCACGCTGGTCGTGCCTTCGTAATCCAGCGTTCCGTCGGCCTTGAAGATGCGGACTGTGGATTCCGCTATCCAGTCGTCCTTGCTGACGATGGGCTGCGCCTGAGGGGTGTCCAGGAAAACGACGGGCAGGCCGGTGGCAGGGCCCTCGAAGGCGTGGGACACTACCTCGAAAGCGTCGGAGCGGACCTGATGGATGCGGCCACGGCTGTCTTCCCTGGCATAGACCAGGACCACCCGCTCGCTATAGAAGCCTTTGCTTTTGCTGTCGGCAAGGCTTGCCGTAAAATCGCTGCCGACGTGGCTGATGCCGGTGAGGGTAAAACCTGCCGGCGTTCCTCCGGTGCTGCCTTCCAGACGGATGAATCCTGACATCTCCTCCTCCGACAGTCCTTCAAGGGCCGATTCCGGCGTCACTTGGAAATTCAGCGTGAGGGAAGAGCCCCAGGAAAGTTCGGCCTGGCCGTTGATGGAGACGGTGACAGAACGCGGCATTGCGGGGACTTCCACCTCCGGCAAAACCGGCTCGGCGGGATCAGATTCACCAGGCTTGGTGCAGGCGGCCGAAAGAACCGCTGCAAATGCAAGAAGGGATAAAAACTTTGATGAAATGTGGCCAGTCATCCGTTATTAATTTGCCGCAAATATACGCGCGTGCAATTAACAACGGGATTAACGGAACAATTATTAAAAATTATTTTTTAACAAAATCCTTGAAATCCTGGCCGAAAGGCTCGCCCATTATCCTGCCGAACTCTTCCGTGAAACGGGTGAACACATTCTGGGCCGATCCCAGCTTTTTCTGCTCAATGAGGGCGCCGCACTTGAGGCGGATTGCCTCCTCGTCCAGGGAATCGAAGAGGAGGGCGGCATCGGCAAGCCTGATGGCGGTGTCGGGAGAAAGGGCTTCGTCGCGGTGCTTTTCCAACTCGCCAAGCACAAGGTTGGCGTAATCGGCCTTGAAGCTGTCAAGATAGTCTTCCTGAAGATCGGGGAGAAGGGGGCCTTCCTCGGCAAGGGTCAGCAGCTGGTCCAACGGCAGTTGGTGCTGCATGGCGGAGAAGGCCTGGAGGTAATCGCAGAGTCCGTTCGCATCGGTCACTTTCCACTGGCCGTTTTCGGAAACTATGTCTATGGGGCCGACCTGCTCCAGCGCAGTGCGGATTTTCTTCATGGTGACGCCGCGGTTGTTGTTGTAGCTTTCGTCCGACTTGTCGCTCCACAGGAGGCTCTTAAGTCTGGCATTGGAGATGCCGCCGGACTCCGCGGTGTGAAGGATGAGAATCATAAATAGGCGCTGGGCCTGGGGCGGGATGGATGCCGTGATGTCCTGCCCCTTTTCGTCCCTTACACGGAAAGCGCCCAGAAGCTGCACTCCGGGGCCGTTTTCGGGCCTTGCTGCGGGCTGCCAGACGGGTTGGGGTTCCTCCCTGCGCTTTCTGAGAAGCAGCCACAGCGCTGCGGCCAGGACGGCCACCCCTGCAAGGAGCAGCCACCACCATGCAAACGCCTGATCCTTAGGGATAACCGCCGGTTCCAGCACCGGGGAGCCCAGCATGTAAACGCTTACGCGGAAGATGCCGTCGGCCCCTTTGCAGGAGATGGAGGCTATGTAGTTCTCCCCTTCCGCGTCGTACATAAGGCGGGCTTCCGACTCTATGTCAAGGAAGGGATAGGGTATGCTGGAGCCAAGTTCCTCGGAGCCGCCGTCCCGCACGGAGAACCTGCGCAGCTGGAGGGCCGATTCGAAGACTTCGGGGTCGTATGTCAGGGTAAGTAGGCTGTCGCCTGCGAAGAGAAGGTCGTGGGCAGGGACTTCCTTTTCCATCACGGGGCTTTTCCACAGGCGGGAGACGGTGCCGTCGGCAAGGTTAAGGGAGAAAAAGTCGCTCCATACTCTTGTGCCTAGCTCCTGGATGCCCACTTCGTTGCCTTTTCCGCCGAGGACATAGACCAGGCCGTCCTTGTAGCCGGCGGCTGCAAGATAACGGGGGAAAACGCCCGGAAGATCCAGTTCCTCAGCTTTTTCCATGCCCAAATGCCATAGCCGGGCGCTTTTCTGATAACGGTAGTGGCCGTAGCCGAAAAGGTAGATGTAGCTGCTGTCGGCAGGGATGTACAGGGTGTTGTGATGCAGATACTGGGAGCTGCGGACGCGGGGGTTGTCGGCCTCCCATTCGCCGCGAGAGGCATCGTAACGGATTGGCCTTGAGACATCGTCCCCGTCCACATAGGCAAGGGTGCCGTCCGGGAGGATTACGAGGTCGTTGACAGCGAGGCCAAGCTTCATCTTATGCTTGGGATAGCCCGTGAACGCCTTGCCGCTGCGGATATCGTACGAGAGCACCTTCCCCTCCGACACAAACCAGATGCGCTTACGCAGCGTGTCCTGGCAGATATAGGATACCGAAGGCATTTCCGCCGTCCACACTTTACGCCATTCACGGTTGTAGTTCTGCAGCCAAACAGGGTTTGAAATCTGGGCCGACAGACGCTTTCCGCTCTTGAACTCGGTCTCTCCTTCCAGGGGCCAGAAGCTTGGACCATGGGAATCAGCCCTTATACGTAAGTTCTTGACTATCATTGGGGCGACGTCCGTGGAGGGGCTGCGGCCAGCATCGCCCCTGCCGAAGCTGACGGCCCCGTTGTGGCGCGGAAGCGACGTCTGGCTGCGATATACCTCCTGCCCGTTCACAAGCGCACGGAGGATGCCGTTTTTGCTTTCCACGACTATGCGGATATTCTGCCAGCCGGACAGTACAGCGTCTCCGGATCTGAGGGTGAGGATGTAGCGGTGGTCGCCGGTGGCGCCGAGGAATGTGGGCCCGCCCCAAGGGGTGGAAAGCAGCAGGTCCAGAGGGTCGTTATTGTCTATGAACAGGCGGCACACATAGCCGAAACGGCCGCGGGAGAGCTCCAGGCGAAGGTCGAAGCTTACTGATAGCGAGTCTTTGAAGGGGATGAGCTCGCCTGAAGAAGGGATGTCCAGGGAGGTGCGAAGGTCCGGCACTACCTCGTAGGAACGGAAAAAGAGGCCTTCCTCCACTTTGGCGGAAAGCTGCAGAGTCAAAAAAAGCAGGCACAGGGCCAGCCCTATTTTCCTTTTTACGGACATCTTCATTCCTTGGGTTTTCAAAAATACGCCTTTTTTTTTGAAAAAGCACATATTTCCGCTACATTTACAAGGTTTTTATCTGATTCAGAACAACTTAAAAATCCTAATAATGTCCCGTACAGCTTCCTGCGCAGTCTTGATTTCCGTTTTATTAGCCGCTTCATGCCAAAGAGGGAAAGAGCCTGTGGATTATGTAAACCCGTATATGGGCAACATCAGCCATCTGCTGGTCCCCACCTTTCCCACCGTCCAGCTCCCGGGCTCGATGCTCCGCATTTATCCTGAAAGGAGCGACTACACCTCGGAACTTCTGAACGGACTGCCGCTGGTAGTCACCAACCACAGGGAAAAATCGGCCTTCAAACTGTCCGTCAAGCAAGGGGACAGTTGCCAGCCGGTATATCCGGTAAGCTATGACAATGAGCACCTTACCCCCTACTCCTGGGACGTAAGCATCGCCGACGGAAGCGTGGATGTGAGCTTTGCGCCTTCGCACCAGAGCGCCATATATAAACTGTCAGGGAATGAGCCGCTTACCCTTGTAATCGCCAGCCTTTGCGGGGATATATCGGCCGACGGAAACCTCATAAAGGGCAGGCAGAAGGTGAGCGGGGAAACCACCGTTTACCTGTGCCTGGAAAGCGCCCAGGAGCCCAAGACCCTCCGTACGGTTAAGACTGAGGAAGGCAGCTATGCCATTCTGGGCTACGCGGAAAGCACCGTGAACCTGCGCTACGGCGTTTCCTTCATCGGCGAAGACCAGGCCGAGGCCAACCTCCGCCGTGAACTCAGCCACTACAGCGTGGAAAAACTTGCCGCCGCCGGGCGCCGCGAATGGAACCGCGTGCTTTCCCGCATCAAGGTAAAAGGCGGCTCCGAGGACGATAAAACCGTCTTTTACACATCCTGGTACCGCTGTTTCGAGCGCCCCGTCTGCCTTAGCGAAGACGGCCGGTACTGGAGCGCCTGGGACAACGCCGTCCACAGCGACGAAGGCACGCCCTTCTACACGGACGACTGGCTCTGGGACACTTACCGGGCCACCCATCCGCTGCGCATAATCACGGATCCCGCCACCGAAGAGGCCATCCTGGCATCCTTCATCCGAATGGCCGATCAAGGCAACGGCTGGATGCCCACCTTCCCCGAAATAAGCGGAGACACCCGCCGCATGAACTCCAACCACACCGTCGCCACCTTTGCCGATGCTGCAGTAAAGGGCCTTCACCTGGACCTGGACGCCGCCCTACAGAGCGCATATAAATGCCTGACGGAGAAAACATTGGCTCCTTGGTCCGACGCCCCGGCCGGCGCCCTGGACCGCTTCTTCTGGGAAAACGGATACTATCCCGCCCTCCCCCAGGGCGAGGCGGAAAGCGACCCCACGGTTGACAGTTTCGAAAGGCGGCAAAGCGTGGCCGTAACCCTTGGCACCGCCTACGACTGCTGGTGCCTTTCGCGGCTGGCTTCTGCCGCCGGGAAAGACAGCCTGGCGCAGGAATACCTGGAAAAATCGCGCCGCTACGCTACTCTTTTCAATCCCGAGACGGGATTTTTCCACCCGAAGGACAAGGACGGGAACTTTATCCCGGACATCGATTACAACTTTCCTCCCGGGCTTGGCGCCAGGGACTATTACGACGAGAACAACGCCTGGATTTACCGCTGGGACGTTCAGCATGACATCCCCGGTCTTGTCGCCATGCAGGGCGGTCCCGAGGCCTTCTGCGTAGCCTTGGACAGCATGTTTGCAACGCCTCTCGGACGCAGCAAATTCGAGTTTTTCTCCCGCCTGCCGGACCATAGCGGCAACATCGGCCAGTTTTCTATGGCCAACGAGCCTTCGCTGCATATTCCCTACCTGTACAACTATGCCGGCGCTCCCTGGAAAACGCAGAAACGCATCCGCCAGATGCTGCGCACATGGTTCCGCAACGACCTCATGGGTGTCCCCGGCGACGAGGACGGCGGCGGCATGTCGGCCTTCGTGGTGTTCTCTTCCCTGGGCCTTTATCCCGTCACTCCCGGGCTGGCGGAATACAGTATCGGCAGCCCTCTTTTTGAAGAGGCCTCCATACAGCTTCCTAACGGTAAACGCTTCACTGTGAAGGCCCCGGGCGCCAGTGCCGATGCAAAATACATCCAAAGCGCCGCCCTCAACGGCGAGGCGCTGGACAGGCCCTTCCTCTCACACAGCCAGCTGATGGCCGGCGGGGAACTGCGGCTGCAGATGGGCACACGGCCCAACTTTAGCTGGGGCCGTAGCGACGAGTCTGAATAATTTTTGCTAAATTAGCGGGCCGGAAAAGCTGATTATAACAATTTACAGATATGACAAGTACAACCAAAACCCTTCGCGACTCTGCGGCCATGCGCTGGCTGGCGCTGCTTCTGCTGGCCCTCGCAATGTTCTGCGCATACATTTTCATGGATATCCTCTCCCCCCTCAAGGACCTGATGCAGGAAACCAGGGGTTGGGATTCCACCGCCTTCGGCACAATGCAAGGCTCGGAAGTGTTCCTGAACGTCTTTGTCTTTTTCCTTATCTTCGCTGGCATCATCCTGGACAAGATGGGGGTCAGGTTCACCGCCGTGCTGTCGGCCAGCGTAATGCTGGTGGGCGCCATCATCAAATGGTATGCTGTAAGCAGCTCGTTCATCGGCAGCGGCCTTGAGACCTGGTTCACCAACAACCTCAACTACATCCCAGTTTTTGACGAGCTGGGCGTATCTCCCTTCTACAGGGGGATGCCGGCATCGGCCAAACTGGCGGCCTGCGGCTTCATGATTTTCGGCTGCGGCTGCGAAATGGCCGGTATCACCGTTTCCCGCGGTATCGTCAAATGGTTCAAAGGCAGGGAGATGGCTCTTGCAATGGGCTCCGAAATGGCCCTCGCCCGCCTGGGCGTTGCCACCTGCATGATTTTCTCGCCGTTCTTCGCCAAGCTTGGCGGCCACGTGGATGTTTCCCGCAGCGTCGCCTTCGGCGTAGTGCTCCTTTGCATCGCCCTCATCATGTGCATCGTGTATTTCTTCATGGACAAGAAACTTGACGAGCAGACAGGCGAAGCCGAAGAAAAGGACGATCCTTTCAAGGTGAGCGACATCGGCCGCATCCTCTCCGACGGCGGATTCTGGATTGTGGCCCTGCTGTGCGTGCTCTACTACAGCGCCATCTTCCCCTTCCAGAAGTATGCCGTGAACATGCTCCAGTGCAACCTTACGCTCACCGCCCCTGCGGCCGATTCTTACTGGGCAAGTTCCTCGGTTACCATCGTCCAGTACATAATCATGCTCGTGGTGGCCGCCGCCGGCTTTATCAGCAATTTCCAGAAGGACAAGACCAAGAAGTACATTTTCCTCGGCATTTCCATAGTGGCTCTGATTGCATACTGCTACATGGGCTATATGCGCCAAAGCGCCGAATCCATCTTCGCAGTGTTCCCGCTGCTGGCCGTGCTCATTACCCCTATTCTTGGTAACTACCTGGATCACAAGGGTAAAGGCGCGTCCATGCTGGTGCTTGGAGCTATTCTCCTCATCGCCTGCCACCTTACCTTCGCCTTCGTGCTGCCCGCCTTCAAGGGCAATGCCGTCGGCGGCGTCATCGTGGCTTATGTCACCATCCTGGTGCTGGGTGCCAGCTTCTCGCTGGTTCCCGCAGCCCTCTGGCCCTCCGTTCCCAAGCTGGTGGACGCCAAGGTTATCGGATCGGCCTACGCGCTCATTTTCTGGATTCAGAATATCGGCCTGTGGCTGTTCCCGCTTCTTATCGGCAAGGTGCTGGACAAGACCAACCCCGGCGTTACGGATCCCACCCAGTTCAACTACACCGCTCCGCTGGTGATGCTGGCCTGCCTGGGCGTTGCCGCACTGGCTCTGGGCCTCGTGCTCAAGGTAGTTGACCGCAAGAAGCATTTAGGCCTGGAACTGCCTAATATTCAGGAATAAAGTTATGGCTCAAAACCGTCCCTTCCTCAGGTCGGCCGCATGGATTGCGCTGGCCTGTTTGGTAGTGCCGATGTTCGCATCGTACTACTTCGACGACATGTTCTCCAGCATATCGTATCTGTTCAGCGATCCCTCGCTCACCCTGCTTGGATGGGACGCGGCGGGCTACGGGCTCTACGCCAGCGGATACAGCATCCTCTGCGTATTCGGCGGACTGGTCGTCGGCGGCATTCTTCTTGACAAGTGGGGTGTACGCGTGAGCGGGTCAGTCTTCGTGGGGATGATGGCTTTGGGCGCAGGAATCGTGCTCTGGGCGCTGCTGAGCGGCGCTTCGTGGTCGCTGCAGGCGGCTTACGTCGGTGTCATGCTCTTCGGCCTTGGGTCGGAAATCGCCGGCACCGCGGTAACGCGCAGCATCGCCAAATGGTTCCGCGGCGGGCCGATGGCTCTCGCAATGGGCCTCCAGCTCGCCATCGCCCGTCTGGGCACGGCCGTCGCGCTGGTCCTCTCACCGATCCTTGTCCGCCAGCAGGCCGGTCACGTCTATACCCTTGCCGAAACCGCCAAACCCGCCATGGTCGGCATGGGCCTGATGGCCTTAGGGCTCATCCTCTGGGCAGTCTTCGTCTGGCTGGACGCCAAAGCCGACAGCGCGGTCGTTGCTGGCGATGGTTCTGCCGTTCCGAGCGAAGTCGAGGAATCTCCATCGGCCTCTGACGATACCTTCCGCTTCCGAGACGTCCTGGGTGTACTGGGCAATAAGAACTTCTGGCTGCTGGGACTGCTCTGCGTGCTGTTTTACAGCTCCATCATCGCATTCAAGAAATTCGCCGGAGCCATACTCATTCCACGCTTTGACATCCCAGCATCGGCAGCCGGATGGATGGTGTCCATGCTGCCGTTTTCCACTGTGGTCTTTGCGCCGCTGTTCGGCATGCTGGTCGATAAAATCGGCCACGGAACTCGCTGGATGGTCGTTGGCGCCGTCCTGGCCTTGGTCGCACATCTCCTCCTGGCCTTCGCCCCTCAGGGCGTGCCGTTCTGGGGATATCTGGCGATGGTCTTCCTTGGATTCGGCTATTCTCTGGTGCCCGCCGCACTGTGGCCATCGGTCCCCAAGATAGTTCCCGACAAAGTTCTCGGCACAACCTTCGCCCTCATCTACTGGGTTCAGAATCTGGGACTTCTGAGTTTCAAATGGATCGCAGGCGTCATCCTTGGCTCGCATAGCGCTAGTGCTGGTGCTGCCGCTGCCGGGACTTCCGGCGCTGCCGGTGCTGCTAGTGCCGGTGCTGCTGGCGCTGGTGTTGCGAGTGCTGGTGTTGCGAGTGCCGGTGCTAACGGTGTCAGCAGTATTTCCGGCCCGGTCGCCGTGGAACTCATGTTCGTGGCCCTCTGCGTGCTCGCCCTCGTAACCGCACTGGTCTTCGCCGGAGTCTCCCGCCGCCACCCCGACCTTCACCTCGACACCCCCAGCGCCTAACCCATCCTTCTCCCCCCGCCACCCCTGGCTCTACTCCGTAACCAGTTCGGTTCCACCCACTCACCGCACTTGTCCCCCCGCGAAGTGCGGATTTCGCGGTTTTCGCACCTGGGAGGGGCTTTCAACCACCTGCGAAGTGCGGTTTTGACGGTTTTCGCACCTGAGAGCCACTTTCAACCACCTGCGAGGTGCAGATTTAGCGGTTTTCGCACCTGAGAGCCACTTTCAACCACCTGCGAGGTGCGGTTTTGACGGTTTTCGCACCTGAGAGCCACTTTCAACCACCTGCGAAGTGCGGATTTAGCGGTTTTCGCACCTGAGAGCCACTTTCAAC
>JAFUVU010000005.1 GCA_017477465.1 Bacteroidales bacterium
TATCGGAAGCATATAAACACCTGTCAATCAATATGATAAAGTTACAAAAAATTTGTCAGACTACCAAATCTATTTGATGGTCTGACAAACTTTTTTCCGTATCGATTACACGCCGGTCAGAGGGGTTTTTCAGTGCCCTCAGGTGTTTGGACCTGTATGCGCAGTGTTTATTTGCTGTTCATCAGATATTCGGTGGAGATGCCGCCGAATTCTTCCAGGACCATTCTGGTGATGCGGCCTGCCTTATTGTAGTCCAATTCCATGCCTGAATAGCCTTTGGGCAGCGTTTTGCGGACTTTGATGACGACATGCTTGCCGCCGCCTTTGGCAGCTGTGACGGTGCAGTCTGCATCCATTTCCTTGGCTATCTGCTCATATTTTCCCTGCACGCCATAGAGGATGGCATTGCGCTGTGACCTGGCAGCTTTGTTGTTGTCGGTGTTTACTTCCACCGCTATATGGTTCAAGTCCATGCGGACGATAGGGCCGTCGATGATGAAAAAGTCGCCGTCCGGTTTGGTGTACAGCATTGCCAGCTGATCGGGGGCGGTGTATGAGATTGTACCCTCGCTCTTGAAGGTTTTTTTGCTGACCTTCAGGGTTTTGGTTTGGGTGAAAGTACCTTCAAAATTCTGGGCTCCTGCGGTGAAACCGGCTAAAAGGAGCATTAAAACTAGTATTTTCTTCATAGCGAAAGGCTTGTAATGCAAAAATAGTGCCCGAATCGGGAAGGCACTAACTGACATTTTGACAATTCGTTAAGCGGGCCCGATTGTTGATTATCGGGAAAATCATTATTTTTGTACCTATGCAACAACTACAAGTATCAGACGACCTTAACCAGGTCATTCAATATGCGCGGGAAGAAGCCATGCGCACAGGCAGTTACGGAATAGGCCCGGACCATCTGTTCCTGGGCATCATCCGTCAGGAAGAAAACGCCGCCTTCAAAGCCCTCAGGAATCTGGGCATAGAACCGGCCGATCTGAAAACCTTCATCGACCAGCGTATCTTCACCAACGAAACCATCCCCTACGAGCAGATAGACCACATCAACTTTTCACGCCAGGCGCAGAACGTGCTCAGCATCACTGTAATGGAAGCATCCCGCCTGAAGAGCCCGGCCGCCGCTCCGGAGCATCTGCTGCTTGCTCTTTGCCGCACCACGGAAAGCTACGGTCAGGTGTATCTCCGTTCGCACGGCATAGACTATGGCCGACTGCTCTCCTACATGGAGGACGAAGGCCTCCTGCGTCCCAAACAGGAAGAAAGGGAGCAGCAGCCCTCGCAAGGGCCTATCGACGAAGATTCTGAGCAAGAGAAAAAGCTTGATATTGAAGAATTTGCATACGATCTCACGCGTGCCGCCCGTGATGGAAAACTGGATCCGGTTGTCGGCAGGGACAGCGAAATCTCTCGCGTCATCGAGATTCTCGGCAGGCGAAAGAAGAACAACCCCATGCTAATCGGCGAACCCGGAGTAGGAAAATCGGCAATAGTTGAAGGCATCGCGCAGAAGATCGCGTCCGGAGACATTTCAGCCGCCCTTGCAAAAAAGCGCATTCTCTCACTTGACATAGCGTCGGTGGTAGCCGGCACCAAATACAGGGGCGATTTCGAGAAACGCCTCAAAACCATTATTAAAGAGGCCAGCGAGAATCAGGATCTGATTCTCTTCATCGATGAATTCCATACCATCGTAGGAGCCGGAGGCGCTTCCGGCAGCCTGGACGCGGCAAATATGCTCAAACCGGCCCTTGCACGCGGAGAATTCCAATGCATCGGCGCCACCACATTGGACGAATTCACCAAGATAGTGGAAAAGGACGGAGCCCTGGACCGCCGTTTCCAGAAGATTGTAGTAGAACCCACAGGCGTTGCCGAATCCATCGAGATTCTGCGCCAGCTTAAACCAAAATACGAAGAGTTCCACGGCATCACCTATACGGATGAAGCCGTCGAAGCCGCAGTGCGCCTCACGGACCGCTACATCACCGATAAGTCGCTGCCGGACAAGGCCATCGATGCAATGGACGAGGCCGGCTCCATGGTGCGTCTGAACATGTCCAGGAAGAAGGGTGCGGCAAAGCAGGTGGATGCCGAAGACATAGCCTCGGTCGTCTCAAAAATGACCGGCATCCCGGTAAACAAAGTTGCCGAAAGCGAAGGCAACCGCATTATCAAAATGCGCAAACGCCTCATGGACCGCATAATAGGCCAGGACGAAGCTGTAGATACCGTAGTTCGCGCCATCCAGCGTGGCCGCGCCGGGCTCAAGGACCCTCATCGGCCTATCGGCACTTTCCTTTTCTTTGGGCCTACCGGTGTGGGCAAAACCCAGCTTGCCCGTTCTCTTGCCGAATATCTATTTGACAGTGAAGACAATATGGTGCGCATCGACATGAGCGAATACATGGAAAAATTCAGCGTTTCGCGCCTTATCGGAGCGCCTCCTGGATATGTCGGCTATGAAGAAGGCGGCCAGCTGAGCGAAAGGGTGCGCAGAAAACCTTACTGCGTAGTGCTGCTTGACGAGATTGAAAAAGCCCATCCCGACATTTTCAACCTACTGCTCCAAGTAATGGACGAAGGCAGACTTACCGATAGCAACGGCCGGACGGTGGATTTCAAAAACACCATAGTCATTATGACTTCAAATGTCGGCAGCCGCGAAGTTGAAGAATATGGCAGCGGAATTGGATTTGCCACTGCCGGAAAGAATGTGGACATGGACAGGCGCGCCGTAGTGGAAAAGGCTGTAAAGAAAGCCTTCCCGCCTGAATTCATCAACAGGGTGGATGCGCAGGTTTACTTCCACTCCCTTGACAAGGAGGCGATTGAGAAAATTATCGACATTGAGCTTAAAGACCTGCGTGACAGAGCGTTGGAAGCCGGTTACAAGCTCATGATTACCCCGGCCGCAAAGCGCCTCATGGCCGATGCCGGCTACGATCCCGCCTACGGTGCCCGCCCGCTTAAGCGTGCACTTGTGCGCTACGTCGAAGACCCTGTGTCCGAGTTTATAATAAGCGACCGCATCCTGGCTTCACGAAAGAAGGGAGATACTCAACTGAGAACTCTCCGTGTAGGGCTTGCCCAGGACAAGGAATCTACGGTGGTAGAGCTTAAAACCGATTAGGAAAGGGAAGCGTTTTCCATTTCCAGATCCAGATCCGAGATTATGTCTTTGAGGGCTTGGAAAGAAGTGTCGGAAGAGATGATGCTGCCCAGAATGTCCAGATTGAAATCAGTGTTACGCATAGCTTTGTTCTTTTAATTTCTGATGTAAAAATAAAGCCACCTTGCGCCAAACTATTGCACAAGCTAAAAATTTATGAAAAAATTTGTACTTTTTCTTGCCCTCGCGATTACCGGGCTGTGGGCACAGGCCCAAGAAACTTACCATTTTGCCGACAGGGACACCTGCTCCCTGTTTCTGGACATCTACCGCCCTACGGCCGGCGCCCCCACCAAGCTTGACAGCCTGGACAAGCCCACGGTCATCTTTGTCTTCGGCGGCGGATTCCTTTCCGGACAGCGCAACGGAGAGTTCATTGAACAGTGGTTCAAACGCCTCAACGACAATGGTTATACCGTAGCTACCATAGATTACAGGCTAGGCATGAAAGGATATAAGGTGGGAAAAGGCCTGAGCGGAGCCTACAAAGCAAGCGAACAGTTCTACAAATCCCAGCAGATGGGAGTGGAAGACCTCTTCTCCGCCGTAAGCTTCATCGCCGCCAACAGCGAAGAACTGGGAATCGACCCCGATAATCTTGTCGTTTCGGGTTCATCGGCCGGAGCAATCATTGCAATGAGCGCCGAATACGAGATTCTTTGCGGCAGAGCTGCAGGCTTGCCGGAAGGCTTCAACTTCAAGGGCGTAATGTCATTTGCCGGCGCTGTAATAAGCATAAGCGGCGCCCCCGACTATCCCAAAGCCCCCTGCCCCACTCTCCTTCTGCACGGAACTGCCGATCAGGCGGTTGCCTACCGCAAATACGGAGCCATCGGCCGCGGAATCTGGGGAAGCGATTACCTTGCCGATCAATGGGAACGTAAAGGCTACAAAGGCTACTGCTTCTACCGCTTTGAAGGTCGCACTCACGACGTAGCAGCCTACATGAACTACCTTTGGGACCTGGAAGAAGCCTTCCTGGAGAAAAACGTCATCCGCGGCATTCCCCGCACAGTTGATGCCTTGGTAGATGACCCTTCACTCCCCTCCTGGGGCAATATAAGCATGGACAGCATCTATAACAGGTAATACTTCCTACACATTCAGTCCGTGGGTGTTCTTGATTTCGTCCATTACGAAGGAGGATAGGATGGAGCCGATGGAATCGATTGAGCCGAGGACGTTTATGATGAAGGTGTTGTAGTATTTCATATCCGGAGCGTAGATTTTCAGAAGATAGTCGTACTCTCCGGATATATTGTAGCATTCCGCTACCTGAGGGATGTCGCGGATTACTGCGATGAAGTCCCGGGCCACGTCCCTGTTCATCTGCTTCAGCTTTACCGAACAGAATACAGTAAAGCCACGTCCGAGTTTTTCGGCATCCAGAACCGCCACATATTTAAGTATGAATCCATTGCGTTCCAGGCGCTTGAGGCGTTCAAAAACCGGAGTGGTGGACAGGTTTACGCGTGCCGCAAGTTCCTTGGTTGTAAGGCGGGCGTTTTCTTGTAAGGCCCTGAGAATCTGCAGGTCTGTGGCATCCAGGGAAATATCGGTCATAAGAAAATTTTTCTGTTAAGGGAGTTTAACTCCCGGTAATAATTCTATTTATTCTAATTAATGCAGCAAATATAGGATTATTTTCTTAATTATTTGTAATACTTGTGAGATTTTTCTACATATTCTATCTTTGCCGATGAGATTTCTCCACTCCGCTTCGCTCCGGGAGAAATGACAAGAGTGGGAGTGGAATTGAAATGAGAAAGAGTAGTTTTTTATATTAGAATTATGGCAAAGATTGATACCCGCTGCGTGCATGCCGGTTATGCTCCCGGAAAAGGAGAGCCCAGGCAAGTGCCTATTATCCAGAGTACTACATTCAAATACGAGACATCGGACCAGATGGGCCGGCTGTTCGACCTGGAAGACAGCGGCTACTTTTATACCCGGCTGCAAAATCCTACCGTAGATACTACCGCGGCCCAGATTAATGACCTGGAAGGAGGCGTAGGGGCCATCCTCACCTCTTCCGGCCAGGCTGCCAACCTGTTCGCAGTCATCAACATAGCCGGCGCAGGCGACCATATCATCGCGGCAAACAATATCTATGGCGGGACTTTCAACCTCCTTGGAGTCAGCCTCCCCAAACTGGGCATAGAAATCACATTCTTAAAGGCCGATGCCAGCGACGCAGAGATAGAAGCTGCCATTCGTCCCAACACCAAGCTCGTCTTCGGCGAAACAATCTCCAACCCCGGAGTGGAAGTATTTGACATAGAGCGCTGGGCGAAGGTTGCACACAAAAACGGCCTCCCGCTGATAGTGGACAACACTTTTGCAACGCCGGTTCTTTGCCGCCCCTTTGAGTGGGGGGCCGACATCGTAACCCACTCAACTACCAAATACATAGATGGCCACGGAGTCAGCGTCGGCGGCGCAGTTGTGGACAGCGGCAACTTCCCCTGGGACTCTTATCCGGAGAGATTCCCCGGCCTTACAACCCCGGATGAATCCTACCACGGACTCACCTATACCAAAAAATTCGGCAAGGCGGCCTTTATCGTGAAGGCAACTACGCACCTGATGCGCGACTTCGGCTCGATGCAGAGCCCCCAGAACGCCTTCTACCTGCATCTGGGCCTGCAGACTCTCCACCTCAGGATTCGTCGGCACAGCGAAAGCGCCCTGAAAGTAGCCCGCTGGCTGGAAGGCCGGCCGGAAGTTGCATGGATTCGCTATCCCGGCCTGGAAAGCGACCCGCACCACTCCCTTGCCCGGAAATACTGCCCGGAAGGCTGCAGCGGAGTCATGGCCTTCGGCCTTAAAGGCGGACGTGCATTTGACAATCGCTTCCTCGACGCGCTCAAGCTCACAACCATCGAAACCCATGTGGCCGATTGCCACACCTGCGTGCTGCATCCTGCGTCCCACACTCACCGACAGCTCAGCGACGAGCAGCTCCGCGCCGCCGGCATCGCCCCGGACCTGATTCGCCTCAGCATCGGCCTGGAAGATCCCGAAGACATTATTGCCGATTTGGAACAAGCCCTTAAAACCGCAGCGGATTGATAAGACACGAAATACAAACCGATATTCCCCTTGAGGCAGGCGGCGTGCTCAGAAATGCGCATGTCGCCTTCCACACCTCCTCCTGCAGGAGCGGGAAGGTCATTTGGATTTGCCACGCCCTTACCGCCAATTCGGACCCGGAGGACTGGTGGCCGCAAATGGTAGGCCCCGGAAAGCCGCTGGACACTGAAAAGAACTTTATCGTCTGCGTCAACAAACTCGGTTCTCCTTACGGCTCCGAAGGTCCGGCCAGGGAGAATCCTTCAACGGGAAAGCCCTGGATGCTGGATTTTCCCCGAATCACGATAAGGGACATCATCAAAGCCTTCATGGCCGTGCGCAAGCACTTGGGAATAAGCCACATAGACCTCCTTATCGGCAGTTCCACCGGCGGTTTCCAAGCCCTTGAATGGGCGGTAAGCGAGCCGGAAATCTTCGGCCGATGCGCTTTCCTTGCAACTGCGCCGCGGGTTTCCCCTTACCTCGGAGCCACTATCGAAGCACAGAGAATGGCCCTGGAGGCGGATGGGAGCTTCCGCGAAGCACGGGACCTCGGCGGCGGCGCCGAAGGCCTCAAATGCGCACGCGCCCAAGCCCTTATAAGCTATCGCTGTTTTGAGGGGTACAGGCTCACCCAGTCGGAGGAAGACCCCGACACCCTCTTTGCCGGCCGGGTGGCTTCCTATGAGCGATACCAGGGAGAGAAACTGGTACGGCGAGGATTTGACGCTTATTCTTACTACACCCTCTGCAATGCCATGGACAGCCACAACCTGGGCCGCGGCAGAGGCGGAGTAAAAGCGGCTCTGGGACGCATAAAGGCGTCTTGCACAGTCGTTTCCATCGACACCGATGCTCTTTTCCCTCCTTCCGAGGGGAAGGAATGGGCGGCCTGGATTCCGGGAGCGAAATACTACGAAATATCATCACAGTTCGGGCACGACGGTTTTTTGCTGGAGACGGCCAAACTGACAGCAATATTAATGTAATATGCAAGTACTCAAATTCGGCGGCACCTCAGTCGCTTCGGCTGAGGCAATGCTTCAGACCATCCATATCGTTGAAAAAGCACTGGAAGAGGACCGCACTGTAGTGGTGAGTTCCGCTATCAGCGGATGCACGGACGCCCTTATCGGCCTTGGAAACAAAGCGGCCCAGGGCGACACGTCTTACATTCAGGAACTCCGGCAGTTGCAGGAGAGACATGCCGAAATTATTGAAAAATTGCTCCCGGAAGGGTATCGGCCCAAGACGCAGAAGACTGTGGATGAATTGTTTGCGCAGCTTGGGAATCTTCTGCAAGGCGTTTTCCTTGTGGGCGAGCTCTCCCCTGCTACGCTTGCCGGCGTCGAAAGCTTCGGCGAACTATTTTCCACCCGCATCCTCACCGACAAGTTCCTTTCCATGGGCATCGCCTGCAGATGGCTGGATTCCAGGGAGATAATCCTTGTGCGGGAAGGTCAGGTGGATACTGCCGAGACATACAGCCGCGTGAGGAAGGCTTTTGAAAGCCATATTCATGCCGAGCTTTTCATAGTCCCCGGCTTCATTGCAAAGGACGAATGCGGCCGGCCTGCAACGCTGGGAAGGGGCGGATCCGATTACACCGCATCCCTGTTTGCAGTAGGCGTCCACGCCCGCCGCGAGGTCATCTGGACCGACGTTCCTGGCATCATGACCGCACATCCCAAGGTGGTTCCGTCGGCAAGGCCGATTCCGAACATTTCTTACAGGGCGGCGCAGGAGCTGTCACATTTCGGAGCTAAAGTTATTTATCCGCCGACCATTCAACCCGTTGTGGCTGAGGGAATTCCAATCTACGTCAAAGACACTTTCCATCCCGACGAGCCCGGAACCCTGGTCGAGAAAAATCCCCCTCGCACGCACAGCGGTGTGATTGGAATCGCACATTCGGAAGGCATAGCGCTGCTGTCGCTTGAAGGGAGCGGAATGGTGGGCGTACCCGGCTTCAGCTCACGCCTTTTCGACGCCCTCTCGCGCGAAGGAATCAACATCATCCTTATCACCCAGGCCTCCTCGGTGCACTCGATGTGCATAGCCGTGGCCGATGCAGACACAGAGCGCGCACGCCGCGCAGCCAACGACTGCTTCGCCTATGAGATTTCCCTCGGAAAACTCAATCCTCTGAAGCTGGAAACCGGTTTTTCAATTGTATGCGTAATCGGCGATGACATCCTTGGACACAGCGGCGCAACGGGGCAGATGCTCGCTGCCCTGGGACGGCACTCCATCCCTGTCCGCGCTACCGCACAGGGCTCTTCGGAGCGAAATATTTCCGTCATCGTACCTTCGGCCAGGTCGGCCGAGGCTATCAGAGCCATACATCACGAATTCTTCGACCGATTCACCGACCAGGTAATTCCCTTATTCATAGCCGGTTACGGCAGGGTCGGCAAGGCTCTTGTGGAAATGCTCCGCGACAACGCCGCAGCCATCGCCAAACGTTCCGGCAAAGAGCTCAGAGTTTGCGGTCTTTCAAACAGCCGCAGATATATTATTGACACTGAAGGGATTGACCTTGACCGCGCGGGAGAACTTCTGGCCGATGGCACTCCGGGGAATTGGATAGACTCGCTTTGTTCGCTTTCGCTGGAGAATGCCATTTTCGTGGATTGCACCGCGAATGACGAAATCGGCTTCCGCTATCCCGACCTTTTCCATAGCGGGTACAGCGTTGTCGCTTGCAATAAGATTCCATTCTCAGGAACTTACGCCCAGTTCAGGAATCTTCAGAAGGACGCGCACGATGCCGGGGTTTCGCTCCGTTACGAGACAACAGCAGGCGCCGCCCTACCGGTTCTTGTGACCTTGGACCGCGTTGTTCAGAGCGGAGACACGCTGGTAAGAATGGACGCAGTGCTTTCCGGCACTCTTAACTACCTGCTGGACAATTACAAAGGCAGCGGATGGGATGAGCTTGTCGAAGAAGCCCGAATCAAAGGATACACCGAGCCGGATCCGTCAATCGATCTGTCAGGCAAGGATGTTCTCCGTAAGATTCTGATCCTGAGCCGCCAGGCCGGCATGCCTCTGGAAGAGTCGCAGGTGAGGCTGGAGCCTATTCCCGATGACATAGCCGAGCGCTATGCGGCGGCATCGGCAAAAAGGCACCGTCTGCGCTATGTAGCTTCCGTAAACGCTGCGGGGGAAGCCGTGGTCGGCCTTCAGGAAGTTGAGCACGACAGCCCGCTTTACAATCTGCATGGCACCGACAATGCCATACTTATCACTACCGGCGACTACCCCTCCCCTATGCTCATCCAGGGCGCGGGGGCAGGCACGCGGCAGACGGCCGGCGGCCTTCTGAACGACATACTGCTTTCGATATAAGAAAGAGACTTTCATTCCCGTCAAAAATGGCCTAAAATGCAGGAATAGCGGTATTGCAAAACACCGGCGCCGTCAAAAATGGCCTAAAATGCGGGAATGGAAGGGGATGTCCAGTTTACAGGGTGCTCATTCTATCGACGCAAAGCTCCACAAGGCGCCTGATGGCGGGTTTGTAGTCCGGGTTGGAACTTTGCAGATAACGGTTGGCTATGATGCAGCATACTGTGCTTGCATTGTGGCCAAGATGTGCTGCAAGGCCGGCCAGAGGAGAACTTTCCATCTCGAAGTTGGTGATTCTGTAGTCCTTGCCTTCGTTGGTGAAGCGGAAAGATTCGATATCCTGAAGCATGTTGGGCATTGCCAGCGGAACACGGACTACACGTCCCTGAGGGCCATAGAAGCCGGGGGCCGATATGGTGACGCCTTGGAAGGTCACGTCTTTCAAAAGGTCTATAATCTTAGGAGAGGCCTTTACGAAATACGGTGAAGGCAGGACATCCGGCCAGTTCATGTGCTTTTTGAAGGCTTCCTCCACTTCTGGGATGGTGACTTTTTCGCGGTTGCCGTACCAGTTCATCACGCCGTCGAAGCCTACGCTGATATGTGCAAGCACGTAGCTGCCGAGCGGAATATCGGCATGCAGGGCACCGGAAGTGCCGATGCGCAGGATATTGAGCGCACGGTGGATGGGCTTGACCTCACGCGTGGAGAAATCCACATTGGCCAGGGCGTCCAGCTCTGTCATTACTATGTCGATATTGTCCGGGCCGATGCCGTGGGACAGGGCCGTGATGCGCTTTCCATTGCGTTTTCCGGTTACTGAAACAAACTCACGCGAGGCATGGCGGAACTCAATGTCCGTGAGGTATTCTGCAATCATATCAACACGAGAGGGATCTCCCACCATGATGACGTTGTCGGCGAGTTCTTCCGGCTTTAGGTGGATGTGGAATACGGAGCCGTCTCCGTTGATGATCAGTTCAGATTCTGGAATTCTCATAACAAATGTGGTTGTAAAGGACAAAATTAACGAATCCTGCCCAAAAAAGCAAATGACGCTTTTCTATTTGTATTTCAGAAAGGAATCGTTATTTTTGCAATATGAAGTGGTTCAGAAACATACTCAAAGGCGCATCCCTTACCGCGGCTCTGTTCGTTTTTCAAGCCTGCTACGGCACACCTGCAGCTCCTCCGGCAGAAATCCCTGAAGAAGAGCTCGCAGCAGCAGACCCTCAACCCCAGGAAGTTCAGCAACAAGAAGAAGTAAAGGCCGAAGAGGCCGATGTTACTGCAGAATGAACCCCTGGCTTTTCCGCCGCTTCCGCAGCGCGGAGACCCGCCTGCACGAACTGAACTATCTCTTCTGGGAATGCACCACCCGCTGCAACCTGAACTGCCGCCACTGCGGCAGTGACTGTTCGATGCTCAGCCACGAAAAAGACATGCCGCTGGAAGACTTTCTGCAGGCTCTCGACACCATCCCTAAAAAGGACATCCCCCAAGGCTTCACCATTGTGCTCACAGGTGGCGAGCCGCTGCTTCGCCCCGATATCGAGGCATGCGGTCGCGCTTTCCGGCAGCGCGGACTGGGATGGGGCATGGTTTCAAACGGCTTTTTTTACGATGAGGCCATGCAGGGCAAACTCCTTCGCGCCGGATTGGGCGCCCTCACAATCAGCCTGGACGGCCTGGAGGAGGAGCACAACCGCATGAGAAGGCATCCGGAAAGCTTCTCCCGGGCCATAAACGCTATCGGCACTGCCGCAAAAGCGCCAAGGCTGGCATTTGACGTCGTAACCTGCGTCACCAAGCGAAACATTGCACAGCTGCCTCAGATTCACAGTCTTCTCACTCAGCTCGGAGTAAAGCAGTGGCGGCTTTTCACAGTGATTCCCATCGGCAGGGCCAAAGACGATCCGGATATGACCCTATCGGCCCGGGAGCATGTCAGGCTGCTCGATTTCATCCGCGACAGACGCCTTGAAGAATGGCCGATGAAAACCACCTTCAGTTGCCAGGGTTATGTGGGCCCGTACGAGTCTCAGGTGCGTGACACGCCGTTTTTCTGCCATGCCGGCATCAATATCGCGTCTGTTCTCATTGACGGCCGCATCTGCGCATGTCCGGACATAGACCGCGATGTCTTCAGCGAAGGGAATATCTACGAGGATTCCCTCTGGCAGGTCTGGAACGGGCGTTTTCAGCGCTACAGGGACCGTTCATGGGCCAGGAAAGGCAAATGCGAAAACTGCAGAAGCTTCCGCAACTGCCTTGGCGGCGGCATGCACAACTGGCGAGGCGCCTGCGAAGAGCCGCTAAGCTGTTCGCTTCCGCAAGTTTGATTTATCACTACAATTTGCTACCTTTGCATAAATAGAGCGCATAATGAAAAAACTCATTCTTTCGGTAGCTCTGCTACTGTCCGCACTCCCCTTTTTAAAGGCCGACGAAGGCATGTGGCTGCCATCCCTGATTTCCCAAAGAATCGGCGACATGCAGGCAAAAGGCCTGCGCTTGAGTGCAGAAGACATTTACAGCGTCAACCAGGCTTGCCTCAAGGATGCCGTCGTCCTCTTCGGCGGCGGCTGCACCGGGGAACTGGTAAGCGACCGCGGCCTGCTGCTGACCAATCACCACTGCGGCTACAGCTACATTCAAAAGCACTCTTCAGTAGAGCACGACTACCTCAAAGACGGCTTCTGGGCACTCTCGCAGGATCAGGAACTGCCAAATCCGGGTCTCACTGTACGTTTCCTGGAAAAGATGGAAGACGTCACCGCCCTGGTACTCAAAGGCTATAAATCAAAAATGAACGAGGACCAGCGCCAGGCCCTGATAAGAAAGAATGCGGAAAAGCTGCGCAAAGAAGCAGAAAAGGCCGGGAACGGTCTTCGGGCAAGCGTGGAAGCTCTCTATTACGGCAACCAGTACTTCCTCTTCGTCTTCCGCGAATACAGGGATGTGCGCCTTGTCGGTGCGCCGCCTTCCTCTATCGGCAAGTTCGGCGGAGAGACGGACAACTGGATGTGGCCCCGCCACACCGGCGACTTCTCAATCTTCCGCATCTACGCAGGCAAGGACAACATGCCTGCCGATTACAGCCCCGAAAACATTCCCTACACTCCCAAAAAGTCGCTTAGAATATCCCTTGCAGGCGTCAAGGAAGGCGATTTCACCTTCGTATATGGATGCCCCGGCTCAACGCGCGAATACATCCACTCGGCAGAGGTCGATTACATAGCAAACGTATCGGACCCGGAGAAAATCGGCATAAGGACCACTCGCCTGCAGCTTATGAAAAAGCACATGGACATGAGCCAGGCGGTCCGCATCCAGTATTCCTCCAAATATGCCGGCGTCGCCAATGCCTGGAAAAAGTGGCAGGGCGAAGAAAAAGGAATAAAGAAGATGAAGACCGTCGCCGCAAAGCAAGACTTCGAAAAGCGCTTCGAACAGTGGGCGGCAGGCAGCGAATATAAAGGCATCACAGACCGGCTGGCCGCTTTGTACGCCGCCCGGAATCCCGTTTTCAGGGCGTATGAATACTACAACGAGACTGTCCGCAGCATAGAAAAGCTGCGCATGGCTGCAGGTTATCCTATGGATCCCAAGGATTATTATGAGCCCATCGACAAAGAAATGTTCGTAGCAATGATGGACTGCTTCGACAAATCCCTGGACGACAGCTTCAAGCCCGCATATTTTATTCAAAAGCGAAAGGAATACGGCTCAATGGAAGCCTGGCGCGACGCAGTCTTTGCCGACGAAGCAGAAGCGAATGAACTTGCCTTCTCCATCGACAGTTTCTATTTCAATGTCCTTCGGCCCCAGGTTTTTGAACTGGAAAACAGCATTGACCTTACATACAGGGACTATATGCGGGGCCAGATGGCCTTCGATGCCTCAAAGGCATTCTACCCGGATGCAAACCTCACCCTGCGTATAGCATACGGCCATGTGGAGGGCTACAGCCCCTCGGATGCCATTTATTATCGGCCTGTATCCACGCTCAAAGGCATAATCGAGAAAGACAATCCGGCTATTTTCGATTACAACATCCCCCAGACACTCAGGGATATCTATGCGGAAGGAGGTCACGATGACCAGCCTGTCTGCTTCCTTGCCACCAACCACACGACAGGCGGCAACTCCGGCAGTCCTGTGCTGAATGCGGACGGAGACCTTGTCGGCATAAATTTCGACCGCGTTTGGGAAGGCACGATGAGCGATATAGTCTTCGACCCCGACTTCTGCCGCAATATCTCCCTGGATGTCAGATATATCCTTTTCATTATCCGCGAAATCGGCCATGCAAGTTATCTTCTGGACGAAATGCATTTCACAAGCAGTAAATAATTTATTCCCATGAATATCATTAACAATGCCTATGTATCGGACAAGTACCAGTACACTATGGGAAAGTCCTACTTTGACTGTGGAAAACAGGAACAGATTGCCGTTTTCAACCTCTTCTACCGCAAAGCCCCCGAAAATAACAACTGGGCCGTAGTAAGCGGCACGGAGGAAGTAATCGAAATGGTCAAATCCCTGGGTACGGAACCGGAAGAATTCTACGAGAAATTCCTCCCGGGTGACGATTATAAGGAATTCCGTAAATACCTGAGCGGCCTGCGTTTCACCGGAGACCTCTATACAATGCGCGAAGGTGAAATCGTATTCCCCAACCAGCCTATCGTCACGGTAGTCGCTCCCTTGGTGCAGGCGCAGGTTCTTGAAACCCCCATGCTCTGCATCCTCAACCACCAGATGGCCGTGGCCACCAAAGCGTCCCGCGTGTGCCGCGCCACCGACAGGCCGGTCAGCGAATTCGGTTCCAGGCGCGCCCACGGTCCTTGGGCGGCCGTATATGGCGGCAAGGCGGCCCAGATAGCAGGTTGCGCCAGCTCTTCAAACATCCTCACCGGCGCCTTCAACAACGTGCCTTCCACCGGCACAATGGCCCACAGCTTCATTACCTCATACGGCAGCACCGTGGACGGCGAACATAAAGCCTTCTGCGACTACATACGCACGCATAAGGGTGAGAACCTGATTCTTCTTATCGACACCTACGACACCCTCCGCTGCGGCGTCAAAAATGCCATCCGTTCCTTCAAGGAAAACGGCATCGACGACAGCTATGCCCCCGGTTACGGCATCCGTCTGGACAGCGGCGACCTTGCCTACCTTTCCCAGGAAGTACGACGCATCCTGGACGAACACGGCCTCAAAAAATGCAAGATTTTCGCCACCAACGGCCTTGACGAATACCTGATCACCGACCTGGAACGCCAAGGCGCATGCATCGACAGCTACGGAGTAGGCGACGCAATCGCCACTTCAAAGGCCGCTCCCTGCTTCGGCAATGTCTATAAGCTTGTCCAGATTGACGGCGAGCCCGTGCTCAAGCGTTCGGAAGACAAAATCAAGCTCATCAACCCCGGTTTCCAGATTACCTGGCGCATATCGGCCCAGGACAATGAAAAGGGCAATGCCCTGGACGGCTACGTTTTCAAGGCCGATGTCACCTGCCTCCGCGGCGATGCGATGGACCTCGCCATCCAGCAGGGAAAGACCATCACCTTGCGGGACGAATACGACTCCTTCAAGACCAAGACCTTCGAGGAAGGGCAGTACGACGCCCGCCCGCTCCAGCTTCAGTCAGTGAAAAACGGGGTGCGCATCGCCCCTTACTACTCTCTGGAAGTGAAAAAGGCCTTCTACAAGGACAACTTGCACCACTTGTCCCCTGCCGAAAGGCGCCTGATCAACCCCCACTACTACAAAGTGGACATTTCGGACGCTCTGTATGACACTAAGATGTCGATTATCGGCAAGCTGGTAAAAGAAATTGAAGATTTTAATATTGACTGATACAATGAAAGACCTTGCGCTGGTTGTAGTGGACATGCTCTACGACTTCATCGACGGCTCAATGGCCTGCCAGGAGGCCGATAAAGCCCTGCGGAACTCCCTCAAGTACATTGAAGAGGAGACCTCGCTGACAGACCCTGACGACAGCGGCATCCGCAGCATCTTCCCCATCCTCTTCGTACGGGACAGCCATCCCGCCAACCATTGCTCTTTCCACGAGCAGGGCGGTCCCTGGCCCCCTCATTGCGTCCAGGACACCCATGGGGCCGATATTCACGAAACCCTTGCCCCGTACGCGGCAGAGGATCTTTGCTTCTACAAGGGGCAGAATCCGGCTCTGGAGCAGTACAGCGGCTTTGAAGGTCTGAACCCTGCCGGCCAAAGCCTTTCGGAAGTCCTGCACCTGATGGAGGTGAAGAACGTGCTTGTCTGCGGCATCGCCACTGAATACTGCGTCCGCAACACAGCGGAAGACCTGCTCAAAGACGGATTCCACGTCTATGTGCTCAAGGATTGCCTGGCCTATGTAGATGCAGAAGGTCATACAACCGCTCTTGCGGAAATGGAGCAGGAAGGCATACGGCTCATATAGTGATTTTTCAGGGGGCATGATACGATGCAGAACGAAAAAATAATCGTATCTTTGCCCCCGCAATGATCACTCTAGAACAAATAAAAGAACTGCAGGAAAGAGTCTCTTCCCTGGACAGTTGTCTGAATATCGCCGGAAAGCGCCGGGAAGTTGCAGCCAAAACGGAAGAAACCCTGGCTCCCGACTTCTGGGCCGATCCCAAAGCCGCAGAATCCTTTCTTAAAAAGCTGTCCGGCATCAAATCATGGGTGTCGGATTATGACAAGGCCCTCTCGCTGACGGACGATCTTGAAGTCCTGTACGACTTTGCCAAAGAAAGTATCGGCGACAAAGAAGAGGAAGCTACGGAAACCGCGGAAACAAAAGAGCTGGAACAAGCATACAAACAGGCCCTGGATGCCGTAGAAGCACTGGAACTGAGAAATATGCTCGGCGGTGAGGGCGACAATCTGGGTGCCGTTCTCACTATCAATTCCGGAGCCGGCGGCACAGAAGCCAACGACTGGAGTGCCATGCTCATGAGAATGTACCTCCGCTGGGGCGAGCGCAACGGCTACAAAATGACAGTAACCTCACTTCTCGAAGGTGAAGAAGCCGGCATCAAAAGCACCACCATCGAAGTCGAAGGAGATTACGCCTACGGCTACCTGAAGGCCGAAAACGGCGTCCATCGGCTCGTTCGCATATCTCCGTTCAACGCCCAGGGAAAGCGCCAGACCACCTTTTCCAGTGTATTTGTTTATCCCCTGGTCGATGACAGCATCAACATCGAAATCAATCCCTCCGACCTGGAATGGGACACCTTCCGAAGCGGCGGACATGGCGGACAAAACGTCAACAAGGTGGAAACCGGCGTCAGGGTGCGCCATTTGCCTTCCGGCATCATGGTAGAAAATACCGAGACCCGCTCCCAGCAGGATAATCGGCAAAGGGCCCTGCTCATTCTAAAGTCCAGACTGTATGACATCGAGCTAAAAAAACGCCAGGAAAAGCAGGCCGAACTCGAAGGTCAGAAAAAGCGCATCGAATGGGGCTCCCAGATCCGCAACTACGTTCTCCATCCCTATAAATTGGTGAAAGACCTGCGCACTGGCTACAGTACGGCCGATACCCAAGCCGTCCTGGACGGAGACCTCAACGAATTCATGAAAACCTATCTGATGGGCAAAGGCGCAGCAGTAACAGACGCCGACGACCTAGACTAACCTAGACACACAACTCCCTAACCATCAGCCATTTACAGAAATCAAGTGTGACTTTTTGCCACACTTGATTTCTATAAGTAGTTATGTAACAGTTAGTTACGTGTCGCGATTTTAGCGGTAGATGTTGTACTGGTGTAAGCATCCGATGAACTGCATATTGTAGCCGGGAGAGATCCTGGCTACATTTGCAAAAAATCGGAAGCATATGATGACACGCGAACAGATCCTGGAAATAGATCAATACTGCCAGGA